>CAJWNO010000039.1 GCA_913044115.1 uncultured Gammaproteobacteria bacterium | reverse complement strand
TGGTTAGAAAATCACAGAATATTTGGACCTATAATTTTAAATTGGAAAACATATAGAGGCCTATCAAGAAGAGCTAAAAAGCTTGCTATATCTATGATTATTCCAACTTTTGTTTTAACAATCTATTTTGTTTTTTCATTAGTTGGCGACTTAATCTTTGGTGCATTCGGAATTGCACTTTGTACATGGCTTGCAACTAGGCCTGAACCACCATTAGAAAACGGAGCTTAAATTTAATTAGCTTCGGGGATTTGATAGCCTATCGGAGAAACCTTATCTAATTCAAAAACATCTCTTGCTTGAGCCTCGTAATTCAGACCAATAGAGATTTGATCTCCTTCAGTTACTCTATTGCCATTCTCATCTAGCCTTGCATTCATGGTTGCTTTTTTACCTGATTTACAAATTGTTTTTATTTCAGTCATTTCATCAGCCCAGGCTAATAAATATACACTTCCTGGAAAAGGTTCTCCACGAAAATCTGTTCTCAATCCATAGCAAAGAACAGGAATTTTAAGCTTATCTACAACCAAAGACAATTGAAGCACTTGTTTTGGGCTAAGGAACTGTGATTCATCAACAAGTACGCAAGATACTTTTTCCCTCTGATGTTCATGTGCAGTCCAAACATATAGATCATCATCAGCAGTAAAAATTTCACATTCCCTGTCCAAACCAATTCTTGAAGCAATTTTTCCCTCTCCAAATCTGTCATCTAGTTTTGGTGTGAATAAAAGAGTTCTCATATTTCTTTCTTCATAGTTATGTGCAGACTGTAAGAGAGTTGTACTTTTTCCAGCATTCATTGCTGCATAATAAAAATATAATTTTGCCATTTCTTATATATTAGTTATTTAATTTATTGTTGCTATCGAACAGCAACTATTCTTCCAACAGTTTTTCTGCTTCCAATCATGTCAAGATACTCGACAATTTCATCAAATTTAATAGTTTTAAAGACAGGTTCAATTTGTTGATTAGTGTATAAATCAAATATTAACTCCATCCTTGATTGAAGATATTTTTTATCATCATTCTCGAAACTGATCATGAACACACCCATAATTGAAATATTCTTAACAAGTAAATAGCTAAGTGGTTGGGAAGGGATATTTCCACTTGCAAAGCCTACTATCAGTGCTCGGCCTTCAGAACTTAATAGTCGTATTCCTTGTTCATAAGGTTCGCCTCCAACTTGATCATAAAAGATATTCACTGGTCTTTTACCAAATTTTGCTTCCACAGTTTCTTTTAAATCTTCCTCTTGATAATTTATTATTAAATCTGGTCCAAATTGTTTAACTAACTCTTTCTTTTTTTCAGAACCTACTGCGGCAATAACTCTTGCACCAGATATCTTTGCAAGTTGAATAGCTGATAATCCCACTCCACCTGCTGCTGCATTCACTAATACCAATTCATTAGGTTTTATTTGAGCTCTTCTGTGTAGTGCAAAGTCTGAAGTAAGGTATGACATAAGAATTGCCGCACCTACTTCAAATGAAATATTTTCAGGAAGTTTATAAGTTAGATTTTCAGACACCACACAAACATCACCAAAACTTCCATGTCTTCCAGATCTAAATACAGTGGTCGCTGCTACAACCCTATCTCCTACTTCAAACTGACTATCTTCATGACACTCCTTTATGTAGCCTGCAACCTCAAAACCAGGTACAAATGGATGTTTTGGGTTCGATTGGTACAGCCCACTTGATAATAAAAGATCAGCATAATTTAAAGTTGCTGCTTTGGTTTCTATTATTAACTCTTTATCTTTGATTTTTGGGTAATCCATTGTTGTAAATTCAAGATCTGTGAATAAACCCATTTCTTTTTGAACTAATGCTTTGTATTCATTCATATCAATATCATAAAAGAATTTATTAATGGTAGTCTTTTTTTATGGAAGTAATTATTAAATACATACACATGATTGGTTTGTCAGTCTGGCTTGGATCAATGATTCTTTGGGCAGTATTTGCACCTCAGCTTTATAAAATCGATCCATCGAAAAAAACTACAGATACTTTAAGAGGCTATTTTAGTTCAGTCTCTTGGACATCATACTTTTTAGCATTAGTGTCCGGATTGACTCTTTACTTTTTAGAACAAAGCACAACTTCAAATTGGCTACTTGAAGTATCACTTCTTGGGTTAGCTGGTGTTGTGATTGCATTACATAGCTATGCTACAAAACTTAGTGCTGCATTAAGAGGTGCTTTTAATGGGGTAATGTTAATACTTGCTTTAGTTGTTGTGTACCTAGCAACTATATATATTTAAAAAGAATTAATTAAATCTAAGTCTTCTTCAGCAATAATTCCGTATCCTCGAGTAAGAATATTTTTGCTATCTTTTTCAATCAAAAACCAATATATTGTTT
>CAJWNO010000038.1 GCA_913044115.1 uncultured Gammaproteobacteria bacterium | reverse complement strand
CTAATACTTCGTACTCACCAATCGTCAAAATGGTATCTTGATCAACAAAGGGGAGCCCATAGACCAGCAAGTTCTTATTTTTTCTATTAATAGTGAAACCTTCAGTATTAGATCTCGCTGCCTCCAAAAAAACAAAGGCGCCAGAATTAGCAACCATGTAAGAAGGTATATCTTCAGATTTATAACTTGTACAAGATGACAATAAAAAAAATAAAGCCGCAAACCATCGCATAAATTTATTTCAGCATAACTTCATCTAATCAGTTAACAATCTCTATCTCTTCAAGCAAGTTTTCTGCATTTTCAACTTTATCTAAAGTCCATAAAAGATATCTTGAATCTACAGATATTGTCCTCGCTTCAGGGATAAAACTATAGTCAGAGATTATTGTTTCCAACATTCCATCAAATGCCAATCCTACTAATTCAAAATTGTTATTTATAGTTGCTGAGCCAGAATTGCCATTAGTGATATCCAAATCCGATAAAAAGTTTACGGGCACAGATCCTAGTTCCTTACTCGCATATGGTCCATAATCTTTTGACTTAATAAGGGTTTCTAAGCTTTTCGAAATATTAAATGGCTCAACGCCTGTATTCTTTTCAAGAATACCTTCTAATTTTGTAAAAGGATGGTAATAAACAGCGTCACGCAAAGTTGAACCCATTACATTACCAAAAGTAACTCTTAAAGTTGAGTTTGCGTCAGCGTAAATCTGTTTGTCTATAGATTGATAATAAGACCTAAGAAGTTTAATGAATTTCGATCTTAATAGTTGTTTTCTTGCTGAACTTTTTTCTCGTAATTCCTCATTGTCTCTATTTTCATCATAGATAGATACAACAAAACTTATAAGAGGGTCATCTAATTTTGAAATCTCTTCAAAACTCATATCGTACAATTGGAGCATACTTTCTGGAGTTGAATATGACGTAGAATAAATCGTATTTACTTGCTCAAGTGTATCCTCAGAGCTGTTATCTAAACTCAATAATTCACTATAGACCGGACGCCTTAATTCATTACTAAATGTTCTATATGTAGCTAAGTTTGCAAGGAAGAGTTCCTTATCAACTCTTATGTTAAATGAATTATTTAAATATTTGATCCGATTTTTTATATTGCTTTGATCTCTTTCTTGGAAACCAGATTTACGTTGGTCGTCCTCTTTCATTCTTTCTTCTGCATTTCTCATCAGGTAGTAAGCAAAATCAATTAAGGTTGAACCACCAAAGTATCTATTTGATTCAGTGTTTGCTATGTCTTTATCAACGATGGCTAATAGCTCATTCAAATAAGCTTTATCTGCAGAACTAGCATTAGCTGTTACATATTTTTGAAATTGGGCCCAATTTTCTCTTTCTCTTTGCAGTACATTAAAATTCTTTGCGCCTTGTATTTGACCAGAGATCTTTTTGTAATAGTTTTCTGCACCGCTCTTTGCACCTCTATAAGCAAGACTAGAGCCATCTTCATCATTGGTATGTGTATTAATTAAATTAATTCTACTTTCCAAAAAATTTACGTAATTCTTAAAGCCTACACTTAAGTCATATTCTCTTTGATTGAATGTAAGTAATCTGTTTGTTCTGCCGGGATAGCCAAGCACCATAACAAAATCACCCTCTTCTACTCCTTTTGCTGAAACTTTTAAAAAGGATTCGGAGCTATATGGCACATTGTCTTCTGCATACTCTTTGCTTGAGCCATCTTTTCCAACATAAGCACGAACTAGAGCAAAGTCACCGGTGTGTCTTGGATACATCCAGTTATCTATCTCTCCACCATACTCGCCAACATGAGCAGGAGGTGCATATACTAGTCTTGCATCTTTCAATTGCAGAACTTTTTCAAGCTTGTATGTTTCTCCACTAAAGAAAGATCTAACTCTACACTCGATTTCATCGGAAGTTTCACAATTTTTTATTATTGCTTTACTGTTATTTTCTATAATTTTGAATCGTTCAACACTATCAGTATCGTCTGTTGTACCTTCAAGAATTTCACTGGTTATATCTGTACTTTCTAGAGTTACATAAATTTTTTGCCCAGGAGCAGCTTGAATCTCTTCTGATTTTGATCTTGCTATGAACCCTTTTTCAAAGAGATCATTTTCTGCTGATGAGTTTGGCTGAATGAAATCTCTTTCAACGCAATGGTAATTAGTCGCAATTAAACCTTCTGGAGAAATAAAAGCAGCAGAACAGTATCCCAAGCTAACAATAGCATTCATTGGATATTCAAAGGGACTACTTATACTATTCACATTTTTATAGAAGCCTGCGTCTCGTAATTCTTTTTTGAGACTTGGTATTTGATATGGTTCCCACATACCACCGTATGAGCTTAAAAATAGTGGTAAAACAATTAAAGATATTAAAGATTTTTTCATATTTTTCTCCTAGTTGGCGGAGAGAGAGGGATTCGAACCCTCGAGACAGTTACCCGTCTAACACCTTAGCAGGGTGCCGCTTTCGACCACTCAGCCACCTCTCCGGACTGATAATAATACTAATTATTTGGCTTCTAGTCTCTTCCTTCCGAAAGATTTCTTAACTTGTATAAATCCTCATCTGTAAAATTGTTACAAAATGAGAAAG
>CAJWNO010000037.1 GCA_913044115.1 uncultured Gammaproteobacteria bacterium | reverse complement strand
ACAAAGTATAGATTTCTAATCTTCCAAGTATCATTACAAAAGCCAAAAGGACTTTTGTAAACGCATCCATTCCTGCGTAATTATAAGCTACTTCACCTAGTCCTGGACCTAAATTATTAAGACATGCTGCTATCGCTGAGAAAGCAGTCTCTGTGTCTATCCCCTGCCCTAGCAATAAAAAAGATCCTATTAAAAAAGCAAGCAAATATACAGTTAAAAAACCCCAAACCGAATCTGCTACTTCAGCATTTATTTTCTTTCTGCCAATTTTCAATGGTAAAACAAGATTTGGATGAATTAGTTTTTTTAGCTCTCTTTTCGCATGATTTAAGAGAACTAAGCCTCTTATAGCTTTGAACCCTCCTGCGGTTGATCCTGCACATGCACCAATCATGCCAACAAGGATAAGTAGCTGAGGAAGATAAGTTGGGAATGAAGTGTGGTCCAGAACTGTAAATCCGGTTGTAGTTGCAAACGAAGTTACAGTAAATAGCGACGAAATAATTTTGCTTGATGATAGTTCAGAACTATAAAGCCAGGTTGTTACAATAAAAATAAAGGAAGTAAGGGCGAGCATTTTCCAATAAAATCCAAACTCAGGATCTTTAACATAGTTAAAAAGCTTAAAGTTTGAAAAAGATAGATAGTGAAGAGAAAAGCTTATACCAGATATAAACATGAATATAATGGCCAAAAGATTTATAGCGCTGTTATCAAAGTAAGCAAAACTTTCGTTATAGTTTGAAAAACCTCCAATAGCAATAGTCGTGAAGGAATGTACTACAGCATCAAAATAGTCCATGCCAGCTATAAAATAGGAGAAAAAACATAAAACAGTCAAAATTAAGTATATGTAGACCAAAACCATAGCTGTTTCAGCTATTTTTGGCCTCAATTTGCTTTGATTAATAGGACCTTGTGTTTCCCCCCTATATAACTGCATTCCACCAACTCCTAAAAGAGGCATTAAAGCAATTGCTAAAACAATGATTCCAAGACCACCAACCCATTGCAACAATCCTCTATAAAATAGAATAGAGTAATATTCTGAAGACAGGTCAGAATAAATTGTTGCGCCAGTTGTTGTTAATCCTGATGTTGCCTCAAAGTAAGCGCTTACTAATGATAATTCGCTTTTAGAACCAAGAATAAAAGGCAAGCTAGCAAAGATGGTAAAGAAAAACCAAAGCAAAACAGTCAGCAAAAACCCTTCTTTTACCCTTATGCCCTCATATTTCTTTTCAAAATTTACTAAATATAGAAAAGAACCAAAGGTTAATGTAATTAAAAAAGAGTATCCAAAGGCAGAAAGATTCTCTTCATTGTATGTAATAGAAACTAAAATTGGTGTTAGCTGAAGCAAAGAAAAGGCAATTAAACCTATTCCTAAAATTCTTGAAATTAATCTAAACTTCATTTAATTTTCAATAAAATCGATTAATATCTTCTAACTCATTAAACTTGTTTCCAAAGCTGGAAATAGTTTTTTATCAGAAAGAAAAATAATTAAATGATCATTTTCATGAATTTTAACATCATGATGGGCAATTTTAACTTCTTTTTCACGAATTATAGCGCTAATTGTGCATCCATTGGGAAGCTTTATGTCGTCGACTCCTTTACCAATAATTTTAGGAGTTATTTCCTGGCTCGCTATCAGCTCTAAAGCTTCTGATTTACCCTTCTTAAACGTATGGGCTCTTTCAATCTTAGCTTTAGTAATATTTTTTAATACCACTCCAATTGTTATTTCATTGGGGATAACAGTAATATCCACTTCCCCCTGATGAATCAAGTCTAAAAATGACTGTTTATTCATCAAAGATAATACCTTTTTAGCACCGAGTTTTTTAGCTAGTAAAGAAGACATCACATTTGCTTCATCACTATCTGTAACAGAGCAAAACATGTCTATTTGTTCTATGCCTTCTTCAATTAACAGATCCTCATCTGTTGCATCCCCATTGAGAACCAATGCATGATCTAAATTTTCTGATAAGTAATCTCCTCTCTTTCTGCTCTTTTCAATTATCTTAACGACACTAAATTTATCTTCGAGTATTTTTGCCAACCTTCTTCCTATTTTTCCGCCACCTGCAATCATAATGCTTTTATGTTTTGAATCTGCAGGCCTAATTTCTGACATAACTTTTTTTATGTTCGCTCTTGCAGAGATAAAGTAAACTTCATCTCCATCTTTTATAAAGTCATCTCCACTAGGGATAATAATTTCTTCTTCTCTATAAATAGCTGCCACTCTGGCATCTGCATTTGGTATGTGTTCTTTTAATTCAGAAATCTTATGTCCTGTAATTGGAGCATCTTCGACAGCTTTTACACTGACCATCGATGCTCTGCCGTTACCAAAATCCAGAACTTGTAAAGCACCAGGTAGTTGAACCAATTTAGAAATATATTCTGTTATTAAAGTTTCGGGGGAAATTAAAACATCTATTGAATATTCTCCATTTTCAAAAATCTTATTACCTTTGCCTTTCAAATATTCTCTTGCTCTAATTCTAGCCATGGTTCTGGTTTTTTTATTCAGATGTTTAATCATTTGACAAGCAACCAAATTAACTTCGTCCCATTCGGTCATGGCAATAGCCAACTCTGTGTCTTGAATATTTGCGTCTTCGAGTGTTTGTGGATAACAACAATTTCCAGACACAATTTTTATATCGTGTTGTTCTGACTCTTTTTCGAGTTTTTCCTCATCAAGATCGACGAGGGTTATGCTGTGACCATCTTCAGATAGAATTTCGGTTAATT
>CAJWNO010000036.1 GCA_913044115.1 uncultured Gammaproteobacteria bacterium | reverse complement strand
TTTAAGTAATTTGGGTAATCCTTTTCATCTGGCTTAACACACAGCTCTGTTGGACCATATTTTTCAACAATATATTGGCACATCGCAACTGATTCAGTCATTTTTATGTCTCCATCAACAAGATAGGGCACAGTTCCAAGCATATTGGTCTCTAAATATTCTTTTTGGAATACTCTAGGAGGGAAGGGCATCATATCAAGTTCATACTTAAGTCCCATTTCTTCTGCAGTCCAAATAGGTCTTACAGCTCTTGAATTTTGTGTACCATAAATTTTCATTTATCTAAAAATTGTAACACTTTACATCAATATAAATTCATAACACTTAATGAGCTTTCTTGATAAGTAATTATTTCACCATTAGTGTTTTTTAATAAAGCAGCGCCTGTATGATCGATGCCTTGAAAAAAAAGATCTTCGTTAGAAGATGCAATTTTAATTTTGCTATTCATATGCGCACAATTTGCCATCCAATCAGACTGCCAGTTTTCATCAGAATAATTTTCTAGTTTTGAAACCTCCCAAGCTAACTCTCGAATAAACACCAATTTCTTCTCTTCATTATTTAAACTTTCATCTAAATCACCCCAATGTGGCTCATTTGGATTCACTTTTAAATTTATACCTATTCCTATAACAACTAAAAATTTATTTTCAAAATTTTCTGTTTCCACAAGAATGCCGCCGATTTTCTTAGACTCAAATATCAAGTCGTTTGGCCACTTTAGCTTCACATATTTATCAAATACTTTTTCTATTGCGATTGTAGTTTTTAGACCGGCTAACAAGCTAAGAGCTGGGTGAGGTTTCTCAGAAAAGAACCCATATGAGAATGAAATATTACCTTGAGGACTTTCCCATTTCTTTTGATTTCTGCCTCTACCAGCAGTCTGCTTGTCTGCTGTAATTAGTGCTGGTTTTAATTGTTTTTTACATTCATCTCTACATAGATCATTAGTAGATCCAACGCTTTTAAAATGTAAATGATTATAGCTTTCAGGCATTCCTATCTTTCAATTGATAGGGCACATAGATAAGGTAAGTTATTAACCAAGCAACTGGTATTAAAGCCACAATGTGCATTGGCGCATCAGGCATAAAATTCATAATATTATCACCAGCTGGCTTCTCAAGGATGTACCAATAATTCGTATCAAGGGCAAAATTTATTGCATACATTGCAGGTAAGAAAACAAAGCTCGAGAAAAGCATCACACTAAAATAGTCCTTAAGGTACGGCCTTTCGTTTGAAAGAATAAGCACCGCTGAAACACCTAAGAGAATTAGAGTATGGCCATACATATGGTTTAAATAATCGAAGGTCGGAAATCCTGTTAGTGTATCTGGAGTAAGAATAGACATCCCTGCGCCAGCAATACCCCAGAAGTAAGCAAACAAGAAAAACATTCTGTGTCCACCTAAAAGATATATAGATATACACCAAGTAGAAAAAGCACACATATGTAAAGGCAATGAATCTTTTACCATTTCATCAAAGAAAGTAACTTTAAAGAAAGGATCAATAATTTCATGCGACAACATTAAGAAGGCAAGAAAATATTTCACATTTCTAATTGTTTTTTCACTCTTGCCAATGAATATTCTAGGCAGAAAAATAACAATTGCGATACAAAGTAGCGCAAATAAAATATGCGATGGAGCTAGTAAGTTAAATGGTTCAGGTTGCATTATTTTTAATTAAATCTGCTGCTTTTTCAGCAATCATTATAGCAGGAGCGTTTGTATTGCCTCCTACAAGTGTTGGCATGATTGAAGCATCTACCACACGTAGGCCAGTAACGCCTCTAACTCTGAGATTGCTATCAACTACAGCCATATCGTCATTTCCCATTTTACATGTTCCGACAGGATGGTAAATAGTATCTGACCTTGTTCTAATAGCAGTTTCAATTGCTTTATCATCGTTAATATTTACGGGATTTCTAACATTATTGAACTGTTTTAGAGGTTCTGTATTCATTATTTCCATCATCTTCTTATAACCTCTGATCAAGGTCTTCATATCATCATCGTGCGACAAGTAGTTAGGATCTATTATTGGATCATCGTCAGGATCTTTTGAATTAATCTTAACTGTTCCGATTGACTTTGGTCTCAGAAGACAAACATGACAGCTAAATCCATTACCCCAGATGTCTTCCCTGCCATGATCTTCAACCATAGCAACTGTAAAATGAAGTTGCAGATCTGGCACATCGAGAGAATCATCACTCTTAATGAATGCACCACCTTCAGCTAAATTTGAAGTCCACATTCCCTTGCTAGTTAGTACATATTTGACTAACTCAATAGGGGCTCTGAGTGTAAATTTTAGAGTTTTGAAAGGACTGCCAAATAACTCCCAACTATCTACTCTATGAGAAGTTATGTAATCAATATGATCTTGTAAGTTCTCACCAACTCCTTTCAAATCTACAAGACATTTAATATCTTTTGATTTTAAGAAATTTTCATTTCCAATACCCGATCTCATCAATATAGTTGGGGAACCATAAGCACCACCACATAATAGAATTTCTTTTTTTGAAAAAATTTCATGGTCTTTAGTTTTTGTTCTGCACTTAACTGATGTTGCTCGAAGGTCTTCAAAAATTACTTTATCAACGATAGTGTCTGTAAGGATTGTCAGATTTTTTCTATTTTTTACAGGATTTAAATAACCCACAGCAGCACTACAACGCTTTCCATTTTTCTGTGTGACTTGGTAAAGCCCCACACCCTCTTGCTCAGATCCGTTAAAATCGTCATTTAAAGGATAATGTTGGCTGGCTGCCTCAACAAAATATCTACTAAAAGGATTATCATGTCTTAATTCAGCAACATT
>CAJWNO010000035.1 GCA_913044115.1 uncultured Gammaproteobacteria bacterium | reverse complement strand
TAAGAGACTTAGTTTCATCAGTTGATAATCTTCAAAGAGCACTAGAGGCAGTTCCCGATGATAAATCACAACTCTCTGAGCCAATAAAAAACTTAGTCATTGGTTTAGAAATTGTTGAAAAGGAAATATTAAACACATTTGAAAAACATAGTTTAAAACAAATTAATCCACTAGGAGAGAAGTTTGATTATAACCTTCATCAAGCAATGTTTGAAGTTCCAACAAATGAAAAGGAACCAGGGTATGTTGTTGAAGTTTCACAAAAAGGATATCTTTTACATGACAGACTAGTTAGGCCAGCAATGGTAGGAATATCAAAAAAATCTGAAGAAGAAACTACAGAACAAAATAATAAAAAAAATGAACAGAAATAATTTTTATTTATAATCTTGTAAATTCAACAACTTAACCCATATAACAAAATTATATTATTTAAATAACTAATTCTTAGGAATTATTCTGAATTTAGGGAGCGCATTAATGGCAAAAGTTATAGGTATCGATTTAGGTACAACGAATTCATGTGTATCTGTGATGGATGGTAAATCACCTAAAATTATTGAAAATAGTGAAGGTGCCAGAACAACACCATCTATGGTAGGCATTACAGATGACGAACGATTAGTTGGACAGCCTGCTAAAAGACAGGCAGTAACAAATCCTGAAAACACTTTATTTGCTATTAAAAGATTGATAGGGCGAAGACATGATGACGAATATTCCAAAAAATTTTCTGAATTAGTACCATATAAAATTATATCTGCCAAAAATGGGGATGCATGGGTTCAAGCTAACGGACAAGACTACGCACCCTCTGAGGTATCTAGCTTTATCTTGCGAAAACTCAAGGAAGATGCCGAAGCATTTCTTGGAGAAAAAGTTGAAAAAGCTGTAATTACAGTGCCCGCTTACTTCAATGATGCACAAAGACAAGCAACAAAAGATGCTGGAAAAATTGCTGGATTAGAGGTCCTCAGAATTATAAATGAACCAACTGCCGCTGCTCTAGCTTATGGTCTTGACAAGAAAGAAAGTGGTACAATTGCAGTTTATGATTTAGGCGGTGGAACATTTGATGTATCAATCCTAGAAGTTGGAGATGGTGTTTTTGAAGTAAAATCAACAAATGGTGACACATTTCTAGGTGGAGAAGATTTTGATCAAAGAATAATAGATTACATAGCTGAACAATTCAAAAAAGAAAATGGAATTGACTTAAGGACTGATAAATTAGCTCTTCAAAGAATGAAAGAGGCTGCCGAAAAAGCTAAAATAGAACTTTCTAGTGCAGCTCAAACTGATATTAATCTACCTTTTGTAACAGCTGATGCAAGTGGGCCAAAACATCTTAATGTAAAATTAACAAGATCACAATTTGAAAGTATTGTAGATGATCTCATTACTAAAAGCATTAAACCATGCAAAGCTGCCTTGAAGGATGCCGGAGTTAATGCTAGTGATATTGACGAGGTTATTCTTGTCGGTGGAATGACTAGAATGCCAAAAATAGTTGAAGCTGTAACCTCATTTTTTAAGACAGAACCTCATAGAGGTGTAAACCCTGACGAAGTTGTTGCTTCAGGTGCAGCAATACAGGGTGGGGTTTTAATGGGTGACGTCAAAGACGTCCTTCTATTGGATGTTACTCCGCTATCATTAGGAATTGAGACATTGGGTGGTGTGTTTACAAGATTAATTGACAGAAACACAACCATTCCTTCAAAAAAATCTCAGATTTTTTCAACTGCTGAGGATAATCAATCAGCTGTCACAATTAGAGTTTCTCAGGGTGAAAGAGAGATGGCCTCAGATAATAAATCTTTAGGCGAATTTAACTTGGAAGGTATTGCACCTGCTCCAAGAGGAGTACCCCAAATAGAAGTAACATTTGATATTGACGCAAATGGTATTGTTAACGTAAGCGCTCAAGACAAAGCTACTGGAAAAGCTCATAACATTACAATACAAGCATCTGGTGGGCTTGACGACAATGAAATTGAAAGAATGGTAAAAGAAGCCGAGGATAATGCTGAAGCGGACAAAGAAAAAAGAGAAGCCATCGATGCTAGAAATCAAGCTGAGTCAATGATACATGGAGCCGAAAAATCACTATCCGATTTAGGTGATAAGGCTGAGGATAATGCAAAGAAAGAGGTAGAAGATGCTGTTGCTGAACTCAAAACAGCTTTAGAAGGTGAAGATATTTCAATAATAAAAGAAAAAACATCGTCTTTATCAGCAGTTATGATGAAGATGGGAGAAGCAGCTTACAAAGCAAATGAAGCAAACAATGCTGAGAGTGCAGACAACGCAGATGATACTGGTGAAAGTAAAGAAGATGTTGTGGATGCTGATTTCGAAGAAGTCAAAGATAATGAAGAAAAGAAAGATGCTTCGTAAATAGACTAAAGATAAACTTAAGGCATAATTTATGGCACGTGATTATTACGAGATACTTGGTTTATCTAAATCTGCGTCGGATAGTGAAATAAAATCTTCTTACCGTAAATTAGCTATGAAGTATCACCCTGACAGAAATCCTGGTGATAAAAAAGCAGAAGAAAAATTCAAAGAAATATCAGAATCTTATGAGATTTTAAAAGATCCCCAAAAAAAAGCTGCCTACGATCAGTATGGACATGCCGCATTCTCTCAAGGTGGTGGAGGAAGTCCGGGTGGAGGATTTTCGGGTTTTGGAACTGGCGGTTTTTCAGATATTTTTGAAGATATGTTTGGTATGGGAAGTGATTCAAGAAGAAGATCTGCTTCTGCTGGCTCAGATTTAAGATATGATTTATCTATTTCTCTTGAACAAGCTTTTTCTGGGGACCAAGTCGAAATTTCCCTAACAGTACCTGGAAAATGTGAATCATGTAACGGAACCGGAGCTAATAAAGGTTCACAACCAAAGCAGTGTGGTCAATGTGGTGGATATGGAAAAGTAAGAGCTCAACAAGG
>CAJWNO010000034.1 GCA_913044115.1 uncultured Gammaproteobacteria bacterium | reverse complement strand
GGAACAATACTTTTATCTGGCGCAATTTCAGATGGTTACTCTGTTGCTAGTGCTCTAGCTATGGGAGCGGACCTCGCATATATGGGTACCAGGTTTATTGCAACCGAAGAATCAGAAGCCGATGATGATTATAAACAAATGCTTATCGACTCAGCTGCAAAGGATGTTGTTTATACAAACTATTTCAGTGGCGTGCATGGCAACTACCTATCACCATCTGTTGAAAAAGCAGGCATGGACCCATTAAATCTGCCAGACGCTGACAAATCAAAAATGAACTTTAATTCTGGGGGAAATGCTGAAAAGAAAGTTTGGAAAGATATCAAAGGTTCTGGCCAAGGTATCAATTCAATCAAAAGTTCTCCAAAAGTGGCTGATCTTGTTGAGCAAATCACGGGTGAATTTCGTTCAGCTAACCAGGAATTCAAAAATAAAGCGGACAACTATTAAAAATACAAGTTGAGCCAATTTATTAGTAATAAGATTCAAGTATAATAACCTTGTGGAAGTAGCTGCATTTGTCATTTCAATCTTTGCTTTAGTTTTTGCCCTTATTGGTATGGGTTTAGCTATGCGAGCTTTATATATACTGGGTGTGAATGCTGGTTTAGATAAACAGTTTGAA
Organism: uncultured Gammaproteobacteria bacterium; assembly: GCA_913044115.1. GTDB lineage: Bacteria > Pseudomonadota > Gammaproteobacteria > Magnimaribacterales > TMED112 > TMED112. The sequence continues at coordinate 3,040 of CAJWNO010000034.1, read as the reverse complement.
GAAAAACCCAACCCAACCCCAGCAGCTGTAAAAATTGAAAAAGAATTTAAAAAACCACTAAGAGTCGAGGGAGATAAAATTATCTATAACGATGATCCTTTGATTTATGTTATCGAAGATTTCATTTCGTCTGATGAGTGCGATCACTTCGTTGAGGCGTCAGATTCTAAATTAGAAAGAGCTAAAACTATCGGAGGCAAAGATGGGATCTATCATGAAAATAGAACAGGAAGTAATTGTTGGATACCACACAGCCATTCCACTACCACAAGAGAAGTGGGTCAGAGAATTGCTGATCTGATTGGCTTCCCTCTACGCAATGCCGAATCATATCAAATTGTTTATTACACTGGCGGTACACAATATAACGATCACCACGATGCATTTAATGATGAAACTGAAGAAGGCAGGAAACATCTTAAAAGAGGCGGCCAAAGAATATACACAGCAATTGCTTATCTAAATGATGTTGAAGAAGGCGGCGCCACAGAATTTAGAGACCTAAATATATCTGTCAAACCAAAGAAAGGATCAATATTGGTTTGGAAAAATGTCCTTCCTGGAACAACAAAAGTACACCCACTTTCACTGCATGCAGGCAGGCCTGTTACAGGCGGTGAAAAGTATGCATTCAATCTTTGGTTCAGAGAGAATAAGTTCGTCTAGTCAATGGACGTATCCAATATCTTAAATGATCTTAATGACGCTCAGCGTCAAGCAGTTACATCTGAATCTAAAAAACTTCTTGTTCTGGCTGGAGCTGGGTCTGGTAAAACTAAAGTACTTGTTCATAGGATAGCTTGGCTAATAGAGGCATTATCTAATTCAACACACAGCATTCTTGCAGTTACTTTTACTAATAAAGCAGCAAGTGAAATGACAGGCAGAATTGAATCTATTCTTAATCAGCCAATCCCTGAAATGTGGTGCGGCACCTTTCATTCAATCTCAAACAAGTTACTGAGACGTCACTATGCTGAGGCTGGTCTTGAAAAAGATTTCAGCATTTTAGATAGCGATGACCAGTTAAGAGTGATTAAAAGAATTCTAAAAGAGCTAGAGTTAGATGATGACCAATGGCAGCCTGAGAAGGTTAGATGGCAAATTAATAATTGGAAAGATGATGCGCTTCGACCTAAAGACATTGATGACAAGGGTGATTTTAACCTTGAGATGTTAAAACGCATATATGCCCAATATGAAGCCTATATGAAAAGAGAAAACCTATTAGATTTTGCAGAACTTATCCTAAGGTCTTATGAGCTAATAAGAGACAATGCTGACATTAGAAAGCTTTATCAAAATAAGTTTAGAAATGTGTTGATCGATGAGTTTCAAGACACAAATGCCATTCAATTTAAATGGATTAAAAATCTTGTAGGAGAAAAATCAACACTAACCGCTGTTGGAGATGATGATCAATCTATTTACGGGTGGCGGGGAGCAAAAATTGAAAATATTAATAAGTTTGCTAAAGAAAAAGAAACAGAAATTGTAAGACTAGAACAGAATTATCGATCAACTGGAAATATTCTTAATGCAGCCAATGCTGTTATTGGTAAAAACTCTAACCGATTAGGCAAGAAGCTCTGGACAGAGGGCAACGACGGCGACAAGATCGATATTTATGAAGCATATAATGAGCAAGAAGAAGCGAACTTTGTTGCTGAAAATATTCATAAAATATTTGACGGAGGCGATCAATACAAAGATACAGCTGTTTTATACAGATCTAATGCGCAGTCCAGAACCATAGAAGAATTCCTTCTAAGACAAGACATACCTTATGTCATATATGGTGGGGTGAGGTTCTACGAAAGAATGGAGATTAAAAATGTCATTAGTTATTTAAGATTGATAGTAAATAGAAATGACAACACAGCTTTTGAAAGAGCCATTAGCGTTCCACCACGAGGCATTGGTGAGAAAACTATTGCCAATATCAGGGCAAGCTCTCAAGAACAAGAAATATCATTGTTCCAGGCATCCAAAAACATGTTGAAAGACGGCTCTTTGAAAGGAAAGGCGTCAGCTTCAATGGAGCAGTTTACTAATTTTATTGAAACATCTGCAGAACAAATTAATGAGTTCAGTTCTGAAGAATTTGTGGAGATGGTGATCTCAAAAAGTGGGCTAATTGACCACCACATGAAAGAAGCTGGAGAAAAGGGAAGAATTAGAGTTGAGAATATTAATGAATTAATATCAGCAGTTAAGTCCTTTGAGTCCGCCAATAAAGACGAAGACATGTCGGATTATGATAGCTTCATTGCCGCGTTTCTTAGTTCTGTTTCTTTGGATATGGGTGAAACACAAGCCTCAAAGTCTGATGATGCTGTTCAACTAATGACCATACATTCCGCTAAAGGACTGGAGTTTAAATATGTCTTTCTGGTTGGCATGGAGGAATCATTATTTCCTCATTCCAGATCAATGGATAATCTTAATGAACTCGAGGAAGAGAGACGATTGTGCTACGTTGGCATAACTCGTGCTCGTTTCAAGCTATTTTTAACTTACACTGAATTTAGGAGACTTTATGGTCATGAATCATACAACCCTCCCTCCCGTTTTATCAATGAGATTCCTAATGAACATATTGAGTTTCTAAGACCAAAACAAACATACAAAAACAGCTACTTTGCATCAGCTTCATCTGTTACCTCAAACAATGAAAGTGCGCCTTATAATCTTGGTGAATCTGTGCATCACAAAGTATTTGGCGATGGTGTTGTTTTGAGCGTTGAAGGCAATGGTGATGCAGCAAGGATACAGGTAAGCTTTTCTCAGGTTGGAACAAAATGGCTGGTTGCATCGTATGCTAACTTAGAAAAAATATGATCAAAGTAGAATTGCGTGAGCTTGGAACTATTGAATATCAAGCTTGTTACAACCAGATGATTAGGCTCATTAATGAAAGTCCAAAGTTTCATTCTATTTGGGTTCTGGAGCATGAGCCAGTTTTTACCCTGGGTATTAGTGAAAAAGAAATACAAGAAAATCTCGATCATAATCCACCGATCGTCAAGACGGATAGAGG
>CAJWNO010000033.1 GCA_913044115.1 uncultured Gammaproteobacteria bacterium | reverse complement strand
GTGATTTTCAAGCAATTAAAGCATGCGGTGTAACATTTGCTAAATCAATGGTTGAGAGGGTAATTGAAGAAAGAGCAGCAGGTGATCCTAAGAAAGCAGAAAGTCTAAGAAATCATATTGGTGGATTGATTGGTGATAGTCTGCAAAATATTATTCCTGGATCCGATAAAGCTCTTGAAGTTAAAAGTGCACTTATCAAAGAAGGTTTATGGTCACAATATTTAGAAGTTGGAATAGGAAAAGACGCTGAAGTTTTTACTAAGGCTCAGACTTTATCATCAGTTGGCTATGGTTCAGAAGTTGGTCTAAATCCTATTTCAAATTGGAACAATCCTGAGCCAGAAATTGTTTTAGCTGTCAATAGCAAAGGAATAATCAAAGGTGCTACTCTTGGTAATGATGTAAATTTAAGAGATGTTGAGGGGCGGTCGGCTCTTCTTTTGGGCAAAGCTAAAGATAATAATGCTTCATGTTCAATTGGACCCTTTATAAGAGTTTTTGATGAAACCTATTCAATAGATGATATGAAATCAGCTCACATAACTTTAAAAGTTGAGGGCGAAGATGGGTATATTTTAAATGGATCAAGTTCTATGTCTGAAATAAGCAGAGATCCAGAAGATTTAGTAAATCAAACTATTGGAAGACACCACCAATATCCAGACGGTTTTATGCTATTTTTAGGAACATTATTTGCTCCAACTGAGGATAGAGATGTTGAGGGTGAAGGCTTCACACACAAAATTGGAGATAAAGTAACTATTTCAGAGCCTCATTTAGGAGAGCTTATTAATTTTGTAAATTTATCCACAGCTTGTCCACAATGGGATTTTGGTATCGCATCTATGATTAAAAATTTAAGTCAAAGAGGTCTTTTGTAAAATTAAGGAATTTATCATGAGTGAATCATTAAAAGGATCCTTAGAGGGCATAAAAGTAATAGATTTTTCAACTCTTTTGCCTGGACCACTTGCTAGTTTGTTTTTAGTAGAAACAGGTGCAGAAGTAATAAAAATAGAAAAACCTGATGTAGGTGATGAGATTAGGTTGTCTGATCCCAAATGGGGTGATCAAAGTGCCTCTTTTTCACTGCTTAATAGAGGTAAAAAGAGTCTATCCTTGGATTTAAAAGATCCTAGTGATTTAAAAATCTTGAAACCCATTCTTAAAGAAGCTGACATTATAATTGAACAATTCAGACCAGGTGTAATGAAAAGACTTGGATTAGATTATGAAAATATAAAGAAAATTAATAAGAATATAATTTATGTCTCTATAACTGGGTACGGTCAAGATGGTCCTAAAAGTATGGTTGCAGGTCATGATCTAAACTATATTGGTAACACAGGTTTGTTAAGCGTAAGTATGGGTGACGGCGAAAATACTGTGGTACCTCCTGCACTTGTAGCCGATATAGCTGGTGGATCATATCCAGCTGTAATTAATATCTTGTTGGCATTAAGAAAAAGAGATTTAAATAATGAAGGTTCTTATATTGATATTTCTATGTCCGATAATCTTTTTCCTTTTATGTTTTGGGGTTTAGGTTCTGGATTTTCTAAAAATAAATGGCCAGGTAATAGTGATGGGGTTTTATCTGGTGGATCTCCAAGATACAATATCTACAAAACTAGTGATGGTGGATATGTTGCTGCAGCACCACTAGAGGATAGATTTTGGAATAAGTTTTGTAAGGCTATAGAATTACCGAATAAATTTATAAATATGCAGAATAATCAACAAATAGTTATTAAAGAAATTAGAAAAATAATTGCTTTGAATGATAAAAATTATTGGTCTGAAGTTTTTAATAAAGCTGATTGTTGTTGTTCAATTGTAAAATCAATTGAAGAGGCTGTTAATGATCATCACTTCAAAGTAAGAGAGATTTTTTCAAACAAAATTGTTAATAACTTAGGAGAAGAAATTCCCGCACTACCAATTCCTATAGACAAACAATTTAGAAAAGAAAAAGTTAGTGATGTAGTCCCAAAGCTAGGAAATGCTAATGATCAATTTTTATAGGATATTGATCATTAACTTGACCTTCTTGGTACAAGTTGTCAGACTACTAATATATAAGTAGATTTTGCATAATTTTGCTTTTGGGGATTAAAGATGAAAAGATTAAATGATTTAGAATCATATTGGATGCCTTTTACTGCAAATAGGGATTTTAAAAAAGATCCCCGAATGGTTGTTGCTGCAGATGGTATGTATTACAAAAGTGAAACTGGACAGGATATATTAGATAGTGCTGCTGGCTTATGGTGTGTAAACGCTGGGCATAATAGACCAGAAATAACTTCGGCAATTTCAGAGCAGGCGGCAACTTTGGATTTTGCTCCAAGTTTTCAATATGGTCATCCAAAGTCTTTTGAACTTGCCAGTCGTGTTGCTGATTTGTTCCCTAAAGGCCTTGACCATGTGTTTTTTACTAACTCTGGTTCTGAAGCTGTTGATAGTACTCTTAAAATTGCTCTAGCTTATCATAGAGCGAGGGGGAAAGGTACAAAGACAAGATTAATTGGTCGTGAAAGAGGTTATCATGGTGTTGGGTTTGGAGGAATTTCAGTAGGTGGCATGCCAAGAAACAGACAATATTTTGGAACATTACTTACTGGTGTGGATCATATTTCCCATACATATCTTCCGGATAAAAATAAATTTTCTAAAGGTTCTCCTGAACATGGAGACTATTTAGCAGACACTCTAGAAGATATTATTGCTCTTCATGATGCGTCAAACATTGCTTCTGTAATAGTTGAACCAGTGGCTGGCTCTACCGGGGTCCTGCCTCCACCAAAAAATTATTTAAAGAGATTAAGAGAGATTTGTGACAAACACGATATTTTATTAATTTTTGACGAAGTTATTACCGGTTTTGGTCGACTTGGAAAAGCAACAGCTTCTGAATATTTTGGAGTTACGCCTGATATAATTTCATGTGCAAAAGCTATTACTAATGGAATTATTCCTATGGGAGCTGCGGTTGTATCAAAGAAAATATATGACACTATGATGGATGAAGCAGATATGCCTATAGAACTTTTTCATGGATATACTTACTCAGGTCACCCTATTGCATCTGCCGCTGGCCTTGCTGCTCTAGATATTTACAGAGATGAAGATTTATTCAACAAAGCTGGAAAAACTGCCAAATACTTAGAAAATATTGTCCATCAATTAAAAAATGACAAAAATGTAATTGATATAAGAAACTTGGGTTTAGTAGCTGCAATAGAAATAGCTCCAAGACCTGGTGCTGTTGGTGCAAGAGGATATGAAGCCATGAAAAAAGCTTGGCACAAAGGTTTAATGTTGAGAGTTACAGGTGATACCCTTGCATTTTCACCACCACTGATTGCAGAAAATCATGATATAGACAAAATTTTTGAGATTGTTCAATCTGTTTTAAAAGAATTAGACTAGATTTTTCATGCTGTTAATTGGTACTTTGATGTAAACATCTCCGTTATCTTCAGCAGGAGGCAAATTACCAGCTCTCATATTTACTTGTATTGATGGTATAATGAGTTTTGGCAAATTAAGAGTTTTATCTCTTGCTTCTCTTATCTCAACAAACTCGTCCTCGCTGATTGAAGTTTTTACATGAATATTATATTTTTTCTGCTCCCCAACCGTAGTAGACCAATTAACACTTCTAGATGCAGGTGGATAATCATGGCAAACAAAAATCACGGTTTCGTCAGGATAGCTCAATATTTTTTGAATAGATCTGTAAAGTTGACGAGCATCCCCACCAGGAAAATCAGCTCTTGCACTCCCTAGGTCTGGCATAAAT
>CAJWNO010000032.1 GCA_913044115.1 uncultured Gammaproteobacteria bacterium | reverse complement strand
TGAACATCTTGGCACACCTCTTTTAAAGCAACTATTTCGTCATATACTTTTCTATAGTCACCCTCAAGAAAAGCTTTTCTATTAATTACAATGTCTATTTCATCTGCGCCAGAATCAATAGCATATTTTGTATCTAATAATTTTGACTCCATAGGCACTTGACCGCTTGGAAAATATGAAGATACTGCGGCAACTTTAACATTAGAGTTTTGCACTTTCTCTTTAGCAATAGCAACTAAAGAAGGATAAACACATACTGCTGCAACACTTGGTACTGAGGTGTCTAAAGGGTTAGGTTTAATTGCTTTTGCAACCATTTGAGATATCTTACCTTCAGTATCTTCGCCTTCAAGAGTTGTTAGGTCGCACATTGTAACAATCATATTTAGTGCTTCTAATTTTGAATCTTTTTTTATGCTTCTTGTTGCAAGTGAGTTTACTCTTTCATTTAATCCAACGGAATCAATACGTGATTCGTATACCATTTCCAAAACATTAGACCACTGCATTGAAACATCAGAGGTTTTTATATTTCCCATAATTTTATGCTAAATGATTATATTTTTTTTAGTAGTACTAATTAATCTAACGCCTTGACATTTTCTGGCTTTAATTGAACAGAGTCTTTTTCCACCTCTGCAATACCGCCGAATACAGCAAACATATTTTCCCAATTATCGAATTTATCTAAAATCTTTTTAGCTGTTTCAGAGTTTGTTTTTTCGATATGAATTTCTAACAATGTTTTTAGTTCTAATTTGTCTATGTCAGACATTGTCTTATATTCTGGTGCAGTTTCTGAAATGTATTGTTCAAAGTTCTTTTGTGTTTTTAGGACGATTGCTTTACCTCCTGTCATTCCAGCAGCAAAATTAAATCCTATGTTTCCAAGAATGACTAAGGTGCCTCCTGTCATGTATTCTGCACCATGAGCACTGCACCCTTCAACGACTCCAATTGCGCCACTATTCCTTACTCCAAATCTTTGACCTACTGTGCCAGCAATAAAAAGTTGTCCTCCTGTAGCACCGTATAGAATTGTATTTCCAGCAGCATGATATGCTCCTTGCATTTTTCTTCCTTGTGGAATAATCGTAACGCTTCCACCCCCCATGCCCTTTGCAACATAATCATTGGCATTACCAGTTAATTTCAAATTAATACCATCTCTAATGAATGCTCCAAAGCTTTGTCCAGCTGCGCCAGATAAACTTATTGTTGTTGGGTTCTCTGCAAGTTTTGAAGATAACTTTCTTAATGTAACTTCTCCGGATAATCTAGCACCAATACTTCTATCTTCATTTGAAATTGGATATTGAAGGAATGATTTCTCTCCTCTCTCTACAGATCTAATAACTTCAGAAGTAATTCTTCTTGATAAACGACCTTCACTATGCCTGATAAAACCTGGATGTTTTTCTTCTATCGAAAAGTTCATCAATATTTTATGAAGGCTTTTAGATAAATCGCTATTTGAAATCTTTAATCCTAAAAGATCTGCTCTACCTAGTAAATCTTCAATGTCGCTTACACCAAATTTATCTAGATACGCCATGACATCATTAGCTATGAATTTAAATAATTGTACAACTTGCTCAGGAGCACCTGGAAATTTAGCTCTTAGATTTTCATCTTGGGTTGCTATACCTACAGGGCAGGTATTTTCATGACACTGTCTGACCATTTTGCACCCAAGAGCTAACAAAGGCAGTGTTCCAAATCCAAATCGATCCGCACCCAATATAGTTCCAATTATTACATCTTTTGCAGACCTTAGACCACCATCAACTTCAATCAAAACTTTATGTCGCATGTTGTTTTTTACTAGAGCTTGGTGGGTTTCGCTAAGGCCAAGTTCCCATGGAGATCCAGCGTGCTTAATACTTATCCATGGACTTGCTCCGGTTCCGCCATCACTACCAGCAATTGTAATAATATCCGCACCAGCTTTTGCTACTCCTACAGCAATTGTTCCAACTCCTGGCTCTGATACAAGCTTTACCGAAACAGGATTATCTGGATTGAATGTTTTTAGGTCATAAATTAATTGCGCTAAATCTTCAATAGAATATATGTCATGATGTGGAGGCGGAGAAATAAGGGTAACCCCTTCAACAGTATGTCGTAATTTTGCAATGTGTTTATCTACTTTAAAACCAGGTAGCTGACCCCCTTCACCAGGCTTTGAACCTTGAGCCATTTTAATTTGAAATTCTTCAGCAGAGGCAAGATAGTCAGGTGTAACTCCAAACCTTCCAGATGCAATTTGCTTTATCTTTGAATTCTTTTCATTATCAAATCTCGCCGGATCCTCACCACCTTCACCTGAACCTGATTTTCCACCAATTTGATTTATTGCAATAGCCAAAGCTTGGTGAGCTTCTTCAGAAAGTGCTCCAAGTGACATTGAGCTTACAGTAAATTTCTTATATAAATCTTTTAAAGAGTCATCTTCTAGAACTACATTGTTGTTAGTAGTTTCTGGAAGTGAAAATAAATCTCTTAATTGTACGTCATCTCTATCTTCAAGTGTTTCAAGATAGCTGTGCCAGTCTGACAATTCACCAGACCTCACAGCTTTTTGAAGTTTTAAAACAGTTTTTGGTGAAGTTACGTGAGTTTCTGCATCTTTTTTGTGCTTATAAAAACCGCCAATTCCATTAAGAATTTCTGCACGTTCTTCCTGTTGGTATATTCTTAAATTTTTGTTGAAGTGTTCAAACCCATAACCTTCAGTTCTTGTTTTTGAAAATTTAAACACATTATTAATAATCTCACTATTGAGTCCAATAATTTCAAATAACTCCGAACCTCTATATGACGATATTGTACATATACCCATTTTTGACATAATTTTTAACAAACCTTTATTCAAAGACTTTCGGTAATTCTCTTGAGCTTGTTCAATAGAAATATTTAGAGTTTCATTTTGAATAGATAATTCTCGCACTTTCTCTAAAGCTAAATATGGCCAAACAGCAGAGGCCCCATAAGAAATATGACAAGCAACATCGTGAGAATCTCTTATTTCTCCAGAAACTGAAATTAAAGAAGCTTTAAGTCTTATTCCAGCGTCAATTAAATAGTGGTGTACTTTACCAATAACCATCAATGAAGGTACCACAGACTCTCCTGGTTTTATCCCTCTATCTGAAAATATAATTACTGATTTATTATTCTCTAAAATCTCTGATTTAACTTTTTCACAAATATCATCTAATGCTTCTTCTAATGTCTTATTTTCTTTTATAAATGTCGTAGAAATAACAATTGTCTTATTTTTAAGGCTTTTATTTTCAGTTAAAGAGTCGAATGAGGCACCACTTAATATTGGAGAATCCAAGGATATTAGATTCGCTTGCTGAGCTGTTTCTTTTAAAATGGATCCTCTCTTACCAAGATATGTTTTTGTAGACATAACAAATCTTTCACGAATCGGGTCAATTGGAGGATTTGTAACTTGTGCGAATAATTGATGAAAATACCTTGATAACCTAGGACTATTTTTACTCATGACTGCCAAGGAAGTATCATTTCCCATTGACCCAGTAGGTATTTCCCCTTTTAGCATAGGTAATAGAATTAACCTTTCTTCCTCTGGTGTGTATTCATAAAAATCTGAGAGACTCTCTACGTCTATTGCATTATCTTTTTCCTCATTAAAAGTTTGATCAACTTCAAGTGGTTTTGAGTTCACCCATTCTATATATGGGTTTTTCTCACTAAGCTTTGTAATTACCTGACTTTCATCGAGTAGCTCATCGTTTTCAATTCTGTACCTAATAGTTTGTCCAGGTTCTAATTGGGCTGTTTTATAAGCACCAGCTTCAACTGATGGACAGATACCAACTTCTGATGCTGCCAAAACATATCTATCTGAAACCATCCAACGCATAGGTCTTAATCCACTTCTATCTAAACCAGCAATAATATCTCTACCATCTGAAGCAACAATTGCTGCAGGCCCATCCCAAGGTTCAGTTAAAAATGA
>CAJWNO010000031.1 GCA_913044115.1 uncultured Gammaproteobacteria bacterium | reverse complement strand
TAATTCCAACCAGCTGAACGGTTTCACCTATATCTTGTATATGCAATGGTGTAGCAGACATTATTACAACCATTGTGAAATGATTTAAAACTAAGAGAAGCGATAATAAGTTACCATTTTTTCTTTCAGAACTTTGATCACTTGATTCACTTTCTAAATCACTTGGGCTCCTTAAAATACTTTTTTTTGAAGTAAATGTGAACAGAGAGGCCGCTGCAAATAGCATTCCAACGAACGCAATTACATAACCAACGATTAGGTCAGAGTTAAATATATTTTCAAAAAAATTTGAATAGCTTCCAACCATACGTGGTCCAAATACAGAACCAAAAACTGAAAACCAAACTGCTAGAGACAATGCAGTAGCTTTAAATTTCGTACCTGCCACAAATGAAGCTGCGTACCTGGTTTGAAGTGTTGCTGATTGTCCAATTCCTAAGATGAAAGCTCCAAGCAACAGAAGCAAAAAAGAGTCAATTATAAGACTATAAAACATAATTGCTCCCCCAAAGGCACCTATTAAAAAGGTAAAAGCCAGTGCATTAAGTTGAGAATTAGTTTTTGATATTAAATATATCATTCTTGTCCCAAGGACTGCACCACCCACTCCGACAGCATTTGGAAAGCCGACAAAAAGTGGATTGCTAGATACCTCTCTTGCTGCCAGCACAGTAACGGTTATCGAAGCTATAAAACCTATCGAAGAAAAAGCTACTGATAAAAGAAGGCTTGATATTTTTTTTATCTCGCTGAACATATAAGAAGGTTACCTAATTTAGTAATTTAATCTTTTACATATGTCCTTTGAAAAAAAAATATTTTTTATTACCATTAGGTTTGCATAAAGAGAGGAAATCCTCAGCAACCTAGAATACCAACTAAGGTGCTTTTTGATGTGGTTTTACAACAAAAAATGGTATTTCCAAAACTTTTGCAAAAAATTTAATTGGAGGAAAAGTGACTAAATTTGTAACAGCTGAAACAGTTTCACCCGGCCATCCAGATAAAATTGCAGATTTGATCTCAGATTATGTCTTGACTAAGGCATTAGAAAATAACAGTTCAGCAAGAGTTGCAGTAGAGACTTTTCTTACTGGTACAAAAAAAGGTGGTTTAGTTCTCGTTGGTGGAGAAATAAGTGAAATTGCCAATATTACAACAGAAGATGTAATCAACATTGTTACTGAAGCTTTAAATAAAACAATAAAAACAAGTTTCGAAGATTTTGATCTACAAAATTTATCTATTTTTAATGAGCTAACGCCACAGTCCGAGGAAATCCGCGCAGCAGTTGAAGACGATGAAGATCAAGGTGCTGGAGATCAGGGAATCATGGTAGGATTTGCCACAAATAAGACAGAATCATTTATGCCACCAACATTTGATAAATCAAGAAATATACAAAAAGACTTATGGGACCTTCAAAACTCAAATGAGTTGCTAGATCTTGATTCAAAAGTACAAGTTACAAGTGGAGGAGAGAAAACAAAAGTTGTTGTCTCAACTCAGCACCACAAAGATATCGACATGGAAGCTCTTCATAATGAAGTTTCTGAAATTGTTTCTAAACATGTTTCAGGAGAGTATGAATTAGATTTAAATCCGTCTGGCTCATTTGTCAAAGGAGGACCAGCTGGAGATACAGGTTTGACAGGAAGAAAAATAGTTGTTGACGCATACGGTCCTTCAGTACCTGTTGGTGGTGGAGCGTTTTCAGGCAAAGATCCTAGCAAAGTAGACAGATCTGCAGCTTATGCTGCTAGGCATTTAGCTAAAAATATTGTAGCCCATGAACTTGCAGAGGAATGCCTTGTGAGAGTTTCTTATGCAATTGGAAAAGCTGAACCTTACGAATTGACTATTGAAACTTTCGACACTCTTAAAGTTGATGAAAAGAAACTTAATGATTTTGTAAGAGCTTTTGATATGAAACCCGGTGCAATTATTGAAAGACTAAATTTAACAAGCGTTAATTACAGAACTGATACACTTTTTTCTCATTTTGGACATTCAAATAGAAACTGGGAAAAAATAGAAAATATTTAGTTAAATCAAAATACTTTGATATAATTTTCATAAGCATATAGAGAAGGTTAAGACCTCGGCAACCTGGAAGACTATCCAAGGTGCCTGAAGATGTGGCAGAAATGCAACTAAATAGTCAAAGTCCTTCTCCAAATTAAAGGAGAAATATATGAAGTTTAATTCAAAACTAATACATGCAGGTTGGGATTCTGATGAAAATTCTGAAGGATCAATAACAGTTCCTATTTACAGAACAACAGCTTATCAATTTAACAATACCGAACACGCTGCAAACCTATTTGGCTTAAAAGAGTTTGGTAATATTTATTCCAGATTAGGCAACCCAACAGTTGGAGCATTGGAAGCCAGATTAACAGCCCTTGAAGAAGGTGCTATGTGTGTAGCATTATCTTCAGGAACCTCTGCTGTTATGTACTCGCTAATCAACATCATGAGTCAGGGGGACAATTTTGTTACTGCAAATCAACTTTACGGTGGAACCTATACAATGTTTGATAATATCTTGCCAGAATATGGTATCAATTCTAAAAAAGTCGACATTACTGATTTAGAAGCTGTTGAAGCAGCAATTGATGAAAAGACTCGAGCAATTTATTGTGAAACAATAACCAATCCAGGATTAGTTGTTGCTGACATATCTGCTTTAGCAGATATCGCACATTCAAAGGGAATTCCTTTAATTGTTGACGCTACCTTCACAACATCAGCCATACTAAAACCTTTTGAATATGGTGCGGACATCGTTGTCTACTCATTAACTAAATGGATGTCTGGTCATGGAAGAGTTATTGCAGGTGCAGTGATTGAAAAAGGTGGTTTTGATTGGGGTAATGGTAATTTCCCACTTTATGATAAACCCGATACCAGTTATGGAGGTATGAGATGGGGTCATGACCTAGGTGATTTAGGAAATGTTGCATACTCACTCAGATTGAGAACAGTTCCTTTGCGAAATCTTGGTGCAAATATGTCTCCAGATACTGCTTTTGAAGTTATGAGTGGCCTCGAAACACTAGCTCTAAGAATGGAACGTCATTGTGAGAATGCAATTAAAGCTGCGGAATATTTGACTAAACACGAGCTTGTAGAGTGGGTTAGGTTTCCTGGACTCAAAGATGATCCAGCATATGATCTGTCAGAAAAGTATTTAAAAGGTACTGGTGGAACAATGGTGGTCTTTGGGATTAAAGGTGGAAAAGATGCTGGACAAAAATTTATAGACAATTTAAAAATGTTCAGACATGTTGCAAATGTTGGAGACACTAGATCTTTAGCTATTCACCCAGCAACAACTACACATTCCCAATTAGATGAAGATCAACTTATTGCAGCGGGCTCACCACCTGAACTAATAAGACTTTCAATAGGTATTGAAGATATTGACGATATCATTGAAGATCTTTCACAAGCACTTGAAAGTACCAAATAGCTCTAATAAGTTTTTCATTCCACAATTTACACTTGAAACGGGTGAGATACTTAAAGAGGTTGAAATTGCTTACTCAACATATGGAGAATTATCAAAAGATGGAAAAAATGGTGTCTTAATCTTCCATGCTTTAACTGGAAGCCAATTGTTGTCGGGCAACTTTTCTAGTGAAGATTTTCCAGAAATTCCCTGGAATGAAGAACTAGAGACAGGTTGGTGGGATGAATTCGTTGGACCAAATAAAATAATTGATACCAACAAATACTTTGTTGTTTGTGCCAATTACTTGGGTGGGTGTTACGGCTCTACTGGTCCCAACTCTAAAAATTCAACCACAGGAGATACTTATGGATATGATTTTCCACATATTTCATTTAAAGATATTGAAGAATCGCAAAAATTACTCCTAGACCATATTGGAGTCACTCATTTAGAGGCTGTAATTGGCCCTTCTATTGGAGGGTTAATGGCTCTTGAGTTTTGTACTTTATATCCTGACTTTGTAAATAAGCTTATATCTATATCAAGTGGATATAAGCTATCTACTTTACAGCTTTTACATAATCTTGAGCAAGGATATATATTAGATCTAAGTAAGGATTCAAAAAATCGTCAGGATGAATATCTATCTCTTGCAAGAATGATTGCTCATAAAACATATATTTCCTTGGAGTTGCTTTCTACAAGAGCTAAAAATAAAAGCTTATATAGTGAAGATACAATTGAGGGGTTTTTAGCTACTTCACAGGAATCTTATATGATGCATCAAGGCGAAAAATTCATTGAGAGGTTTACTCCAGAATCATATAACTCAATAATTAAAGGCTGGCAAAATTTTAATTTAGAAACAGAAAGCATATATAACCTAAGAGATATTAAAACCTTAGTAATTTCTGTTGATTCAGATGTCTGTTTTTATCCTGAAGAGCAAAAAGAATTTGTTGAAATTTTAAGAGAATATGAGGTAGAAACTGAGTATAAAATCATCGAATCTACTAAAGGCCATGACTGTTTTCTTCTAGAACCACAATTGTTTAAAAAAATAATTAAAAACTTCTTATAAACCTCGCGAAAAATA
>CAJWNO010000030.1 GCA_913044115.1 uncultured Gammaproteobacteria bacterium | reverse complement strand
ATGCCATTAATTATTTGGGATATACAAACATTCACAGAAAAAGTTTTAAAATTTAATGATGTCTAATTTTATTCATCTGCAAACTAAATCTCACTACAGTATTTCCTGTGGTTTGCCCAAAACCAATGAAATTGTAGACAAAGCAATTGAATGTGGCATGGATGCAGTTGCTTTAGCAGATAAGAACACCTTTTTTGGCTTGGTAAAGTTCTATAACTATGCGGTAAAAAAAGGGATCAAGCCCATATGTGGCGTTGATTTCGATGTCAAAGACCAAAACGGATATTCAAATCTAATTTTATTGGCAAAAAATAAAAAAGGTTTAGAAAAATTATTCAAACTAAGTACAGAGTCTTTTATTAAGTCTGGAACAGAGAAAAGAAGTGTCCCTATTGACGATATTTTTAGTAATGCCGCCGACCTTGTTTGTATTCTGCCGGCCTCATCGACTGGCATTAAAAACCTTGCAGCAAGAAAGGATAAAGAATATATAGAAGCTGAATTATTAAAATACAAAGCAGCGTTTGATACCAATTTCTTTGTTGGCGTTAATTGTTTTAATGATCAGGGCTATGATCAGGCTACTTCTTTAATAGCAAACAAAGCCCATGAAAAAGATATTCCTGTTGTAGCATTAAATGATGTTTTGTTCCTAAATAAAGAGGACCATCTTGCGCATCAGGCTAAGGTAGCAATTAATAATGCTACCTTGCTTAAAGATGAAATAGATAACCCAATTGTTTCAAATGAACAGTTCTTTAAAACTAGAGAAGAACTTGAGACTAAGCACGATGACATACCTCTTCAGAATACCTATGAGGTGGCAAAGCTCTGCAATGTTTTTCTTGAGGAAGGTCAATACTATTTACCCTCGTATGAGGTACAAGAAGGTAAGACTTTAGCCGAGCACCTTGAAGACTTGGCCAGGAAAAAGTTAGCGGAGTATCTTTCGCAACATAAAGACTTAGAAACAAATTTATACGAGGAGAGGTTAGATAAAGAATTAAAGATCATTATTGAAAAAGGGTATCCGGGTTACTTCCTCATTGTGATGGATTTTGTTAAATGGGCAAAAGAGCAAGAAATTCCGGTTGGTCCCGGTAGAGGTTCAGGAGCAGGATCGCTAGTGGCTTATATGCTATCTATTACTGCTCTAGATCCTATAGAGCACGGACTACTTTTCGAAAGATTCTTAAATCCTGAAAGAATGTCATTACCTGATTTTGATATAGATTTTTGCATTGAGGGACGAGATAAAGTAATTGAGTACGTACAAAACAAATATGGTGTTGAATCAGTAGCTCAAATTGGCACATTAGGTACTATGGCAGCACGTGGTGTGACCAGAGATGTCACAAGGATATTAGGCAAGCCTTACGGTTTTGGTGACATGATCGCAAAAATGATCCCACTAACCCCAGGAATTAAGCTAACTGAAGCTATTGATGAATCTCCAGAGCTCCAACAACTTAGAAAAGATAACGAAGAAGCTGCTGAGGTATTAGAGCTTTCTCTAAAGCTTGAGGGTTGTGCCAGAAGTATCGGTAAACACGCAGCTGGAGTGGTGATCGCACCTAATGATATCCATGAATTTACGCCATTGCACTACGATATTGAAACAAATTCTATGGCGACGCAGCTAGATATGTATGATGTTGAAGATGTTGGACTGGTTAAATTTGATTTTCTTGGACTAAGAACGCTTACAGTCATCAATAATGCAGTTAAATCTGTCCAAAACATAAAACCAGAATTTAATCTAAACGACATTTCGTATGAAGATTCAAAAGTTTTTAACCTATTAAGCTCAGGAAAAACTAAAGGTATATTTCAGCTTGAATCTAGTGGGATGATGGATTTAATCAAACGAATGAAGCCAGAAAATTTCTCAGATATTACTGCTTTAGTAGCGTTATATCGTCCCGGTCCACTTAACTCTGGCATGGCAGATGATTACATCAATAGAAAAAATGGTCGAGAAAGTATTGCCTATCAACACCCAGCACTCAAAAAAGTCTTAAACGAAACTTATGGAGTTTTTGTCTACCAGGAACAAGTAATGGAAGCAGCTCAGGTCTTAGCATCGTACTCGCTTGGAGACGCGGATAACCTACGTAGAGCAATGGGGAAAAAGAAAGCTGATGTTATGGAAGCAGAAAAAAGTGTTTTTGTTGAAGGGTGTGAAAATAACAGCATCAATAAAAAGAAAGCAAATGAAATTTTTGACAACATTGAAAAATTTGCAGGCTATGGCTTTAATAAATCGCACTCAGCCGCCTATGCATTGATTGCATATCAGACTGCGTACCTCAAAACACATTACCCATCACATTTTATTGCTTCAGTATTGTCCTCAGAACAAGACAAAACAGACAAGCTTGAGCCTCACGTAAAAGATTGTGCCTTAATGGAAGTAAAAATTCTTTCACCAAATATCAATAGCTCGCACCCTTCATTTATTGTTAATGCTAAGAATGAAATTGAGTATGGTTTAGCTGCTTTAAAAGATGTTGGCCGAAAATTTATTGAAGAGGTCTGTGCTGAACGTGCCAATGGCAAATTTACAAGCTTAATGGACTTTGCATCAAGAGTAGATTTAAGAAAAGGAGGGATCCGATCACTTCAAAGTATGGCAAAAGCAGGAGCTTTCGACGAAATATGTTCAAGGGATGAAGCAGTGAGTTCTATAAAGAGTTATTTAGAAGCTTCTGAGCAAAAATTTAAATCCAAAGAGTCCGCCGTTATGGAAATGTTTGCTGAGCAGAGTGACCTTAAAGTTTCAGGCTACACCTTACAAAAATTCTCTGAGTCTGAGAAACTTAAAATGGAGTTAGAATCTTTTGGATTTTATTACAGCAAACATCCAGTTACTTTATTAAGAAAAACTCTTTCTTCAAAAATTCAGCCTATTAATAAGCTCATGACTACCACGAATGAAAAATTCATTCCTGCGCTTATTAATCACAAAAGGATTGTGAAAAAGGGCACCAGTATTTTCGTCTTTTTAGAGATCTCAGATGAGACAGGCATCATTGATGTTTCAGTGCCCATTGAATTACACGACGAAAAGAAACCACTTTTCAAAGAAAATTCCGTAGTTATGATTAAAGGAACAGTAGTAGCCGACGATTACCGCAGAGGCAATTTTGAAGATGTTGGCATTAAGATTAGGGCTACAGACGTTATGCCTATTGAGCTAGCTCGTAGCACAGTAACATCAAAAATCAGATTAGATGTATCAAGAGAGCAGTTAAAAGAGCTCGGCAACGGTAAATTTCATGAATTGAAAGCCCTCAATGACCCTAATGGTATCGATGTAGTACTAAATTTAAAGGACGATGAGCTCAATATCTCAAGTGAACTAAAAGTTGACACTTTTAAGGTTTCCTTAGAGGATAGTACGTTCGAAAAAATAAATGAGATATTTGGAGAAGAGAACTATAAGCTTTTTTAATAATGGAACAACATTTAGAGTTTGAACAGCCAATTTATACGTGCCTTGAAAAGATTGAGGAGCTAAAGAAAATTGTGCCTGCACCCGCTAATCTAGCCGACGAAATCTCCGCTTTAGAAAGACAGTCTCAGGAAGAGACAGAGCGCATTTACTCAAATCTCAGTCCATGGCAGAAGGTGCTAGTTGCAAGACACCCAAATCGTCCACACACGCTAGATTATATGCATAACGTATTCGATGGTTTTGAAGAAATGCATGGCGATCGTTTAAGCGAAGACGATAAAGCTATTGTTGGGGGGTTTGCTTTTCTGGATAACTACCCAGTCGTTGTCATTGGTCATGAAAAAGGGCGAGAGACCGAGGACAGAGTCAGTCGAAATTTTGGTATGCCTCATCCATCAGGATTTCGTAAAGCTAACAGGTTAATGAAATTAGCGGAAAAATTCTCTATACCTGTTTTAACTTTAATTGATACGCCAGGAGCCTACCCTGGTGTAAAGGCTGAATATTCTGGTCAGCATGAAGCAATCGCAAAAAGTTTAGAAATAATGTCAGATCTACAAACACCCATCGTGAATTTAGTTATTGGTGAAGGTGGTTCAGGTGGTGGTTTTGGTATTGGTCTTGCTGATAGAATTGGCATGTTAGAGTATTCAATCTATTCTGTTGCATCTCCAGAGGCATGCGCATCTATTCTTTGGCGTACAGCTAAAAATGCTGAAGAAGCTGCTGATGCTTTAAAGCTAGATGCTGCTAATTTAATTGAGCTTGGAATTATTGATAAGATAGTAAAAGAACCAATTGGTGGTGCTCACAGGAATCATGAAGATACTTATGCCCAAGTTAAAAAATATTTTCTCGATGAACTCAAAGGCTTATCAAAACACTCTATAGAAGGCCTCACTAGCAAAAGATACGAAAAGTTCAAAAGCATAGGAGTCTAATATGGATTTCTTCACTAAGTCAGAACAAGAAATTCTGTTAAAAGCAAAAAACATCATTGTTGGTTTCAGTGGTGGTGCCGATTCGACTTTGGCTTTGTATGCAACCAATGAGTTTCTAAAATCACACAGTGCAGCTAACCGCTTAACTGCTATTTATGTCGACCATCAAGTCCAAGCAAGCAGTACTGATTGGCTCAATCATTGTGAGTCTTTTTGCGCTACTCATGCAATTGAATTTCAAGCAGTGCAAGTTGAAATAAATCAAACCGGTCAAGGTTTTGAAGCTGCAGCTCGCTCAGCGCGCCAAGAGATCTTCAACGCCTATGAGGATGGTACTGCCATAATCTTGGGCCATCACATGGATGACCA
>CAJWNO010000029.1 GCA_913044115.1 uncultured Gammaproteobacteria bacterium | reverse complement strand
TTGAAGTCCGGACTTTCCTCTTATTTAAAATAAGCGATAGCTCGACCAACTCAGCAACATATAATATCAGGACTTTTTAGAAAAAGATAAAAATCTTTCATAAAGTAAATTCTTATTTAAACCGGTAATATCTGAAGAAAGTTTTGCTATTTCTTTTGTGCTCAGTTTGTGACTAAGTTGATCAAATAAAATATCTGGTACTGACATATCTGTTTCTAATTTATTTAGTTTGACTGATATAACAAATTCACCTTTCTTTAAATCACTGTTGCTATCAAATTCAGCTATTATTTCCTCAGCACTGCCTCTAAAAAAATTTTCATGTATCTTAGAGATCTCTTTCGCCACACAAACTTTAGCATTATTGCCAAATAGTTCCTCAATTACTTTTAAGGTCGAGTAAATTCTATGAGAAGATTCAAAAAAAATGGAAGTACCTTCATAGTTCAAGCATTGGGTTAGAGCTTTCTGCAAATCTTTTTCTTTTTTTGGCAAAAATCCACAAAACTGAAATTTATCAGTTGGCAAACCACTTGCCACTAGAGAAGTTATCACTGAGCTTGCCCCAGGCAACGGTATTACTCTTATATTTTGATTTATAATTTCCAGAATTAATTTATAACCAGGGTCAGATATCAAAGGTGTCCCTGCTTCAGAAAGTATTCCACCAGCTTTATTTTCTTTTAATAATTTTATTATTTTGAGCCTGTTTTTATCTGAGGAGTGGTCATTATAGATAAAGATATCTTTGACGCTTAGACTATATTTTTTTAATAATTTTTGTGCAGAGGACTTGTTTTCGACAACGAGAAAGTCTAATTCCTTAATTGTGTTAATTGCCCTAATAGTAAAATCATCAAGGTTGCCAATTGGAGAAGGTATAATATAGAAACGCATGATTAAAAAATTTGTTTTTTATTTACTACTATCATTAATTATAACTAGTTGCTCAACAGCACCTAAAGAAAGTGTAATAAAAACTCAAGTTCTTCAAAAAATACCAAAAGATGAATTCATAGGAGTAACAGAAATAGGAACTATTTCTGTAGTCAATAATTATAAAAAAAGCTTTATTGTAGCTGCACCAGATCATAAAAAATTCTCAGAATTTAGTACCTATTTTCAGTTAGGGATCCTTGCTGCAAAAGAAAAATATCAAATTGAAAATGAAGTGAATTTTGTTAGCCAAGAGAGCCTTGACTTGAAAGAAGCAAATCAAAATTTCCTCATCGGCCCAATAAGCAGTGAGCTGGTAAATAAGATAGATGGATTGCTTGTAAATAACCGAGCCTTATTGCTCAATGATTCTAGAGAAAACTTTTCAATATCTTTAAGCGAAAAATCTCAAAATAAAGCTTTGAGTGATTACTTATCAAATAAAGCAGTCAATAGAATTGGTTTTATTGAGGATGCATCAATTGAAAAAGATAAAAAGTCATTTAAAAATATTTGGTTTAATGATGAAAAGGACGCAATAACAATAGAAGTTGGGGAAAATCCAACAGAAAGAATAGAAAATTTTTTGGACGTTTCTGAAAGCAAAGATAGATTTAACTTAATAGATAAGGCAAGTTTTTCTAAAGTTGAATTTGTTCCAAGATCAAGAAAAGACTTTGAGCAAATTGTTATCTTTCCAGAAGATTTAAACAGATTATATGAAATAGCTTCACTTGTGAGGTTTAACTATGGTCTCGATTACGAAATCTTTTCATTTACGTCTGACTTTAGTCAAAAAATTGATAGCAATGAGATCTCTTTACATGATATTTCGCTTATAGATCATACTTACGAAAATAAATTTGGTTATGATTTAACCAAAAGTAGAAGTTTTTGCCTGGGATTTGATGCGATGCTTATAAGTTTTGCAATTGCAAATGAGGTAAATGGAGAAATAAGAGGGCTTCTTGGAATCTATGAGATAGATTCTGAAAAGCTCACCTCAAAATCTTATATTAATTAAAAGAATACTTCAGGTCTCTCTCTGAATCTGTCAAAGACAAATCAAAACTTGGTCTTGAAAATAATTTTTCTTGGTATGCGCTCAAGCTAGCAAAAGACTTAGTATTTGGCAAACTTACTCCCAGATAAGGCAATCTATACAAAATAGCTGACATATAGCAATCCACTAAAGTAAACTCGTCACTCATAAAATATGGCTTCTCTTTTAAAACAAGAACTATTCCTGAAACTAAGCTAACTAATTCTTTCTTCAAACCATCAAATTCTTTTTGACTTATCTTTGGGCTCATCATCCTATCAACTATAGGCAACCAATCTTTTTCAATTCTATGAATTAGTAACCTGCATTCAGCTTTATCATTTGGATAAATTGGTAACAATGGTGGATGTGGAAATCTCTCATCCAAGTATTCAAGGATTACTCTTGGCTCATAAATGGTAACTTCACGATCAACTAATACCGGTAATTTATTATATGGGTTGATGCTTGGTAACTCCTCTGGCAATTTACCAGCAGGGTCAAATTCTTTAATTTCACAAGCAATGTCTTTTTCTGCAAGAACAAGTCTCACCATGTGGCTATAATGCCCTTTTTCTTCTGAATAAAATATCATTTAAGCTCCTTTGCGTATTCTCTATATAAAAGGTTCATAACTGCAGTAAAAACAATGAAGAACAATATGACAAAAATTCCATTTTTCTCCCTTGTAATTCTTGCTGGTTCTGCTGCATATGCCAAAAAGTTCACTAGATCTCTCATAGATTCATCAAACTCTTCTTGTGTCATTGAACCCTCTGACACATTTATAATATTACCATCCTTGTCAAGGGCTTGGTTTCCCTGAAGTCCTGCTAAAACGTTTGGCATAGCTGTACCAACATAAACTAGGTTATTTGATCCAGTTGTTTGTGAAGAATCTTCGTAAAACGTTCTTAGGTACGTGTAAATCCAATCATCGCCTCTTACTCTAGTTCTTAATGTTAAATCAGGTGCTCCTATGGGAGATACATCAGGTATGCCAAATGTCATATGATCTGCAATTTTCGTATCAGCAGTCCTTATGAGATCTTCAGTAATAATATTTTCAGGAATAACCAAATCTTTTTGCAACCTATTCCATCTTAAAAGTTTGAGCGAATGACAGCTTGAACAATAATTCATATATAAACCAAGCCCTCTTTGCAGTGAATATAGATCATGAACGTCTGATGAAAAATCATCACATTTCTCAAGACTTCCACAGGCGTTCTCACCAGCTGAGTAACCGTAACTACTTAGTATGAAAAGTAATAAAATTATTTTTTTCATAATCTATCTGGCACTTCCAAAGTTTTTTCATATTTTGTGTAAATAGGCATCAAGATAAATGGCGCAAAGTAAAGAATTGTACAAATTTGCGCAACTAATGTTCTTAACTCATTCACTGGTTTTGTTCCCAAATATCCGAGAGTAATAAAAGATGCTGCAAATAGAATCATGGCAATTTTACTATATATCCCTTTATACCTTATGCTCTGAACGTTTGATCTATCTAACCAAGGGACAATAAACAATATTGCAATACTTGCTGCAAAAATAATAAAGCCCAAGAATTTACTTGTAATGCCCAAAAATGGAATACCAAAAGTAACTGCCCTTAAAATTGAGTAAAAAGGAGCGTAGTACCAAACTGGTGCAATGTGTTCTGGTGTCTTTAAAAAATTTGCTTCTTCAAAATTTGGTTTTTCAATAAAATAACCACCGCCAGTTGGTGCAAAAAATACAATAGCAAAGAATACTATGAAAAATACACCTATCGCTGGTAATGCGCCGAATGTTTTGTACGGATGAAATGGTGCGCCATCAAGAGGCATACCTTTTGCATCTCTATATTTTTCGATATCAACTCCTTCAGGATTTCCTGCACCTACTTCGTGTAATGCAAAAATGTGAAAGACAACTAAAGCTATCATTAGAAGCGGAACAACCACTACATGTAATGCAAAAAATCTTGATAATGTTATACCTGATAACACAAAATCTCCCTGAATCCAGACCTGCAAATCAGGGCCAATAAACGGAATAGCTCCAAATAAAGATAATATTACGTTAGCAGCCCAATATGACATTTGGCCCCAAGGCAATACATAACCTAAAAACCCTTCTGCCATTAAAAGAAATAATAGAAAACAACCAAATAACCAAACAAGCTCTTTGGGTTTCTGGTAGGAACCATACAATAGACCTCTAAACATATGGAAATACATTAAAAAGAAAAATGCACTAGCTCCAGTGCTATGCATGTATCTCATTAACCAGCCATATTCAACATCTCTCATAATATATTCAACACTTGCAAATGCTCCCTCTTCTGTATTGGTGTAGAACATCATCAACCAAATACCTGTTACCACTTGAACCATAAATACAACCATTAGAAGAGCTCCAAAAAGGTAAAAGAAATTTACTTTTTTTGGAACAGGATGTTTAGTTAAGTGTCTTTCAAGGTTTTCAGTGACTGGTAGCCTTCTGTCTACCCAGCCCATTATCGAATTTTTCTCAGTTGCCATTATGCAGGTTCTCCTATGATTAATGTATCTCCGTCGAAAGAATGTGGAGGTACTTCTAAATTAACTGGGGCTGGGACACCTTTATAAACCCTGCCAGCAAGATCAAATTTTGATCCATGACAAGGACAAAAAAATCCTCCCAACCATTCTTCATCCCAAGCTTTAGGTTCAATTTCAGGATGATATTTCGGTGCGCAAGATAAGTGAGTACAAACTCCTTTCAAAACAGTAAATCTGTCATTGGTAGATCTAGCAACACCTTCCGATAAAGCTGGATCAGTTACTCTATCATTGAGTTTAGGTAAATTCTCTAATGCTTTATTAGTTTGATGAACTACGAAGATAGGGGTTCTTCTCCATTCAACTACTGCCATAGCACCTGGCTCAAGTTTAGATAAGTCAAATTTAACTGATGCTCCTAAAGCTTTAGCTTTTTCACTTGGATTCCAAGC
>CAJWNO010000028.1 GCA_913044115.1 uncultured Gammaproteobacteria bacterium | reverse complement strand
CCTGAGCCTGGCTCTGAAAATAATTGGCACCATATTTCTTCAGTAGTGAACATTGGTCTTAAGTATGTTTGAATTTGTTCTGGAGTGCCATACTCAACAATAGTTGGTGCGCCCATTCCTATACCAAGAATATTTGCAACTCTGTTTTGTTGAGAAATTCCTTCATTTCTTAAAGTTTCGGTAATTATAAGTTGATATTTTGGGTTTAACCCTAATCCCCCAGCACCTTCTGGAAACTGAACCCACGCAAGTCCAA
The DNA here is from genome assembly GCA_913044115.1 of uncultured Gammaproteobacteria bacterium. Classification (GTDB taxonomy): domain Bacteria; phylum Pseudomonadota; class Gammaproteobacteria; order Magnimaribacterales; family TMED112; genus TMED112. The sequence continues at coordinate 5,861 of CAJWNO010000028.1, read as the reverse complement.
GATCGAATTGTTTACCCCAAAATTCTTTAATGTCATCTGTTTGACTTCTGAATTGAATTAATTCATCTAACTTGCTTCTTACCAGCTGTTCTGCATCAGAGTGTTTAGTTTCAGTTTTTACCATAGAGAATTATACATCAAATTTATCTTATTGATTACCCTGTATGGCTTGCTGAATGATCATTAGCTCATCCTCATTACTAAGAGGATATGTGCCATTTTCAATATTTCTTATTTCTTCAATATTATCAGCTATGTCTTCGGCAGATGCACTTGTATTTACATAACCTTTATGGGTAATAATTCCAATACGAGCAAAACGACCAGCAGCTACTCCAAAGATTTCATGACTAGGTTCACAAACCTCTGATGCTAGATATGAAACCATTGGTGTAACTAAGTCTGCACTGAACAATTTACCAACATCTTCAGGAAGGAGTGCCTCGGTCATTCTTGTGTATGCTGTTGGAGCAATTACATTTACTTTGATATTGTATTTTGCCCCTTCAATAGCTAATACATTTGTTAAACCTACTATGCCCATTTTTGCTGCACCATAGTTTGATTGACCAAAATTACCAAATAGTCCAGAAGGTGAAGCTACGTTAACAATTCTGCCATATGCATTTTCCTTCATCACTTTAAAAGCAGGCTGTGAAACAAAAAAAGTACCTTTCAAATGTACATCTATAATCAAAGATAATTCTTCTTCGGACATGTTTGCAAAACTTTTGTCCCTCAAGATACCTGCATTATTAACAACTGCATCAACAGTGCCAAAATTATCAATCGCAGTTTGTACAATAGACTCTCCACCTTCTTTGGTTGCAACAGAATCATAATTGGCAACAGCTTCTCCTCCATTTGCAATTATTTCGTTAACAACTTCATCTGCTGGAGTGCTACCAGAGCCTGATCCATCTACTGCGCCTCCTAGGTCGTTTACAACAACTTTTGCGCCTCGTGAACCTAAATCAAGAGCATATGCTTTACCTAATCCGTTACCGGCACCAGTTACTATTACTGTCCTATTTTCAAAAGATACTTGTGACATTATTCGATTCCTTCGTACATTGATTCAATCTCATCATTATACATCTCAGCAATAACATTTCTCTTCAATTTCAAAGTTGGTGTTAATTCACCGCTTGAGTCAGTCCATTCTTTATCTAAAATTACAAATTTCTTAATACCTTGAACATTTGCAACTTGAGAATTTGCTTCATCTACTTGTTCTTGAACAGCTTGTATCACTTTTTCATTTTTAGCCATATCTTTAAGAGAGTACTCAATACCATTTTCTGATGCCCATGTCTCTGCACCTCCGTCACCATCTAATACAATAAGAGCTGACAAGAACTTTTTGCCATCTCCTACTACACAAACTTGACCAATTAAAGGATGTGGTTTCACAAGGTCTTCAATCTCAACAGGGGCAATATTTTTTCCTGCTGAAGTTATTAGAATTTCTTTTTTACGACCTATAATTTTTACAAATCCATCTTCGTCAATTTCTGCAAGATCGCCAGTGTGAAGCCAGCCATCTTCATCGAAAGTCTCCTTAGTTTGTTCTTCAGACTTGTAGTAACCCTGTGCTACGTGGTTTCCTTTAATACAAAGCTCGCCATCATCTAATACTTTTACTTCAGTTCCAGGTATTGGAATGCCAACTTTTCCAATTGGATTTAGAACGCTTGGAACTTCAAGCCCATCAACTTTTAATTTTTTTGAAAAAGACTCAGCAGCATTTCCGGGAACACCAATTGTTGCAGGTCCAGTGTCTTCTGTCATTCCATATATCTCTGTTATATCTATACCTATTGCATGAAACCACCTATGAACATCTTTATTCATAGGTGCTGCAGCAGTAACAAAATATTCAGTATTCATTATTCCAAGTCCTTCTTTAAATTTAGAAAAGACCAGTTTTGCAAATACTTTATCTTTTAAATTAATGCCAAGAGGAACTTTTTCACCTCTCTGTTCATAATCTACTTTCTCTAAACCATTCTTAATTGCTTTGTCAATTAAATCCTTTTTAGGATTTTCTTCAATTCTTGCCTGTAATCCACCTTTAAATCTCTCCCAAACTCTTGGTACAGCAAGAAATACTGATGGCTTGATTGTAGGAAGCGCATCTCTCATGTCTTCTAATACAGGAACTGGAAATATCTGACCAACTCTGTAAATAGCTTGATAGTGGTCACCAGCTCTTGCAGCAATATGTGCCATTGGTAGGTAAGAGACAATCCTTGGAAATTTGGTTGCAGGAATCATTTGACCAAATAAACTTTCAATTGTCCATAGGACGTTTTTGTGAGAAATCATTACGCCTTTAGGTTTTCCAGTTGTTCCAGATGTAAATATTAAACAAGCTAGAGAGTCTGGAGTAACAGTTGCAATAGCTGAATCTAATTTTGAGCTGTCTTCTTGATTTAGTTCCTTTCCTTTTTCAACTAACTCGTGGTAGCTGTGAACATAATCAAGTTCTTTATTATCTTCATAACCATCTATGAGCACAATCGCTTCTAATTTTGGACACTGTTCTTTTGCTGCATTTACTTCTGCAAATAATTCAAGATCACCTACTACTGCAACTTTGGCTTCCATGAGGTTTGCTACATATTCAATCTGGGACGATTTTAATTGTTTATATAACGTAGATGGAGTGGCTCCACAATACACAATTCCTAGATCAGAAATGTTATGTTCTTTAGTATTGTTAGACATAATAAATGCTGTGTCGCCTGGACCTAGTCCGAGAGACATTAATCCTGCCGCTAAATTTTTTGATACATCTCTATATTCTGACCAAGATATTGAATCCCAAGCTGAGTATTCACTATTAGCTGGAGTATTTAATGCTGGATAATCTGGATACTCTTCTGCATTTCTATCAATAAAATCTAAAAGCGTTTTACCATCAACAGAAGCTGTAATTAAATTTTCCTGTGATTTCAAATAATCGTGTAACTTAGACAAAATATCCTCCCATGAATCTGATACTCAATTTTAATTAAAAAAAGCTAAATGAGCTATTAAATAATAGGATTTATCCTTTTACAGAGCCTGCAGTTAATCCCCCTGTAATTTGCTTCTGGAAAAAGATAAATAGAACTGCAATCGGTGTTGCCGCTATAACTGATGAAGCAGCGATTACTCCCCAGTCAGCGTTGAAATCATCTATAAAAACTGTATTTATTCCAACTGCAACTGTCCATAAATTTTTATCTTTTAAGAATATAGCGGCAAGTATGAAGTCGGAATAAATTCCTATAAATGTAATGACAAAAATTACAACTAATATTGGTCTAGAAAGCGGTGCTATTATTCTTCTGAATATTTGGAAATCAGTAGCACCATCTACTTTTGCAGCTTCATCAAGTGAAGGTGATATGGTATCCATAAAGCCCTTAATTAACCAGGAATTGAATCCTATTGATCCACCAAGGTAAACAAGAATTAATCCAATATGTGTACCAAGCCCCATAAATGGCGCAATATCACTGATTTGAAAGAACAAAAGATATATTGCAACAAATGCTAAAAACGATGGAAACATTTGAACAATTACTAATGTTAATAAACTTGCTCTTCGACCCTTGAACTGGAGTCTGGAAAACGCATATGCTGCTAGTGTCCCAAGAAAAACATTAAAGAATGCAGCAATTAAAGCAACTTTATAGGTATTGTAAAGCCACTTAAAATAAGGAACTAATGGATCTGAAGAAAGCAATTTGTAATGTTTTAAAGTAAGTCCATCTGGAATTAATTTTGAATTAGTTAAGTTTGCAAAATCTGCAATCGAATTTGTTGCAACAAATAAAATTGGATAAACAGCAAATGTTACAAATATTAATGCTATTAAATGTCTCCAGCCATATTCTTTAACCCAATTTAAAAATTTAGATGTTTCCATAAATTCTTTCCAATCGTTTTGTATATCTAAATGAAATAGCTGAAATTATAAGTACGAGTGCAAAAATAATTATTGTAACACTTGATGCAAGCCCAAAAAGATTTCCTCTACCTCCAGAAATTGCCAGCTTATAAGTAAAGGATATCAAAATATCGGTCCACCCAACAGATACCTCACTTCCAATAATTGGAGGACCTCCTCCAGAAAGAAGGAATATTAAAGTAAAGTTATTGAAATTGAATGCAAATGAACCAATTAATAATGGTGATATAGAGACCATCAGCAAAGGAAAAGTTATCCTCCAAAATGATTGAATTCCAGTTGCACCATCAACCTTTGCAGCTTCGATAAGTTCCTTCGGAATGGATTGCAATGCTCCTGTGGTAATTAAAAACATATAAGGAAAACCAAGCCATGTATTAACTAGAAGAACAGCTGATCTGGCACTTTCTTTAGTCTTGAGCCATTTAACAGGCTCTATATCTAACATTTCATATAAAGGACCTAGCCACGAGTTAATAACACCATAATCAGGATTTAATAATCCTTTCCATACAAGAGCTGAGACAAATGCTGGTATTGCATATGGAAGTATAAAAACAGCTCGGTAGATTCTTTGAAATTTTAAACCATCCTTGTTTAATATCATGCTTAAAAGAAGTCCTACTGCAAATGAAAAAATGACAGATAATAAAGCAAATTGAAATGTCCATTTAGTAACAACACCTAAAGGGCCCCTAATCCTCTGACTAGAAAAAAGTTTACTGTAGTTCTCGCCTCCTACATAAACCCTCCAACCTGGTTCTATCTCTTTACCTTCACATTCAAAATTATCTTTTACAACTGGACATAGCGTATTGGTTGCATTATTAAATAAGGCATCATTCATCTCATCATATGTATAGAGCTGAGAAGTGGAGGTTAGTCGACCTGTAGAGGCACCAAATACAGAAATTTTATATAGTTGTGCTCTAGTGTTTTTATCAATTACTAGTGAAAGTTCTTGCAGGGTTGTTGAATTAGCTATTTGCTCTTTTCCAGAAAGTTGATAATAGCCATCTGGTGTAGAAAATTCACCATTAATAAAAAGTGAAGGTTCATGGGTTGCATAGGATGTAGAAAAAATCTCATCATCTGAAACTGCTTTTCCGAATAGGATGTTTTCAGAATCTAAATTAGCGACATAATAAAAATTTAAATCTAGATCTTGAAGAATATACATTTCGAATTCGAGTCCTTTTTGATCATCTGGTGTAAAAACTCTATCTTCCAAAACGCCAATTGCCTGAGTCTTGGTAAGGATATGTCCTGTAGACCAATTGGTAAATGAAACGTATGTATTGTAAACAGCAGGAAATACTACAAAAGATAACATAAATATCATACCTGGAAGTATCCATTTCATAGGTTGGAATCTATCAGTAAAGTAAACAATATTTACCAAAATGCCAATAACTAAAATTAACGATAAAAAGAACCAAGATTCAAATGTTAAAGCAAGAGGCACAGCATAAACAATTAATGCATTGAATATTGCTAATAAGGTATACCTAAAAATTTTTGAGAGAGTCATACTTAAATATATCATTAAAAAAATTGGGGCTCAACAGAGCCCCAATTTAATATTGATTAATTAAAAATTAACCGCCAGCAATTGCATTACGAATTTGTTCTGCTGCTAATTTCATAGCATCAGATGCATTGCTAACTGTTACGCCTGTTTCTTCATTTGTACCATAATTTTGGTCTCTAATAATTAACAAAGCGTCACCGAATGGTCCCCATACACTTCCCATTTCTGGAATGTTAGGCATAGGAATACCATTTGCAGCACTAGCCGCAAATACGGCTGCTACAGGATCCGCAGCTTCTACTACAGCAAATAAAGATTTTGTAGCAGGTAGTCTTGGATCAGATTCATACATTGCTTGTTGAACTTCAA
>CAJWNO010000027.1 GCA_913044115.1 uncultured Gammaproteobacteria bacterium | reverse complement strand
TTATCTCCAGCACTATTTTTTTTAGGTGGTCTCGCAACAACTGATATATTTTTATTCTTATTCTGGTCGTTAGCTTTATTTGCTTACACAAAATTTCTAAATACAAGAAATGATAATTGGTTTTTATTGATTGGTTTAGCAGTTGGAGTAGGGCTGCTGATAAAAGCGTCAATCTTGTTATTGCCAGCCTCAATAATTTTTTATTTCTTAATCAGTGATTTAAGAAAGTTTCTAATTTCACCAAAACTTTTCTTATCAATAGCTATAGCAAGTGTGATTTTTTCACCAGTTCTAATATGGAACTATGGGAATGATTGGATGTATTTTAGCCATGAGCTTGATCATCTTATATCACAAAGCACTAGTCTTAATCCCCATATTTTGTTTGTTGCATTATTTTTAATGGCACCGTCATTTATATTTTTTTTAAATAAAAAATTCTATGCATTTCTTTTATCGAAGAAAATTAGACCATTATTTATTCCAATGCTGGCAATGATATTGTTCTTTTTGATGAAAAGTATTTTTGGGAAAGTCCAAGTGAATTGGCCTTTACCAGTTTTCCTTTGCTTGATACCAATCACCATTCTATATGCTGAAAAACAAAGAATTTCTTTAGCTTCAAATACTCTAATAATTTTTATAATTTTTGTTTTGGCAAGTCCAGCCACTTATTCTCTATTAGATCAAGATGATCCTATGCATCCTATGAGAGGGTGGAAAAAAAGCATGGAAGATGTTTTCACAGGAAACGAGTATGATCTTTTGGTATCCAATGATTACAAGTTGCTGTCTGTAGCAGCTTACTACAATAAAGCAGCTCAAAATCTCATATATGATAGAAGCCCAGGATACCGTCTTACTCATTACGATACTTGGAAAAATAAAATTAATGATGAGGAAAAAATTTTATATTTAACATACGATTCAAAGAACATTAATAGGCTTGATTTGGAATGCGCTATTTTATCTAAGTCAAATATTAATTCACGAAAAAATTTAATCTTATATACTTGTAAAAAATTATGAAAATTGGAGTTATAGGTTCAGGAAAATTTGGCATAGTTCTAGCAAATATTGCTGCTGAGAATGGAAGCCAGGTATTGATTTATTCAAGAAGACCAGCAGAGGTTGATTCAATTAATTCCACCAAGAAAAGCTTATCAGGTCATATATTTTCTGATCAATTAAAATTGCAGGCTACAAATTCTAGCGAGGACTTAAATGTATGTGATGTATTAATAATTGCTCTGCCTAGTAAAGATTTTCGTTCATGTATGGAAAATTTAAAAGTTGACTTAACTTCTAAAAAGTTAGTTAGTTGCACAAAAGGTTTCGAAGAAAGAACCGGAATGCTCATGACGGAGATCTTGGCGGAAGACTTTGGTGTTAAAAAAGAGCAACTCTTCGTATTAAGTGGCCCAAATTTATCCAAAGAAATGTTGCATAAAGAGCTAACTGGGACAGTTGTAGCTGGTGATGATCAGGATTTTATAGAAAAGTTTTGCTTAGCAATAAAAAACGATTACTTCATCCCTTTTTCAAATGAAGATAGATATGGTGTCGAGCTTGGTGGAGCAATGAAAAACATCTATGCAATTGTTTCAGGCTATTTCCATCAAAAAGGAGTGGGGGAGAATACTATTGGCTTCCTCTTAACAAAGTCACTTGAGGAAATAAGTATATACAGTCATGCTCGAGGAGCTAACCCTTCAACTTTCCTTGGATTATCCGGGGTTGGCGATTTCTTCTCAACTGCGCTATCAAAAGACTCAAGAAATTATCAGTTTGGTCAAAACTTAGCCCTAGGTTTAAGCCCGGAGGATTCCATCGCTAAACTGGGCGATACAGTTGAGGGATATTTAGCGTCTAAAGTTGTATATGAGGACACTCTGAAAAGGGGTTTAAATTTAAAAATTCTAAATTTCTTAATGAAGGTTTATGGTGGACAGGTCTCTCGAAGCGACGAAAAAAATATACTAGTAACCAATAATATCGAATCAGATATTAAGTTTAATTTTTAATTAATAGTCTTTATCTTTTAAATCAGAGTTTAATTTGTAATCAAAACCAGTCGAGGTCTTTATGTTGTCCTTTGAAATTTCTAAATCAGCAATATCTAAAACATCCTTGTCGAATTCGTATATTGGCTCAATAGTATTGTCTATTGCCATAGTTCTGTTCTTATTTCTGTTAATTATTGTGTCATCTCTTTTTTGTTCCCATTTGCCTATATCTTTTTCGCTGTACCTTCTTTGAAGTAATTCCTTTGTTAGATCTGCAGATATCATTGCCGAAGTTGCATTGTTGCCACCAAATCCCTTGGAATTCATAAAAACAATATCTTTCTTATCTGCGAGCTCTCTGTCTTCAAGATAAAAATCAAGGTTGTCTGTTGACACATCATCAGCTAATTTTGGAATTGTGCATATGCCTGTAAGTTTCTGTTTTTCAAGTGCTCCTAAACCAGCCCATATTTGATCCATTCCAGCTGCACCCATTGTATGACCTAGTTTTGATTTAACCGAGGAAACTGGCAGGTCTTCGATACCATATTCTTTAGCAAATGTTGAGAGGATATGTGATTCTGTAATTCTGTTTAAAGGAGTGCCTGTACCATGCGCTAAGAAAACAGATTGGTTCTTTATAGTATCGGCACCAAACACTGTATCAATATCCTTGAAAGTTTTTCCGACAGAAAAATAATTACCTGCCCCTGGTCCTGATATAGATTTTTTATTTCCATCAGCGTTTATATTCACATTTAAAAATGAGGCTCTTATGTTTGCACCAACTTCCATGGCTAATCTATCGCTCATTAAGATAGCAAACCCAGCAGATTCTCCACACACCATACCCATGTTGTCACCAAAAGGCCTGCAATAGTTTCTGTAATTTAGCTCATCTCCTTCACCCATAAGTGCTTGAAGATTTTTCATTCTTTCATCAGTAGCCATCGCCCCCATTGCACAAAAACCAATAAAAGCTGGAGGACCTAGGATAGCTTCAGATGCTCCAACAATAACTAATTCACTTTTGCCATTCTTGATTAGTTCAACACCTGCATTTAGGTTGTAAAGTGAAGTAGCACATGCTCCTATGAAATGACCTGTTATACCCAGACTGCCAGTTACATATGCATTGATAAAATCTGCGGGCATTTCAGGTAATGTAAACGATATTTGTTTCGAAGTTGCTCTTTGACCTAAGGGATGAGATGCAAATAATCCATCGCCAGAGTATCTATCCATATTCATTACAGCACACCCTGCAAAACAACCAACTTTGTCTCTGCCATACTTGTCTATGACATTTCTTATATCTAAACCACTATCGGACATGGCATCAGCTATGCCAAGAATTGACATGCCAAGTGCTTTTGGATGTTGTCTAGATGGATAACTTTTTACAGGATCAAGCTTAAAAGGAAGCTGTGCACAAGCATTTACTTCAAAATCATAATCATATGTCCAAAATGTCTCCCTAAAAAAATCATAATCAAGCTTCCTCATTAGGGTATTATCTAAAACTTCTTTCTCCATCGATTTGCTAAAACTATCTTTATCATTAGCATCTTCAGGCATTAATTCACATAGATTTAAAACAGATTTTAGATAGTCCAATTTATCTTGTTCACTTTCCATGCCATAAATCATTCTTGAGTAACTAAGATTATGTGAAGCTCTTCCAGCTGGCGTTATTCCGCCAAATCCAACAAGGCATGGTATTGGTTTTTTAGACATTTATTCTTTTCTCCATAGCTTCGATAGTATTGTATATTAATGTATTGATAGTCATAGGGCCAACACCTCCTGGCACCGGAGTATATGCTGATACAATGTCCTCAATTCCACTCATATTTACATCACCACATTTATCTTTTGGGTGATAACCAGCATCGATTAAAATAGATCCTTTTTTTAGTTTTCTGCAATCAATAAAATTTGGTTTGCCTAGTGCTGCAACAACTATATCCGCTTGGTGTAAAAGCTCATCTAAGTTTTCTGTTCTAGAATGAGCTGTAATAGTTGTGGCATTTTTATTTAAAAGCATTGCTGCCATTGGCTTTCCAAGTATCTGACTTCTTCCAATTATAAGAGCAAGTTTGCCAGTGCAATCAATATTGTATGCTTCTAGTAATCTCATAATCCCAAGAGGCGTACATGACCCAAATGAGTCAATGCCCATAACTATATTTCCAAAGCCTTTCGTAGTTACTCCATCAACATCTTTTTCGATAGCAATTTTGTTAAAACAGCTAAGCTCATCAATTCCTTTTGGAACAGGGTGTTGTAAGAGAATGCCATCAATTTTGTTATCTTGGTTTAGTGACTCTATAAGATCAAGAATATCCTCTGTCGTTGAATCTTGAGATTCCTTAAAAGTTTTTGTCTTTACACCTACAGATTCACACGCTTTTTCTTTCATAGCAATATATGTGGCTGAGGCTGGATCATCTCCAACTAAAATAGCAGCAAGGCATGGCTTTCTGCCAAATTGTTTTTCTAAAGTAGAGGCTTTAAGAGATAATTTACTATTACTTTCGTCGGCAACTTTGCGACCATCTAATACAATACAGCTATTCACAAATTTCCCCTTGAGTTATAAGCCCATAGTTTATATGATTTCCCTTTCGGGGCATAGCGCAGTCTGGTAGCGCACCTGGTTTGGGACCAGGTGGTCGCAGGTTCAAATCCTGCTGCCCCGACCAGCGCCAGTAGCTCAGCTGGATAGAGCAGTAGCCTTCTAAGCTATTGGTCGGGGGTTCGAATCCTCCCTGGCGCGCCAATTTCTTAGATACCTATAGATTTATAGGACTCAACTAGTTTCTTGATTGAATAAATATAAGCTGTTGTTCTGAGTGTTGGATAATTATTTTCATTCCAAACTTCACTCATATTTTCATAAGCTTCAGTCATCATATCCTCAAGCCCGGATCTCACTAGATCTAGTTCTGTTGGACCTTGATTCAATAAATTTTTAGTCTTTGCTGAAACTTTTGAACCTGTTGTATTTTCAATAACATTTAGAAGAGATGCATTTTCATACTCTTTTCTTCTTTTTTCCATTCTTCCAAATCTCATATGTGATAAATTTCTTACCCATTCAAAATAACTAACAGCAACACCACCAGCATTTGCATAAAGATCTGGAATAATTAATACACCTCTTTTATTAAGATAGTGATCAGCCCTAGAAGTAAGAGGACCATTGGCACCTTCACATATTATCTTAGTATTTAAGATTGCTTGATTGTCTTCAGTAATTGTTCCTTCTCTTGCTGCCGGTATGAATATGTCACACCCAACACCCAATAACTCATCTCTTGTTTTAATTTCTGATTGTTTAGAGTACTCTGCAGGTTCACGAGATTCTTGAATCCATTGGCTAATACCATCAATATCTAAACCCTTTGCATTATAAAAAGAAACATCCTTCTCTATTACTCCTATTATTTTGCACCCATGATCTCTAAGAGCTCGAGCAGCAAAATATCCAACCTTTCCCAAGCCTTCTACAATAATTGATTGAGAAGAGAGTTTGCCTTTAATTTTTACTTTTTTGACATCAGGAGAATTAAAGAATGAATTTAATGCATAAAAGATCCCCCTTCCAGTTGCTTCTGTTCTGCCATCAACTCCTCCCATATTTTCAGGTTTACCGGTAACACAAGCAAAGGCATTAATATCTTGTGGGTTTAGTCTTTTATATTCATCTGCAATCCATGCCATTTCTTTCTTGCCTGTTCCCATATCAGGAGCTGGAACATTTAAGCTGGGAGAAATTAAACCTCTTTTTACAAGTTCTTCAGTGAATCTTCTGGTAATTTTTTCAAGATCTTCATCTGAATACTTAGCGGGATTTATTTTTAAACCACCTTTTGAACCACCAAAAGGTACATCTATAACAGCATTCTTAAAAGTCATAAGTGCAGCCATAGCTTCAACTTCAGAAGCATTAACAGCTGGACTATATCTTATTCCGCCTTTAACTGGCTCTAAGTGCTCGGAATGAACAGAACGCCATCCAGTAAATACTTTTATACCTTTTTTAAGTTTTACACCAAATCTAATGGTATGTGTGCTATTGCAAGATTTTATTTGCTTTGCTAACCCTGGCTCCACGCCAAGAATTTCAACAGCATCATCGAACATCTTTGTGACGCTTTTTAAAAATAAATTATCTGCCCCCATTTTTCCCCCTATCAATTGCATAATGATATAATTTTTTCACCCAAAGGTCATAAAAATTATGGTGGGCGTAGCTCAGCTGGTTAGAGCGCTGGTTTGTGGTACCGGAGGTCGAGGGTTCGAAACCCTTCGCCCACCCCATTTTTTT
>CAJWNO010000026.1 GCA_913044115.1 uncultured Gammaproteobacteria bacterium | reverse complement strand
TTTGCCATTTACTAATGATTGGGTTTATATTTACTAATCAATAAATAAATCTATGTCAGCAAATTCAAGTCAATGGAACAATAACACAGCTTTTTTATTAGCTGCCACAGGCTCAGCTGTTGGTCTTGGTAACATATGGGGATTTCCATACAAAGCAGGTGAAAATGGTGGAGGATTATTTGTTCTTCTCTATATCTTCTTTGTAATAACACTTGGACTTCCAGTTTTTATGGCAGAAGTCTTTATTGGAAAAAAAGGTAAAAGCAATCCAGTAACATCTATAGAATCTTTAGCCAAAAGCTCAAAATCTTCCTCTAGATGGAGCATTGTTGGATATGGTGGTATTTTGGCAAGTTTAATTATTGCAGGATACTATGCAGTAATTGCAGGCTTTGTAATTAACTATGGCTTCATATCAGCTTCAGGCGTTGAAGCAGGGGCTGCAGCAGCAGTTTATGAAGCGGAAAAAGCTAACTTCTGGGAAATGACTTTCTGGTTTTCATTGTTTCTATTTTCATCAGGCTTCGTAGTTGCAAATGGTATTGATAAAGGAATTGATAAAGCAATGCGCTTTCTATTGCCGATGCTATTTGTTTTGGTTATTGCAATGGTAGGTTATGGTGCAGTAGCAGGAGACTTTTCAAAGGGCTTAGATTACCTGTTCTCATGGAAATCTGATGATTTTTCAGCTGGAACGGTGCAAGCTGCTATTGGTCAAGCATTTTTCTCAATGAGCATTGGAATGGGAACTCTTATGGCATTTGGTTCTTATATGCCTTCAAACCAAAAAGTATCCAAAGCATCAGCAGTTGTTGTTACAGCTGATACTGGTGTTGCCTTGCTTGCAGGACTGGCAATTTTTCCTCTTGCGCTAGGCTTAGGTTTTTCTCCAAATGCTGGAGACACTTTAGTCTTTGTGACAATGACGGAAGTTTTTGCACAACTTGGCTCTGTAGGGCAATTTATAGGACCATTATTTTATTTCCTATTAGCAGTAGCAGCCTTCAGTTCAATGATTTCTATCCTTGAGCCTAGTGTTGCATTTCTATCACAGAAACACTCAATGACAAGAATGAAAGCAACATCTTACGTAGTAGCATTTTGCTTCTTGCTGTCACTCGTTAGTGTAGCAGGCCATAATGTTTGGAATACATTATCTGTTGGTGCTCTAGATAATCCTTTTGAAGCCATGAAGTATTTTGCTGATGACTTTTTATTGCTACTTGTTGGAACAGGCATGTCAATATTCGTTGGATGGAGATTGGAAAAGGTTATTGATGCAGATGTGATGGGGATACAAAATAAGTTCTTAATGAATCTATGGGTCTTTATTCTTAAATGGGTCAGTCCAATATTCTTAATGGTTATATGGACACTTGGTAACCTGCAGATTCTATTTGGTATCAGATTCTTTTAAACTAAATTTTTATAACTACAACTTCGCTAAGTAAGTTTTGTTCGTCAAAAATTAGTTTTACTTTCTTTTCAACGTCTACTTCATCACCAGTAGTTATTTTGTAGATATAATTCCAGACATTGTTTTCGAAAAAGTTTTCAAAAGATGGTTGCCCCATTACGAAATTTACCTGATCTTTAGTCATGCCAATTTCAAGCTTATCAAGATCCTCTTGATTAAAAACAGTACCCTGAGTAATAGTTACTCTATATAGGCTTGTATTCGAGCAAGAAAAGAGTATTAGAGATATAATAATGATCAGTATTTTTTTCATTTGAGATAGAATAAATGTTATGAACGATAAAACCAATACAAATTTAAAAGAAGCAGGGCTAAAAGCAACATTACCCAGAATAAAAATTCTAGAAATTCTTCAAAGAACTTCTGGTACAGAAGACCATTTCACAGCTGAAGAAATCTACAAAGAGCTTGTTCTTAATAATTATGATGTGGGGCTAGCTACAGTTTATAGAGTGTTAACACAGTTTGAAAATGCAAGAATAGTTGTTAAGCACCAATTTGAATCAAATAAATCTGTTTATGAACTTAATGATCCTTTAAACCATGACCATATGGTTTGTGTTGACACCGGAGAGACAACTGAGTTCTACGATGAAGAGATAAAAAACAAACAAAGAGAGATTGCAGCAAAGCATGGGTATGAACTTTTAGATCAGAGCATTGTTTTGTACGTAAAAAAAGTTAAAAAATAAAAAATGTCTGATAAAGAAGCTAAAGAAGAGAAAATAGAACAAGAAGCTGATAATAATAAAGAAGCCACTGAAACCGAAGCTCAAGAAGATCTAAATAATCTGACATATGAAGAGCTCCTTGAACAAGTCGATAAGCAAAAGGAGGAAACTCTTAGGGCAGTTGCTGAATTAGAAAATTATAGAAAAAGATCAGCAAATGAAATTACTAATGCGCTCAAATATGCAAACTCAGAATTACTGCTTTCCATAGTGCCTTTAGTTACATCCTTAGAAAAATCCATAGAAAATTCGGAAGACTCTGAAAAAATTGACAAAGAAGGCATTTTGTTAATTTTAGATTCTTTTGAAAAAACACTTGAGAATTTTAATATAGTTCCCATAAATCCTTCAGGGCAAGAGTTTGACCCAGAGAAACATGAAGCTGTTTCCACGGTCAATAACCCAGGGGAGAAAGACAATTTTGTAACAAATACTCTTGAGAGAGGGTGGACACTTAATGAAAGAGTCGTCAAGCCTGCTCTTGTCGTTGTAAATAAAAAGTAATTTAACTTTTTAAATACAAATTTAAAAACACAATATAGGAAAAAAAATGGGAAAAGTTATAGGTATAGATCTAGGAACAACAAACTCTTGTGTCTCTGTAATGGAGGGCTCTGAGCCAGTTGTTATATCAAATGCTGAGGGGAATAGAACTACTCCTTCTGTTGTAGCGTATTCATCAGATAAACAAGTATTAGTAGGACAGGCAGCTAAACGACAAGCTGTAACAAATCCAGAAAAAACATTATTTGCAGTTAAAAGATTAATTGGAAGAAAGTTTGATGACGAAGTTATCCAAGAGGATATGAAATCAGCGCCGTATGGCATAGTTAAAGCTGAAAACGGTGACGCATGGGTTGAGGTTGATGGAAATAAGATGGCCCCTCCTCAAATATCAGCAGAAATTTTGAAAAAAATGAAGAAAACTGCTGAAGATTATCTCGGAACAAAAGTTGATGGAGCTGTTGTAACAGTTCCAGCTTATTTTAACGATTCACAAAGACAAGCTACAAAAGCGGCAGGTAAAATTGCAGGTCTCGAAGTAAAAAGAATAATTAATGAACCAACAGCTGCAGCTCTGGCTTTCGGCCTTGATAAATTAAAGAAAGATGGAGTAATAGCAGTTTATGACTTAGGTGGCGGCACTTTCGATATTTCTATTATTGAAATGACAAATGTAGATGGTGAATACCAATTTGAAGTTATCTCTACATCTGGAGACACGCATTTAGGTGGAGAGGATTTTGATTCAATACTAATAAATCATTTTATTGAAGAATTTAAGAGTGAGTCAGGTTTTGATCTCAATACAGATCCAATGGCACTACAGAGATTAAAAGAAGCTGCAGAAAAAGCAAAGATTGAACTTTCAACCACAGAGCAAACTGAAGTTAATCTTCCATATATAACTGCAGATGCAAGTGGACCGAAACATTTTGTTCACAAGATTACTAGGGCAAAGCTTGAATCATTAGTTGGTGACTTAGTAAAAAGGAGTTTAGACCCATTAAAAACAGCATTAAAGGACGCAAAACTTGCTCCGAAAGATATTGATGAGGTTATTTTGGTTGGTGGTCAAACACGTATGCCAATGGTTCAGAAGGCAGTAACTGAATTTTTTGGTAAAGAAGCAAGAAAAGACATTAACCCTGATGAAGCGGTTGCACTAGGTGCAGCTACGCAAGGAGCAGTATTAAGTGGAGAAAGGTCCGATGTATTATTGCTAGATGTAACGCCACTAACATTAGGAATTGAAACACTTGGTGGTGTTTTAACGCCAATGATAGAAAAAAATACTACTATTCCTACAAACAAATCACAGGTCTACTCAACAGCTGAAGATAACCAGACAGCCGTTACAGTTCACGTTTTGCAGGGTGAAAGAAAGAAAGCGTCCGATAATAAATCTTTAGGCCAATTCAATCTTACAGATATACCAGCAGCTCCAAGAGGAACTCCGCAAATCGAAGTTACCTTTGATATTGATGCAAACGGAATTATCAATGTTTCTGCTAAAGATAAATCAACTAATAAGGAGCAATCTATAACCATTCAAGGCGGTAGTGGCTTATCTGACGAAGAAATCGAAAAAATGGTAAAAGATGCTGAGCTTAATGCTGAAGAAGATAAAAAGTTTGAAGAATTGATTGCTTCAAGGAATATGGCTGATGGTTTAGCAAGCTCAACTAAAAAAGCTATGGATGAAAATAAAGATGAGCTAAGCGAGGAAGAATCAAAATCTCTAAGCGAAGCAATAGAGAAAGTTGAGGAAGCATGTAAATCAGATAGCAAAGAAGATATTGATAAATCAGTCGAAGAATTATCAAAGATTGCTCAACCTCTTTCAGATAAGTTATTCAAAAAGGAAGCACCAGAGCAACCAACAGAAGATTCATCTGATGATAAATCGGAAGATGCTGTAGATGCAGAATTTAAAGAAGTTGACGAAGAGAAAGAAAAAGATAAAGAAAAAGATAAGTAATCGTGAAAAGGGACTACTATGAGATTCTTGGAGTTGACAGAAATGTTTCAGCTCCAGATCTCAAGAAAGCCTTCAAAAGATTAGCAATCAAATACCATCCTGATAAAAATCCTGGAGATAAGGAAGCTGAGGCTAAATTCAAAGAAGCTGCTGAGGCTTATGAAGTTTTAAGTGATCAAGCTAAAAGGCAGACTTATGATCAATTTGGACACCAAGGAGTAAACAGTAATTTTGGCCAATCAGGATTCCAAAATGTTGATATAAATGACATCTTTAACAATATTTTTGGTGATGAAATTTTTGGAGATATCTTTGGAGATATCTTCGGCAGAGCTGGCAGTAGAAGACCTCCAAGGGGTAGAAATATTCAAATGGCATTTGAAATGACACTTGAAGAGGCAGTATTTGGTAAGGACGTTGAAATAAGACTGCCAAATTCAAATAAAAAGGTCTCGGTAAACATACCCGCAGGTGTTGATACAGGCAATAAAATCAGACTTTCAGGAGAAGGTGAGCCTAGTCAATATGGAGGTGAGCACGGTGACTTATTTATTGTTGTCCAAGTTCAGAAGCATGAATTCTTGGAGAGGGAAGGAAATCACCTTTATTGTGAAGTACCAATAAGAGTAGATCAGGCTATATTAGGAGCAGAGATTGAGGTGCCCACACTATCTAAAAAAGTTTTATTGAAAATTCCACCTGAAACACAAACAGGCAAAATATTTAAATTAAGAGACTTAGGTGCAGGATCTCTCAGAGGAAAAACGACTGGTGATCTTTTCGTAAGAGTTGTCGTTGAAACTCCTTCAAGTCTATCATCTAAGCAAAAATCAGCACTGGAATCAGCTTTTGCAGGCACTGAAAATAATTTTAAAGAAGCTGATAATTTTTCATCAAAAATAAACAGTAAATTTAAATGATTAATCTAGCTTTATTTGGTGCTTCGGGGAAAATGGGCCGAGCAGTCATTGAAGAAGCAAATAAAGATCCGTCAATTCATATTTCAAATTATATAGTAAGAAATAATTCCGAAAATTTAGGAATAGATGTTGGCGAATTTCATTTCTCTGAAGCTCTCAATAAATTTTTTCTAGCTGCCCCTGAAAATGAATTTGATTGCATTATTGATTTTGCAACCAGAGATGACGTGGACAAAAGGATAGAATTTTATTCAGAAATAAAAAAACCTTTACTGTTTTGTACAACAGGTTTAAGTGACCAGCAAATTGAAAAGCTTAAATTGCTTTCAAACGATCTCCCTATTTTCATAGCACCTAATACTTCTATTCTGACAGCATTGATGAGGAACCTTCTTGGGAAGATAAAAAAAGTAAAAGATAACTATGAAATCAAACTTACTGAGAAACATCATGAATCTAAGATCGATGCTCCATCTGGAACAGCAATTGATTTAGCTGGTGCTTTAAATTTTGATGTTGCAAATATTGAAAGCATTAGAGAAGGAAATGAAGGAAACTGGCATAAAGCATTGATTTTTAACGGATTTGAGGAGTTAGAGCTTAAACATTCGGCTCCAAAAAGAAGTATTTACGCACAAGGTGCACTAAATATCGTTAAATGGTTTTACCAGAAGCCTAAAAACCTTTATTATATGCAAACCTTAATTGAAGACTTATATGAGTAAAGTAAACATTAGCATAGAAGAGCTATTTGAATTAGGTGCTCACTTCGGGCACAGAAAAAGATTCTGGAATCCACATATGGAGGATTATATCTTCTGTGAAAAAAATAATATTCACATAATAGACCTATACAAAACCCAAGAAAAAATTGTTGAGTTATATGAGATCTTTAGAAATCTTTCTTCTGTTGGCAATAAAGTAATGGTTGTAGGGACAAAGAGAGTTGCTTCAAGCTATGTAACAGAGTTTGGTGAGAAAACTGGTATGCCATATATTTCTCATAGATGGTTGGGTGGCATGTTAACAAACTGGAAAACTATTAAAGTACCGATAAACAAATTACTTGAGTACCAAGAGAATAAAGCTTCAGGTCAGCTTGAATCAATGATCAAAAAAGAAGCTGTAATGCTAGAAAAAGAAATGAAAAAACTTTCATTAGTATTTGACGGAGTAAAAGATATGAAAGGCTTGCCAGATGCGCTATTTGTCATTGATGTAGAAAATGAAAAAATAGCAGTTCAGGAAGCCCTTAAGATGGGTATACCTGTTTACGGCCTGGTTGACACAAATAGCAATCCTAGTAATCTGACAAATTTTGTACCAATTAATGATGACTCTGCGAAAACAATTAAATTTGTTTTGAATTTACTATCGGATGCCATATTAGAAGGCCAAGATTCTGCTAGGAAACAAGGATTAGTTCAAAAGCTTGATGGAGATAAAGGTCCAAAAGTATTTTCATTAAATACTTCTACGAAGACTGTTTCCGTTAAAAGTGAGGAA
Organism: uncultured Gammaproteobacteria bacterium; assembly: GCA_913044115.1. GTDB lineage: Bacteria > Pseudomonadota > Gammaproteobacteria > Magnimaribacterales > TMED112 > TMED112. Next base: position 40 of record CAJWNO010000026.1, on the reverse strand, counting down.
AAGCAGGAAGTTGAAGCAAAAACAGAATCAGAAGAACCTG
>CAJWNO010000025.1 GCA_913044115.1 uncultured Gammaproteobacteria bacterium | reverse complement strand
GATCCAACACCATTTGATGATTATGCTGATATAGTCATCAATGATTATTTAGAAAATATTTATGAACAGCTTAAATGAACAACTTAAAAAATTAATTGAAACTTTCAAAAGATTACGTGACCCAGAAGATGGTTGTGCTTGGGACAAGGAGCAAACCTTTAAATCAATAGCTAGTTGTTCAATCGAAGAGGCTTACGAAGTGGCAGATGCAGTTGAAAGAGAAGATTTTGGAGCATTGAAGTCTGAATTAGGTGACTTACTGTTCCAGATAGTATTTCATGCAGAAATGGCAAACGAAAAAGGTCTTTTTGATCTAACCGATGTTATAACTGAACTGAACGATAAGCTGATAAGAAGACATCCTCACGTCTTTTCAGATAAAAGTGCTGTTTCTGCTCAAGAAAGTCTATCAATCTGGGAAGACATTAAAGCTGAAGAAAGAAAAAATCTTAAATATGATTCTCTTATGGACGATGTGCCAAAAAATTTACCAAGCCTGATTAGAGCAAAAAAATTACAAAAAAGAGCAGCCAGAGTAGGTTTTGACTGGCCAGATAGCAAAGAGGTTTTAGCAAAAATTGATGAGGAGCTTCAAGAATTAAAATACGAAATTAAATCAAATAATAAGGAAAATATTTCTGAGGAAATCGGAGATATTTTATTTACAATCGCAAATCTGACAAGGCACTATAATTTAGATCCTGAGGATATAATGAGAAAATCAAATTTAAAATTTGAAAGTAGATTTCGTGCTATGGAAAAATTTGCTGAAGAAAAAAATATTTCATTAGAGAGCATGAGCTTAGAAGAACTTGAAGATGTTTGGCAAAAAATAAAATGATTAGATTTATTAGAGGAATTATTACTTTTATTTTATGTTTATTAAATGCTATTTTCGTAATTGTAGTAGTTACGCCTTTAGGCCTATTTCGATTTATACCAATAACATTTATCCAAAAAAATATTCTCAAAATAAATGAGAGGTTTGGAGAGCTATACCTTTACTTCAATAGCAGAATACAAGACTTAATGCATAACCCGGACTATAAAGTCTATGGTCAAGATAAACTTAAAAGAGATATCTGGCAGTTCACGACAATTAATCACTTAAGTTGGGCAGACATTTTTTTATATTTGTATTTTTGTAATTTTAAACAAAGTTGTCCGCGGGTATTCATGAAAGCTCAACTCTGGTGGCTTCCAATAACATGGACCGCTAATATTGGTTTAGCTATGCCATTTGTAGTCAGAAGGTCCAAGGAAGCGATTAAAGCGAATCCTCAGCTTGCACAAACTGATAAAAACTCAACTATTAGAGCATGCAGGACATATAAGATCATGCCAACAAATGTGGCAGGCTTTATTGAAGGAACTCGGATTGATAAGGAAAAATATTTAGCTTCAAATAGCAAATTTAAAAATTTAATGCCTCCCAAAATAGGCGGCATGGGTTATACATTAGAGGTTATGCCTTATATAGATCACTTAACAGATGTAACACTGGTTTATAAATCAGATAAAAGGGCTTTTTGGAATTTTTTATGTGGTGATATGAGAGAAGCAAGCGTCACAATAAATACTTATAAAATACCAGAAGAGTTAAGAGGCGTAGACTATACAGATAATCAAGAAATGCGCGACAAACTCAAAGCTTTCCTTGAAAGTATTTGGGAAGAAAAAGATAAAATCATAGAAAAAGAGAAAGAGAAATATGGCATTAAAACTGTTTTCTAGAGCTCTATTAGTTTTCGTAATAACCAGCTGCTCACTTGAACGAGATAGATTCGACTATGAGTCAGAATTTAAATCAATAGTGCTTGAATTTGAACGATCTTCAATATTAGATTTTGAAAGCACTGAGGTAGTTGGTAGTGATTTTCTAGAAAAATTCCTTAATAAGTTAGATAAACAAAAAACCACCTTCTTAAATGAAGATATTGAGTACTTGAAAAGCAATGAGCCAGATCTAAATTCTTTTAATTACTTTAACTTCAAAGAAGCTATCGACTTGTACTATGAAAGGTATGAAGAATCGTTAAAAGACAGAAGAAAAATACTAAATAGTTACGATCTCAATTTTGAAAAAGACGAATTCATTGAACTAAAGACCAGAGACCACTACTTCATTAATGCTGAAGCAAAGCTTAATTACCAAAGAAAAATTATCAAGAATGAAGTTATAAATTTAATGCTAGCTGATAAAAACTTAAAGGAAGCCAAGAGTGAATTAAAAAGAATTTATTCAGATAGATTATCCTCAATATCGAAGATTAGAGAATCAGATAAATTTGGTTTATTAGCTAATAATTTTTTATCAATGCTTGATCCTCATGCCACCTACTTTTCCGAGAGAGATTTAGAGAACTGGAATTTAAGAATGAATTTATCATTCGAGGGCATAGGAGCTATTCTGGGCTACGAAGATGAAAAAGCAAAAATACAAGAGCTTATGCCTGGAGGCCCTGCAATTAAATCCAACAAGATACGCGTAGGGGATAGAATTCTCAAAGTTGGTCAAGGTGAAAATGGAAAACTAATAAATGTGATTGGTTGGAGACTGGATGATATTGTTGACAAAATACGTGGAGAAGAAAATTCTACTGTCAGACTGGAAATTGAAAATGACAGTGGCAAAAAAGTCGTAAGTTTAATACGTGGGATTGTTGAGCTTGAAGAAAGTGATGCCTCTGCAGAAGTAATTGAGTTTGAAGATAAAAAAGTAGGATATATAAAATTACCTTCTTTCTATAGCGATATAGAATGCCTTAGACGCAATGTGTACATTTGCAAAACTGCTACATCAGATGTTCAGAAATTTTTAAGGGAGTTCAACTATGAAGAAATTCAAGGAGCTGTTTTGGATTTAAGAAATAATGGTGGAGGCTATTTGCATGAAGCAGATTCCCTAACTAGGTTATTTATCGATTACGGCCCTACTGTCCAAGTAAAGAATCCTAATAAAGAAGTTGAAGTATTAAATTCCTTTAGGTCAAATAAGGTTTGGAATAAGCCTTTAATAGTTTTGGTAAATAAATATTCAGCATCAGCCTCAGAAATCTTTGCAGGTGCAATGCAAGACTACAACAGAGCTTTAATTATTGGACAAACTACTTTCGGCAAAGGAAGCGTGCAAAGATTCAAAACTACTAATAACGGTCAAATTAAATTAACCGATTCACTCTATTATCGCGTTACAGGCCTGCCAACGCAGATCTATGGCGTTGAACCCAATTTAGAAATTCCATCTTTAATTAATTCAGACAGCACAGGTGAAAGTGAGTACGAAAATGCTATAAAACCAAATAACATCGACAACACATTTTTTATAAAATTTGCTTTAGATGGTGCTGATGTTCTACAAGAATCTTTCAATTCTAGAATAAGCAGCTCTTCCTATTTTTCTAAAGTCGGTGAAATCAAAAAACAAAGAGATTCGAATCTTATATTGAGTCTTAATTTCAAAGACAGGCAAACAATTCAAAAAAGAGATAGGGATAATACCCTTGAGCTAGCTAACTATGGTAGAAAATTGTCTGGAAAAACTGAATTTAATAACTATGATGAATATGAAGACTTTGTTGCAGAGGATGAGTTCATTATTGATGCAGAAATAGACCAATCATTTAGAGTTTTACTAGAATTATTAGAAATTGAATCATGATAAGAATTATTAGTTTTAATATAAATGGCTTAAGAGCTAGACCACATCAACTTGAAGCCTTAAAAGATAAATACGATCCAGACATTATTGCTTTACAAGAAATCAAAGTTAGCGATGAAGATTTTCCAGAACAAATTCCTGAAGATTTAGGTTTTAAATTTTATAACTACGGTCAAAAAGGCTTTCATGGTGTAGCTATCTTCTCAAAACAAGCGCCTGCAGACGTAGTAAAGGGGCTAGATGGTGGTGAAGATGAGGCTCAAAAAAGATATATACAATGCGATTATGCTACAAATGCCGGATTAGTATCGGTCTGCAACTCCTATTTTCCACAAGGCGAGAATAGAAAACATCCCGATAAATTTCCCTATAAAGATCGTTATTACAAAAGGATTACAGAGCATATAAAAGGACTGAAATCGGAAGTTGTTCTGACAGGCGATTTTAATATAGCTCCACATAGAAACGATATTGGCATGAATGAAGACGGTATCAAAAGATGGCTTACACAAGGTCACACAGCCTTTTTACCTGAAGAACTTGAATGGTATGAGAAGTTAACTGCTGTGGGTCTTTCTGATGTTTGGAGAGAAAAAAATCCAGACTCCACCAAATGCTCTTGGTTTGACTATCGTTCAAGAGGTTTTGATCAAGTTCCAAAGAGAGGCCTTAGAATTGATCACTTTTTACTATCAAAGAATTTACAAGAAAAGTATTTAGATTCTGAAATTGATCATGAGCTCAGAGCAATGGAAAAGCCTTCAGATCATTGCCCAGTTGTGCTTGATCTTGATGCAGATTTTACCTAGAGAATCTTATGCTTTCCTCTCAGTATTTCCCAAAACATAATATAGTCACTCATTAAGCTAAAGACAGGGTATGTCCAAGTTGCTGGCTTATTATGCTCAACAAAAAAGTGGCTGACCCATGCAAAACCATAACCTGATAATAATGCATACAAAATGTTGAACGGGTTAAATGTTAAAAAGAATTGCACCAGGAAGAACAACGAAAACCCTGTACCAATAAAATGGAATAGTTTTGTTGTTTTATGTTCGTGTTCACTCAGATAGTAAGGATAAAATTCTTTTAATGTCTTATATTTCTTCATACTTTTACCTTGCTTTCATTATAGACCGAATATAGGTAATAAATAACTGCTGCAAAAAATGACATCCTCATTACTATTGGACCATAAATTTCAAACAGAGCAAAAGTTCCCAGTCCAAGTAAAAATAGAATTATTAATTCAATTTTATTTTTAACATAGCCCTCTCTCAGTGCAGCGCTTGCGATTAAATAATTCAAAGGTATATATAAAAGAATGCCAGTAATAGTACCTGGACTAAAATCCCAAAAAATTATGCTAAATGAAACATGAAAAAATGCATTAACAACTTGAGTAGTCATGACAAAATACAAAGCAACTAATGCGCTAGGTCTATTCTTCGTAATCGAGTGTACATAAATAATTATTAAAAAAACCCCAATCAGACGCATGAGAATTTCTTCTGGTGAAATTGCATTATTATCTGGTAAATACTGCAATCTCCATTCTCTAAAATTAAAAATAAAAAATTCCTCGAAGTGATGAAAAATGTAAACTAATGGTGATAATATTATTAGATTCTTAAATTTATACATTGATATTCAATGATAACATTGCAAGGCAATTATGATGATTAACAAAAAAATTAAATTATTTACTTTCATTGTGGCTATTGTTGGCAATTTTTTATTTGCAGATAATGAAGCCCCAATTCTACAACCTGGTGCTCCAGGTGATTCTACAAAGGCAATAAGTGCAGAAAAGGCAGCTGACATTGCAAATAGCTCATATACCACTGCAGATGTGTATTTTATGCAAGGCATGATAGTGCACCATGAGCAAGCATTAACAATGTCTAGAATGGCGCCACAAAGGACTAATTCAAAAGCAATAATAGATCTTGCTGGCAGGATTGAAGGTTCACAAGAAGATGAAATTCAATTTATGGTTTCTTGGTTAAAGGACCGTGATGAAGATACAAATTATGAAATGAAGCATATGGAAATGCACCATGATATGGATCACAGCAAGCACCATAGCATGGGTCATGATATGCATCATGGTATGCATAAAATGGCAGGAATGGCTTCACCACTTCAACTAAAAAACTTGGAAAATTCAAAATCTGCAGACTTTGATAGGTTATTTTTACAACTAATGATTGCCCATCATGATGGTGCAATTGAGATGGTCGATCACTTAAAAGAACAACCTGGCTCAAGATACGATCAACTTTTGAGTGAGTTTGTCTCTGACTTAGTGAATGATCAAGCAATAGAAATTGAGAGAATGAATAGAATTCTTATTAATATTTCTGATGATCCAAGAGCTGGCCTAGCTGCTGGACTATTCACTGCAGAAGAAGTCATTAGCAATATGGAGCTAATTGCTTCATTAAGAAAACCTGTTGGTTTCTACGATCCTAAGAACCCAGCAATGAAAAAGGCTATTGATGAAGATGAGGACGATGAAGTAAAGCCTATTGAAGTGTCATCTCAAGGCAGGTCACCAATGCTAAGTTTTTCTAATACAGATATGGCTTTTAAAGATGATGTATTAGTAGCTGGCAGTTATCATGGTTTCAATATCTATAGATTGGCTGAAAATGGCATACCTTCTTTGGTTTCATCAGTAATCTGTCCAGGAGGCCAAGGTGATGTCTCTATCGTTGGAGACCTGCTTATTATGTCTGTTCAAGACACAAGAGGCAGATTAGATTGTGGCTTACAAGGAGCTGGCTCTGAACCTACTCCAGAAAGGTTTAGAGGTATAAGAATTTTTGATATTTCAAATTTAGAAATGCCTATGCAAGTAGGAGCAGTACAAACATGCAGAGGATCACATACGCACTCGGTAGTTTCTGGTCCTGATGAAGATGGAATAATTATTGTATATAACTCAGGTACTTCAAGTATTAGAGATGAAGAGGAGCTAGCTGGTTGCTTTGATAGTCCAGGAGATAGCAGAACAGCTCTATTTAGAATTGATGTTATTGAAATTCCTGTGCAAGAGCCTAGTAAAGCACGAATAGTAAAGAGTCCTGCCGTTTTTGCAGATGAAGAGACTGGTATTTTGGCAGGTTTATGGCGAGGTGGCGATCATGGTGATAGTACACAAAGGACTTCAAGAACCGACGAATGTCATGACATTACCGTTTTTCCGTCAGCAAACTTAGCTGCGGGGGCATGTTCTGGTAACGGCATACTTTTTGATATATCTGATCCTTATAACCCTAAAAGAATAGATGTTGTGACTGATGAAGGTTTTGCTTATTGGCACTCAGCTACATTTAATAACGATGGAACAAAAGTTGTCTTTACAGATGAATGGGGTGGCGGTGGAAGACCAAGATGTAGAGCTTGGGATCCACTGAACTGGGGTGCAAATGCTATATATGATATCGAAGACAATAAACTAGTTTTCAAAAGTCATTATAAAATGCCCGCACCGCAAACTGAGACAGAGAACTGTGTTGCTCACAACGGATCTATCATTCCAGTTAAAGGTAGAGATATATTTATTCAAGCCTGGTACCAAGGTGGTATTTCCATGATGGATTTTACTGATTCAGATAACCCAATTGAAATTGGCTACTTTGATAGAGGGCCAATATCTGAGGATACTCTAGGAACAGGCGGTTTCTGGTCAGTTTATTTCTATGAAGGCACAATATATGGCACAGAGATTGTTAGAGGTCTTGATGTATTTAAGCTCACAGAGAGTGAATATCTTACGCAAGCTGAAATCGATAGTGCTATTAATGCTTACCCAGCACAAGGGCCAAAGAGGTTATTCAATCCACAGCAGCAGATGCCAATGACTTGGCCAGAAGTTTCTAGCTCTGGAAATTAATGACAGAAAAAATATCGGCTGAGTACCTTTACCCTCTAGGTAGATTTTTACTTGGCCTTTATTTCCTGCTTCCTGGTTTAGCAAAAGTATTCTTCTTTCAAGAAAATCTTGCTGTTGTTATTGAGAGAGAGGTGCCCTTGCCTTTTCTTTCATTAAGCCTTGTTGCCATAGCTCAGATCTTCTTCGGCGTAATGTTAATGATTGGTAAATTTGTTCATTTGGGCTCTTTGGTTTTAGCAGTTGTCACTATACTCATAAATCTCTATATACACGATTTTTGGAATATGGCAGACAATCCAGATCAGGCACATGAAACACAAAACTTTGTAAAAAATTTAGGAATACTAGCTGGTTT
>CAJWNO010000024.1 GCA_913044115.1 uncultured Gammaproteobacteria bacterium | reverse complement strand
AGAAACAAAACCTAAGAAAGCTGCTGCTAAGAAAACTGAAACAAAAGAAACAAAACCTAAGAAAGCTGCTGCTAAGAAAACTGAAACAAAAGAAACAAAACCTAAGAAAGCTGCTGCTAAGAAAAAGAAACCAGAGAAAAAAGAAGAAAAGAAAAGCTGGTGGTCTAGGTTCTTTTAAGTAAGTTTCAACATCTTTCCAGTAAAGGATTTCTTGTTCTTCCTGATTTCTTTAATATTGCCCTCTGCGACGATATTGCCACCACCATCTCCTCCTTCAGGCCCAAGATCGATAATCCAATCAGCTAGCTTTATTACATCTAAATTATGCTCAATTACAACAACACTATTACCTTTATTCACAAGCTTATTCAAAACATCCATTAGCATCTGAATGTCATAGAAATGCAGGCCTGTCGTCGGCTCATCCAAGATATAAAGTGTATTGCCAGTATCCCTTTTGGAAAGTTCTTTTGATAATTTTACTCTTTGTGCTTCTCCACCAGATAATGTATTTGCTGCTTGCCCTAATTTCACGTAAGAAAGTCCTACTTCTTTTAATGTAGATAATTTTTTTAAGACTTGAGGTACTGCTTTGAAAAAATCAATTGCTTCCTCAACAGTCATTTCAAGAATCTCATGGATATTTTTATTTTTAAATTTGATTTCTAAAGTGTCATCTCTAAATCTTTTGCCCTTACAAACATCACACTCTACAAATAAATCTGGTAGGAAATGCATTTCTACCTTTACCCATCCTTCTCCTCTACAATTTTCACACCGGCCTCCTTCTACATTAAAACTAAATCTACCTGGCTTATATCCTCTAGTCCTAGATTCAGATGTATTAGCAAAAATTTCACGAATGTAGGTAAAAAGTCCAGTATATGTTGCTGGATTAGACCGAGGTGTTTTTCCAATAGGACTCTGGTCTATCGATATCAATTTATCAATGTGTTCTTCACCAAGAATTTTTTTGTACTCAGTCTTTTCTGGAACTTTAGAATTATTGAGTTTTGAATTAACACCCGGTATGAGAGTATGGTTTATTAATGAAGATTTGCCTGAACCTGATACACCGGTAATAGCCACTAATTTGTTAAGAGGAATATCGACGTTAACGTTATTCAAATTGTTTGTATTTGCCCCGGAAATATAAATAGAATTTAAGCTTTCTCTTCTTTCAACTTCTTTTAATGAAATTACTTTTTCATTTCTGAGATATTGAGCAGTAATAGACTTTTTACACGAAGAAATTGTATTTAAATCTCCCTCAGCAACTATTGATCCGCCGTGAATTCCTGCACCAACACCTAAATCAATAATATGATCTGCCGATCTAATCATCTCTTCATCGTGTTCCACTACAATCACAGTATTTCCAAGATCACGCAGTTTAAGAAGGGTGTTAATAAGCTTTTGATTATCTCTTTGATGCAAGCCTATAGAAGGCTCATCTAAAACATAAATTACTCCTACTAATCCAGACCCAATTTGACTTGCCAGTCTAATTCTCTGTGCTTCCCCACCTGATAATGTATTTGCTCCTCTTGAAAGATTTAAATAATCAAGACCGACGTCTATAAGGAATGATAATCTTGTTGTGATTTCTCGGCATATTTTTTCAGCAATTTCGGATCTATTGCCCTCAAGACTAAGGTTATTGATAATTTCTAATGCATCTTGAATTTTTAAACCGCTTATTTCAGGTAAGCTCATATCATCTACGTAAACATTTCTTGATATTTCATTTAGTCTTTGCCCATCGCATGAAGAACAGGTCTTTTCTGAAATATAAGTGCTTATCTTTTCACGAATGAAATATGAATCTGTTCTTTCGTATTGCCTATTCAAAGAAGGTATAACTCCTTCAAATTTTTCTTCAATTATTTTATTCGTGGATAAATCTTTAAAGGAAATCTTTTTTTCAGAACCCCAAAGGATTATTTTTTTAGTGTCTGCTTTTAAATTATCCCAAGATTTATTTATGTCTTCATTTAAAAAATCTAACAAACCAATTATTTTGCTTTGATAATACGGAGTATTCCATGGCTCAATACATCCTTGAGAAATGCTCAAATTTTTGTATTTAATAATCTTATCCTCATCAAAATAATTATTTACTCCTAGGCCATCACATTCTTCACAAGCTCCACTTGGATTATTGAAAGAGAATATTTTTGGTTCTAACTCTTGGACTGAAAAATTACATTTTGGGCAAGAATGTTTATTCGATAGCCTATATTCATTTTTGTCTGAAGCAATATCTACGCTTCCTTGAGAAAATCTAAGAGCTGTCTCAATAGATTCAGTGAGCCTCTGTTTGCAATCATTTGATTCGTCAACTATTAGCTGATCAACGAGAACTGAGATGTTATGTTTTTTATTTTTTTCTAAAAGAGGAACTTTATTTATTTGATAAATTTCATTATCAATTCTTACTTTTGTAAAGCCTTCAGCCATCAATTGGCTAAGCAATTCTAAATGCTCTCCCTTTCCATCCATTATGATTGGTGAAAACACAGAAATTTTCCCTCCCTTTTCTTTTTTAATTGTGTCAGAGACCATGGCAATGACTGGTTTTGCATTTAACTCAAGATTATGTTCAGGACATTTTGGAATTCCAACCCTGGCAAAAAGCAGTCTTAAATAGTCATGAATTTCGGTTATGGTTCCAACAGTAGATCTGGGATTATGTGAGGTTGATTTTTGTTGGATTGAAATTGATGGTGAAAGACCCTCTATTGATTCTATATCAGCCTTATCCATAACAGATAGGAACTGTCTTGCATATGTTGATAAAGACTCAACGTACCTTCTTTGCCCTTCCGCATATATAGTGTCAAAAGCTAGAGAAGATTTTCCTGATCCTGATAGACCAGTTATAACAGTCAGCTTATCCCTTGGTATTTTAAGAGATATATTTTTTAAGTTGTGTGCTTTTGCACCTTTGATTTCAATAAACTTCAAATTGATAACCTGAAATGGAAAAAAGTATTATAGAATATATATATGTCAAACGGCTTAAATAAAGTCCTAATTCTTGGAAATCTAGGAGCAGACCCAGATATTAAATATACTCAGGCAGGCAGTCCTGTAGCCAATCTTTCTGTAGCTACTTCAGAAAGCTGGAAAGATAAAACAACTAACGAAAAAGTAGAAAAAGTTGAATGGCATCGAGTGGTTGTTTTTGGTAGGCTTGCCGAAATTGCTGGAGAGTATCTCAAAAAGGGTTCAAAAATCTTTGTTGAAGGTAAATTGCAAACTCGAGATTGGGAAGATTCTGAAGGGAAGAAGAGATACACTACAGAAGTTATAGCGAGAGAAATGACTATGCTTGATTCAAAGGGTGATTCAAATGCAAGTAGTCCTCAACCATCAAATTCAGATTCTAAGCAAGATAATGATAAGTTCGAAGAGGATATTCCTTTTTAGACTCTTCTGATAATAATTGATCCGTTAGTTCCACCAAAGCCAAAAGAGTTTGAGAGGAAACAGTTTATTTTTTTATTTGTATTCTCCCTTAGAATGGGGAAGCTTTCTGCTTCGGGATCTATAGCATCAATATTGTGACTGCCACATAAAAACTCATTTTCCATCATTAATAAGGAATAAATTACTTCATGCACCCCAGCTGCTCCCAATGCATGTCCAGTTAGAGCTTTTGTTGAAGATATTGGTGGTATATTGTCTTGAAACACATCCCTAATTGCTTTTAGTTCTGTAATATCCCCTGCAGGTGTACTTGTTCCATGTGTATTTATGTATTCAACTTCTTCCAAATAATCTAAGCCCTTCATGCACCTGCTTGCTCCTTCCCCAGAAGGACTAACTAACGAATAGCCATCAGAGGTCTCAAAACAAGAAATAATTTCTCCATAAATATGAGCTCCTCTTTTTACCGCGGATTCATACTCTTCAAGAATGACAATGCCACCGCCGCCTGATGGAATGAACCCATCTCTATTAAGATCATAAGGTTTAGAAGAATTTATGGGTGAATCGTTGCTTTTGGTGCTTAAAGCTCCCATAGCGTCAAACATCATAGCTCCTGTCCAATGATCATCTTCAGCTCCACCAGCTATTACGATCTTTTGCCTTCCATTTTTAATTAAATCATATCCGTAAGAAATACAATGTAAGCTAGTTGAGCAAGCTGATGCTATTGAAAAAGAAACCCCTTTTGTTTGAAAAAAAGTTGAGATTGCTGCTGATGTTGTATTACCCATAGTTCTTGTAACTGCATAGGGACCAACACGCTTCACTCCTTTTTCTCTTGCAGTATCAACAACATTTTTTAACTCTCTACTTGAACCAGTGCCTGAGCCAACTATTACTCCAACTTCATCGTTACTTACTTCCTCAGGCTTCAAACCTGCATCAGTAATGGCTTCCTTTGTTGACAAAAATGCATAAGCAGAAGTTTCACTCATAAAACGAAGCATTTTTCTATCGATAACAGATAAATCTGGATCAACTTGACCAGAGACATGGCATCTCATTCCATTATCAATATAGTCTTGGTTTATAGAAAGACCAGATTTGCTTTTCTGGAGTGAATTAAGCACTTCGTTATGATTATTGCCTAAGCATGAGATGACACCAAGCCCAGTTATTACTACTCTATTCATGCAATTAAAGTTTTCTCCAAAAATGCCTTCAAACTATCCAGCCTATCTAGTTTAATAAATCTTTTCGTGTATTCAATGCAATTACCAATAGCCTTTTCTCTCTCAGCTCTTGCTCTATTAAAACTATCTGTATCATTCATTAACTGTTTTACGGCATCAAAGTTACCAGTATCAATAAATTTAAATATTTCACTCTGTTCGCTCTCATTCTTATTTTCCATTAAAAATATTACAGGGAGAGTTAATTTGCCCTCACTTAGATCTTTATACTCTGCTTTTCCAGTTAATTTTGAATCTTCAAAATCACTTAGATCATCATTGATTTGAAATGCTCTTCCAAAAGAAAGACCAAGCTGCTTTAGATCTTCCAAATCTTTCTGCGGTAAGGACAATTCAATACCTAAACATTTTAAAATCCCAGAGAAAAGTACAGCAGTTTTTTTCTCAATAACATCATAATATTGAGTCATTGAAATAAGATTATCGCTTTTGATCTTAATTTGATTAAACTCGCCCTCTATGAGGATTTCAGCGCATTCTATTAGCTCATTAGCTATGGCAATATTATCAAGAGAGTTAAGGGCTTGAAATGTTTTCGTGTATAAAAAATCCCCATAGAGTATTGCCTTTTTAATTCCCCATTTTTTTACAACTGTTGGTTTATTGCGTCTAATATCAGCTTCATCAATGATATCGTCATGAACCAAAGTAGAAAGATGTATTAATTCTGCAGCAGATGCTAGTTCAATTAATTTTGATTTTTTAACACCAATTTCATCTCCATAAAGAAAAATTATTTTTGATCTAATAAACTTTCCTGTATTACTTAACACATATGAGGTAATTTCATTTATCGCTTCATTATCAGATGTTGTGATATTCACCATTTTCGCCTTTACTTCCAGCAAAAATTCAGTTAAATTTTGTTCCTCGATATTAGACATAATTATATTTTAAGAAATGTACGCAATTATAGACACAGGGAATCAACAAGAAAAGGTTGAAGTTGGCACAGTAATCGAAGTTGATTACATGGCTGAAGCAAAAAAAGGCGATAAAGTTAAATTCGACAAAGTATTGCTATTGTCAGACGGCAAAAAGCCATTAGTAGGGCAACCTCATGTGGCTAAAGCTTATGTTTCAGGTAAAGTAGTTAGCCAAGATAAAAAAGATAAAGTTTATGCTATTCAATTTAGAAGAAGAAAAGATTCTAAGCGAATAGTTGGACATAGAAGAAAAGTTACTACAATAAACATAGAAGAGATAAAAAATGGCTCATAAGAAAGCAGGCGGATCAAGTAAGAACGGTAGAGATTCGAATCCAAATTTTTTAGGCGTAAAAAGATTTGGTGGTCAACACGTTAGTGCTGGTGAAATTCTCGTAAGGCAAAGAGGAACAAAATTTCATGCTGGTCTCAATGTGGGCAAAGGAAGAGACGATACATTGTTTGCCCTGAAAACTGGTCAAGTTGAGTTCAAAATTAAAGGCGCAAATAAAAGAAAGTTCGTAAATATCAACCCTTCTAAATAAATACCATGGCTTTTTTCGATGAAGCCAGAATTCAAGCAATATCTGGAAAAGGAGGCAACGGTTGCCTAAGCTTCAGACGTGAGAAATATATCCCTCGTGGAGGTCCTGATGGTGGCGATGGAGGTGATGGTGGCAATGTAATTGTCTGTTTGGATACAAATCTTAATTCACTTAATCATTTAAAAGGAAAAAAAGTTTTTGCTGCTAAAGCTGGAAGCTCTGGCAGTGGTAAGAATATGAGAGGAGAATCTGGCAACGATTTAATAATCTTTGTTCCAAATGGAACTTTAATTCATGCCTTAGAAACAGGCGAATATGTTGGAGAAATAAATCTTGAAACAGAAAGCATCATTATCGCTAAAGGCGGAAAGGGCGGATTAGGTAATGCTAGATTCAAATCATCAACTAATCAGGCTCCAAGGAAGATCACAAACGGCGAAGAAGCTGATAGCAGAGAAATATTATTAGAGCTTAGACTAATTGCCGATGTGGGGCTTTTGGGTCTGCCAAATGCAGGTAAATCTACATTAATCAGCAATATCACTAACTCAAAATCTAAAATAGGAGCTTATGCTTTCACAACACTAGATCCAGAATTAGGAGTAATGGAAAATGCGGTCCAAAAAATTACAATCGCTGACCTTCCAGGAATCATTGAAGGAGCATCAAAAGGATTAGGTCTCGGAACAAAATTCCTTAAACATGCTTACAGAACTAAATTTCTGTTGCATCTTGTGGATGGTACCCAGAATCCTGCAGAAGCACTAGAATCCTTCAATATTATTGAAAAAGAACTTGAAGATTTTCATTTAGACTTTTCTGCACAGAAAAGGTGGATCTGTATCACAAAGACAGATTTAATAGATGATCAGGATTTGTCAGATTTAATTATTAAGTTTCAAACCAAATTTCCAAAGACTGCTATATACCCAATATCTTCAATAACCAAAGATGGTTTAGATGTCCTTACTGAAGAATTATTTAAACAGATTTAACTTGTCTATTTAGTCTGCTTTTTAGTCTAGCAGCTTTATTTTTATGAATGACGCCCTTGCTTGCCATCTTGTCAACAGTTGATTGTGCAGTCTTTAAAACTTCTGCAGCTTTCTTATCTTTTTCTTCAACTGCTTTAACTGTAGCTTTCACTGCAGTTCTTACCATAGATCTTTGGGCATGCTTAAGTTCATACCTTCTTTTGTTTTGTCTGGCTCTTTTGTCAGCCGATTTTGAATTTGCCATTAATACTTTCCTTTTGCTTGGTGGAGGCGGCGGGATTCGAACCCACGTCCGTCATCACTTTCCCCTAGCTTCTACATATTTAGATTCATCAATTAATTTCATCTTTAGTATAGCCTGATGATCAAGACATACTAAGCATAGTCCTTAAATTTCACTTTATAGTTGGACAATCTATAAAGCTACTCCTACAAAATGACTACTATCAAATGTTGTAGGTCACAAATGATAGCAGGTTGGCATTAAGCTGCCAATCTATAGTTGTAGTTATCTGCAACTAAATTTTTAAACAAATTTTTTCGAGTTATGTTTATGCTCGATATGCGCGTTGGGTTCTGCGTCAGACGTCAAAGCCTAATACGCCCCCGAACCGGCAATAATAAAGCTTATTTATAGTTTTTTAAAGTCCTTTCTTGATCTCTTTTAATGTCAGCAATCTTCTTAGTTTGTTTCTTATCAATATTCTTTTTACCTTTTGCCAATGCAATTTCTAATTTTGCAAGATGTCCTTTCCAAAAAAGCTTTACAGGTACACAGGTTTGACCTTTAGCAGAGATTGCAAAAAGGATTTTTTCTACCTCTTTTTTATTTAATAGCAGCTTTCTGAAGCGACCAGGTTCTGTCTGATCTTTTTGGTTAATAAAGCTAGCCGGATCTATTCTTGCTCCAACTAAAAAAAGTTCGCCTTTGATATCTTTGATGTAAGCTTCTTTAATATTTAGCTTGCCTTCTCTTAACGACTTAACTTCCCAACCTTCGAGTAATAAACCTGCCACAAAACTTTCTTCCAGAAAAAAATCAAATCTAGCTTTCTTATTTGTGGCTACAGTTTTACTATTCATACATATGATTTTACAAGATCAGCAAAAGCTTCTCAGCTATTTTGGACTCTTTCCATTTATTGCTCTGTCAGCATTGGTATGGATTAACCCAAATTGGGATATTTTTATATTAGTAACTTTTATTTTTTACTCTCTGTTTATACACATTTTTCTTTGTGGCTCTTGGTGGGGAATTGCTCGAGAAAACAAAGGGTCTTTGACCCCATCTATTGTATTTTTTTTCCTACCATTTGTATTAGCTTTTGTACTTTCTTTGATGGAATATATTTTTGATCCTTTTTACAGCAACTCATACAAATTCATTTTAGGCCCAATAATTGCTCTGTTATTAGCATTTGAATTTGGCCATATTTATGAAAAAAAAGTGCTTAATTTAGATGATGATTATATTCAACTAAGATTTAACCTCACTTTTTCGGTAAGGATTTGCCATTTACTAATGATTGGGTTTATATTTACTAATCAATAAATAA
>CAJWNO010000023.1 GCA_913044115.1 uncultured Gammaproteobacteria bacterium | reverse complement strand
AGAACTATGGAGATTCAAAGATTAATTGGAAGATCTTTAAGACAAGTGGTAGACCTTAAACAGTTAACTGGATACACAATAACTATTGACTGCGATGTAATCCAAGCAGATGGCGGCACAAGGACGGCATCAATTACTGGTGGCACTATCGCTTTATGTAAGGCTCTTAAAAGTATTGGAAAAGAAGATGCTATAAATAATCTTGTTGCAGCAATAAGCGTTGGAATCTATGAAGACCAATTAATTCTTGATCTAGACTACAAAGAAGATAGTAATGCTCAATGCGATGTGAATATTGTTATGAATGACAATATGGATTTTATTGAAGTTCAAGGCACTGGTGAAGAGAAAGCTTTTAGCAAAGATCAGTTCAATGGTTTAATGGATTTAGCTGAAAGTGGGATAGCTGATTTATTTAAATTACAAAAACAAATCATTGACCATAAGTGAAAGATTATCAAAAGAAATTCCTAAAATTAGCACTTGATTCTGGTGCATTCAAAGTTGGCAACTTCACCTTAAAGTCAGGTAGAAAAAGCCCTTACTTTTTCAATGCCTCTGCACTCTTGGAACATGGTGCTCTTGATGAACTAGCAGATATCTTGGTTGAAAAAATAAAAGATTCTAATTTACATTTTGATATGATTTTTGGTCCAGCTTATAAGGGTATTTTTCTTGGGACAATATTGGCTACCAAGCTCAGTAAAACCATGAAAACCCCTGTTTGCTTTAATAGAAAAGAGGTTAAAGACCACGGCGAAGGTGGCAGCTTAATTGGTGCTGTACCAAATGGAAAAGTCTTAATTGTTGATGATGTAATCTCGTCAGGGTTAGCAATCAGTGAGAGTCTAAAATTCTTAGATGGCTATGATATTGAATTAGTTGGCGCGTTAGTTACATTAGATAGACAAGAAATTGGTCAAAAATCAAAAATGATGGCTTCAGCTGAACTTATTAATGATGGTTTGAATGTTTTTTCCGTTATCTGTTTAGATGATTTACTTGAGGCCAATGAAATAATTGATGAAGCATCTATAAATGCAATAAAAGAATATCGCGAAATATATCGAGGAGAAAATGTTTAGTGGAATAGTCGAAGAAAAAGGCTCTATAAAAGCAATTCACCAAGGCAACGAGATAGTTAAGTTAGAGATTGGTTGTAGCCAAAACTTATCAAAGGATAAACAAGTTGGGGATAGTATCAGTGTAGATGGAGTTTGCCTGACTATCACAGAATTAACAGATGGCTGTCTTAGTTTTGATGCGGTGCAGGAAACTTTGGATAGGACAATAATTGGAAACTATAAAGTAGGCTCTGTGGTTAATTTAGAATCTTCATTGAAGTTTGGTGGATCTGTTGGAGGTCATTTAATGTCCGGTCATATTCACTTGAAAGGAAATATTAAGGAAGTGCTAATTGTTGGTGATGGTAAAGACCTAGTAATTGAAACCGATGACGAGTGGTCAAAGTATGTACATGAAAAGGGCTATATAGGTATTAATGGCTGCAGTATTACTATTGGAAAAGTTAATGAGACAAGATTTAAAGTACACCTTATTCCAGAAACACTTAAATCTACTAATCTTGATGATTTGATATTTAATGACGATGTAAACCTTGAGATTGATCAGAGCACGATCGCAATAGTAGATACCACTACAAGAATCTTAAGCAATAAGGGATAACAGAGCTGCCCTTAGGTACAAACCATTCTCGACTTGATTCAAAATTAATGAATTGTCAGCCTCAGCTACTTTTTTTGTAATTTCAGCATCTATGTTCATTGGTCCCGGATGCATTAGATAACCATTAAATCCAGTCCTTCGAATAAATTCATCATTAACCTGGAAATTCTCTATAAACTCTTTTTCATCTATACTGTCATTTCCTTTGAATCTTTCTTTTTGAATCCTTAAAACGAATAAAATATCTTTTTCAGCCAAGCAGTTTGTGGATGTCGATGAATATGAAGGTGTAAATTTATCGGAAATTAAAGTCTTTGGCCCAAGGAAACTCACATCCTCACATGAAAACATTTTTAATAACTCAATTTGAGATGGTATTACTCTTGAATGATTAACATCACCCAGAATAGTTACTTTTAAGTTCTTAATCTCATTAAATTTTTGTGACATTGTAAAGACGTCAAGCATTGCTTGAGTGGGATGTGCATGATTTCCATCTCCGGCATTAATATAGAAGATATCATCAGGAAGCATTAAAGAAATTTTTTCGGATATTTTGTCTTCAGGGTGTCTAATTATAAAACCATCTACTTGCAAGGCTAAAAGGGTTTTAATTGTATCTTCGAATGACTCGCCTTTCTTAATTGATGAATGTTCAGGAGAAAAATCTAATACATGAAAGCCCAACATTTTTGCTGCATGCTCAAACGAAAGCTTTGTTCTGGTGCTTGGTTCCCAAAACAGCAAACATATAGTCTTGCCTTCACCAATTTTTTTAAGATTTGGCCAATTTTGGCTGACTTCTTCTGTCTTATTAAAGATTTGTTCAATAAAATTAAGATTAAGTTCAGATATAGAAGTTATCTTGTTCAAAAGTTTTCCCTGTTTACACTAGTCACTGTCTTACTCTTCATTAATTTCGAATTGATTATATCAAGGTGGTTTGTATCTTTTACCAAAATCTTTGCAGAGAGCTCAATAAAATTTTCATCAAGTGTTTTTGTGAGAACACTTTGGATGTTTGAATCATTATTTGAAATAATCTTTGACACATCAGCTAACGCTCCTGGTTCATTCACAAGAACCATAACTAAGGATGTCATAAACTCAGATTTTTCATCTTTTTCCCAGATTATATTTGAACATCTTCCAGGTTTGTTTAAGAAATTCTTAAGATTAGCGCATCCATCCCTATGGATAGTGATGCCAAGCTCATTATGCACAGCTAAACATGGATCACCATGAATTGGATAACAACATTCAGGAAATTTAATGGCCCCATATTTTTTTGATGAACCAATTTTTAGCTCAGATACAACTTCTTTTGTTCTTTTAAAGCCTCTAAGACCTTCTGCAAAACTTTGCGAAACCAAATTACTCCTTTTTCTTCCAGAACCAATATCAACAAGCAATTGATTAAGGGATCTAACTCCTAATAACTTAAAAACTCCTTTTAGCTGTTCATTTGGGTATTCACTTAATTCCATGCCAGCATCATGTAGGCTGTCTTCTAGTAAATCTTTTCCAAGTACTCTTGCATCACTAATTTTTATTTTCTTAAGCTGTTTTTTGATCTCGGTAATTGCCTTAGAAGAAACAACAAAATTTAACCAGCTAGGGTTAACAGTCTTTTTCTTACTCTTGATAATTTCTATTGTTTGCCCACTTTTAAGTACTGTCGAAAGTGGAGATATTTTTTTATCTATTTCACATGACAAGCAGTAATTTCCTAAGGAACTATGTATTGCATATGCGTAATCGATACTCGTTGAACCTTGTTTTAAAGAGAATATTCTTCCTCCTGGAGAAAATACATATACTTCTTTCCCCTTCATGTCAGTTTTAATACTTTCAAGAAACTCTGATGATGATGAACTTCTATTGCTCATATCAGTAAGACGCTGAACAAGCTGTCTAGATTTTGCTTGGACCTGATCGTCATTCACTTTTGTTTTGTACAAACCATGTGATGCAATCCCATAATTGGCAAATGTTTCCATAGCAGATGTCTGTATTTGAACTTCCATTGGTACTCCATCAAAAGTCATGACGACAGTATGAAGAGCTTGATAGCCATTCATCTTTGGCACTGCTATATAGTCTTTAAATTTGCCTGAGATAGGAGAGAATATGTTGTGAATTGTCCCTAGAGCTCGATAACAGTCCTCTGCTTTATCAACTATTACCCTGAAAGCAAAGACATCATATATATCTGAAAAAGATCTATGTTTAGTTTTCATCTTTTGATAGATACTAAAAATTCTCTTTTCTCTTCCAGTAATCTTCACGTCTATTTTATTTTTCTTAAACTTTGCATTTAATGCTTTTTTAACTTTTGAAACTAGAGTTTTTCTGCTTAGATCATTATTTTTTAAAGCTTCGGTTATGAGTCTGTGACGTATTGGGTGGATAGTTTTGAATGAGTGATCTTCAAGATCTGTTGCCATTTTATGCATACCTATTTGATGGGCTAGCGGAGCATATAGCTCTAGGGTTTCTTTTGCTTTTTTGATTTGTTTTTCTCTGGGCAGGTGTTCAATTGTTCTTAAATTATGAAGTCTGTCAGCTAGCTTGATTATTACAACCCTAACATCTGCTGCTGTAGCTAATGCCATTTTTTGAAAATACTCTGCCTGGCTTTGATCTTTTAATTTATCATCAAGCTGTAGAAGCTTTGTCATACCATCAACTAGTTTGGCAACGTTTTTGCCAAACTCTTTTTTCACTGTTTTTAAAGATATTTCACAGTCCTCGACAACATCATGCAAAAGTCCTGCAATGATGGTATCAGCATCCATTTTTAATGAAGCAAGAATCAATCCAACATTAATAGGATGCACAAGAAATGGCTCTCCGCTTTTTCGATATTGCCCTTCATGAGCTTTATCAGCGAAATCTACAGCTTTCTTGATTTTCTGGCTCGATAAAGGATTGAGGTAAATTTTAGATAATTGGTCTAGCTCTCCACTAAGACGCGAAGTTTTTGGTTTTTTAAAGAGACTTAATGATTCGAACAATGATTTTATCTACTCCTCATCAACATTATCGAGAAAAACTTCTTCAGTGTCACTAGGCGAAGTATAGTCTTCATCTAATACACCTTCAGCTATTTCGCGTAATGCAATAATAGTAGGCTTATCATTTTCAGGTTCAACTAAGGGCTCAGCACTAGTTGAGATTAAATCTCTTGCTCTTTCTGATGCCTTTAAGACAAGATCAAATCTACTTTCGACCTTTTCAAGACAATCTTCTACTGTAATTCTAGCCATGGTTTTCTCTGAACATGATATTTAAAAGGTTTTTCGTTGCTATGTCTAGTGAAATATTGCTTATTTGATGCTTGAAATGCACGGATTGGTCAAGTTCTACCTGCGCTCCTTTAATTCTTCTCTCAATAACTTCTTGTGAATCAAGCCCTCTTTGTGTGAGCCTATGCCTTAACTCATCAACTGAGGGTGGTGAAATGAAAATACTTTCTGCATTTGGAAAATGCTCAATAATCTGTAAAGCTCCTTGCCAATCGATTTCAAGAAGAACTTTAGATCCTCGATTTAACGCATTTTCAATTTGATTTCTAGGTGTGCCGTAGAGATTACCATGCACTGTTGCATGTTCTAGGTATTCATTGTTAACAACACTCTGTTTAAACTCTTCTTCACTTACAAAGCAATAGTCTTTGCCATCAATTTCTCCAGCTCTTGGTTTCCTAGTTGTATGAGAAACTGCTAAATGGACTTCTTCACCAATATTTTTTGCGTAATCTAATGCTTTCTTAATTAGTGTTGTTTTTCCTGCTCCTGAAGGTGCAGTCACTATAAATAAATTACTCGACATTTTGGGCATGTTCCTTCATTTTCTCTATCAAACTCTTTAGCTCAACAGCCTCATTTTTTATTTCAGCTATCAATGCTTTCGAGCTCAATGTATTTGTCTCTCTTAACATTTCTTGAGTATAAAAATCTAGTTTCTTCCCTATCAAGTCTTTTGACTTCATAAGTTTAGTTACTAGATCTAAGTGTGACTGAAATCTAACAACTTCCTCATTAATATCGGCTTTATTAAAGGATGAAAATACTTCATTCATATTAATTTCTTTATTACTTAGTTTGAGCTCAGACTTTATGCGTTTAAATTTTTTCTGCAAATGCTGTGTATTCTGCTTTTCCATGCGCTCAATTTTCTTGATAGATTTTTGCATCATCGAAGATAGCTTTTTCATATCTCTACTGATACTTTTACCCTCAGATTCCCTGGTCTCAGATAACTTGGCTAGAGATTTTTTTATTAATGCTTTTACGGACGCTTCACTGAGAACATAATCACTTTGAATTGAATCTCTAAGTCTAACTAAGTCAAGGTAAGAGGCTCCAACTAGATCCAGTCCTTTAGCTTTAGCGTTTTTTTCATTTTGTTTTACAAGTTTTATAAAATTATCTGATACTTTCAGATGCTCTTTTGGTGGTGATGTGTAGTGAAGATCTAAGTCAATCTTGCCGCGAGCAAAGTTTTTCTTTATATGATCCCTTATCCAACCTTCATGTTTCTTGAGATTGTTTGGCAGCTTAATGTTTACTTCTATAAATCTACTATTGAGTGACTTAACGAAACATTTGAACTGAATGCCATCTTTATTGAGGGTTGCTTCACTGAAGCCTGTCATACTTTTCATTTTATTTGTTCGATACTTTTAAAATTAAATTCTGAAATATCATTGTAGTGTATAGATTTTACGGCAGCGTTTACAGGTTCGCCTTCAAATGCTGAATCAAAATCTGAGTATTTCATATATTTTGGCATTATCACGTTTATAAGCTGATAGCTTTTGTTTTTTTGCATAATTTTGGTGATTAGATTCACGACATCTGAAATAAAAATACCATTTATATATTTGTTAGTTAAAAAAAGCTTCTTTTCGAGTACCAACTTCACAAAATTTGATTTATTGGTAATTAGACCCCCCAATCTAAGAACATAGTTATTGTTGTGCTTGAGCACTTCATTTTCATATTGCTCTATTATTTCTCCTTGCTCATCACTAGGTTTTGGTGGGATGGTTTCATCAACAACTGTATTGGTATAGCCAGAATAAACTCTTGTTGATGAAATGAAGATTTTTTGTGCATTAGAAAAATTGTCATTTATTGCGCTGATTTGAGAAAGATAACCATTTTTATAATCGTCGGCACCCTTTCCTGAAGTTTTTGGAAAGAAAAGAACCCAATCATAGTTGTCTTTTATAACTTGCTCTGGTAATCCTAAAGAATAATCACAATTGATTATTCTGACATTTGCTAGTTGTGACGAACCTGATCTTTTAGTGCCAACAAAATCTAAATCAGGCCTTACTTTTGCAAATTCTTCTGCAATTTCGCCATAACCAATAACTAAAATTTTCATTTTTTTCTCTAAAACATAATAATAAATAGATATGTCTACAGATCAAAAGATTGAAGCATCTTCATTATTGGTTTCAACCATTAAAGGCGTGGGTGAAAAATTGTCATCTACATTATCAAAGCTTGGAATCAAAACTATTGAAGACCTACTTTTTCACTTTCCTATTGGTTATCAGGATAGAACAACGCTGAAAAAAATTGCCGAACTAGAACCAAACCAAGATTTCGTTGTACAAGGTGTCATAGAAAAAGTTTCACAAACATTTGTCCCAAGAAAAATGCTTTTGGTGAAGATTAAAGACAATACCGGACATTTATATTTAAGATTCTTTTACTATTTTCCTGGCCTAAGAAATGTCTTTAAAGAAGGAACATTAATACAAGTCTCTGGATCATCTCGCTTGGGAAGATATGGGCTTGAAACTGTTCATCCAGAATATGAAATCGTAAAAGACGATGAATTTAAACCACAAATCCTTGCAAAATACCCGCTTACTAAAGGTATTACTCATCAAAAGATGAGAAAACTAATTTCAGAAGCTATTGAACTAATAAAGCAACAGAAAATTGAAGTCACTGACTTAATGCCCGAACATAATTTTTCAAATCTGAATGAGTCCATTATTAATGTCCATTCTCCAGATCCAAAAAGCGATATTGAAGATTTTCTAGTTGGTGGAAACTCAGAAGCTCGAAAGAGAATAGGGCTTGAAGAAATGGTTGCAAATAAAATTAGCTATTTATCCATTAGAGAACAGAACAAAAACAGAATAACTAGCGCTTTCCAAAACGATAAATTAGCGAAAGAGATTAATTCAGGCTTAGCTTTTAAATTAACAGATGATCAGATTTCAGCTTATGAAGAAATAAGTGCTGATATAGCAACTCAAACTCCAATGTTAAGGCTGCTTCAAGGTGATGTAGGTTCAGGCAAGACTATTGTTGCAGGTTTAGTTGCAGCTCATGTTGTAGAGGACAAAAAACAAGTTGCTATTCTTGCGCCAACAACCATTTTAGCCAATCAGCATTATCAGAATTTTGTTGAGTGGTTTGGTGAAGAAGAAGTTCAATTGCTTACTTCTAAAATCCCCGTAAAAGAAAAAAGACTAATTTATGAGAATATTGCTGAAGGTAAAACAAAAATAATTATTGGCACCCATGCAGTCTTCCAAGAAGGTGTCACCTATAAAGACTTATCTTTAGTTATATATGATGAGCAGCACAGGTTTGGCGTCAGCCAAAGGCTAAAGCTAAAAGAAAAAGCTGAAGATTATCCACATCAATTACTTTTGTCCGCAACCCCAATACCAAGAACTATGGCTATGGGTGTCTTGTCAGGGCTAGATATATCAACCATTAAGTCCCTACCACCTAATAGAACACCAATAGTTACTACAACATTACCCAATAATAGAAGAGATGCTCTGATCAACAGGATCAAAAGTGCTATTAGTAAAAATTCGCAAGTTTATTGGGTCTGTCCTCTTATAGATGAGAGTGAAAGTGAACTTATAGGCATTGAAGACTTAGAAAAAATACTGAAGAAGGAATTTGATTCAGAAGACTACGAAATTATTCACGGCAAAATGAAAGATACAGACAAGCAAAAGATATTATCTGACTTTAAAGACAAGAAAACCAAAATTCTTCTTGCTACCACAGTAATTGAAGTCGGTATTGATGTGCCAGATGCAAACATTATGGTGATAGAGAACTCAGAACGCTTTGGACTTGCTCAACTACACCAACTTAGAGGCAGAGTGGGTAGAGGAGAAAAGGAAAGCTTTTGCATCTTAATGCATAGTGATTCTCTCACAGAGTTATCTGAAAAGCGTCTTGAGATAATCACTGAAACAAACGATGGTTTTGTCATCGCTGAGGAGGATCTTAAGTTAAGAGGGCCTGGAGATATTCTTGGACTATCCCAAACAGGCCAACCTAGCTTTACTTTTTTTGACTTACTGGCGAATGAAGAATTACAAGGAGAAGCAGAACGACTTGCTCAAGAAGTTATCAAATTGCCTGTTGAACAACAAAGAAAAATTGTTGAGAGATGGTT
>CAJWNO010000022.1 GCA_913044115.1 uncultured Gammaproteobacteria bacterium | reverse complement strand
GTGATATTTTCGCGCCAAGGTAAATTTTGCCTTCCATTGTGCGTATACCAGTTTGAGATTTTTGAACCGATTTTAACTTCTTGTGTAACTTCCATCAGAGTATGTGTAAATAATTGGATCGCCTGTGGCTATTTCTAGTTTGACTATATCTGTTTCCGAAATATTTTCTAAATGTTTAACGATTGCTCTCAAGGAATTTCCATGAGCTGCTACTAATACATTTTTAGATGCTTGTAGCTCTGGAAGAATAGCCTCCTCAAAATATGGCACGGCCCGATCATAGGTATCTTTAAGACTTTCCCCACTTGGAGGACAAGTATCATAAGATCTTCGCCAAATATGCACTTGTTCTTCACCAAACTCCTTTCTTGCTTCATCTTTATTCATGCCAGTTAGGTCTCCATAAGCCCTTTCATTGAGCTTTTGATCTTTTATTGTTTGCAAATCAGAACAACCCAGTTCATCCAATATTATTTGACCAGTCAATTGAGCTCTAATTAAGTCAGAAGTAAACATCAAATCGAACTTTATAGCTTTATCTCTTAACAGAATTCCTGCTTTATGAGCTTCATCAATTCCTCTTTCTGTTAAACCTGGATCTCGCCAACCAGTGAACAAGTTTTTCTCATTCCATTCACTTTGACCATGTCTTACCAGTACTAAATAATTTGAATTCATTTCTACTTTTAAATAATCTTTATATTGTATAAGCTTAGAGCAATTTTTTAATATGGATTTCTTCGATTTTTTAATTTCTAGATGGTATTTATCCTTACCGTTGTTAATAACCTTTGTTTTTTGGTACATGTACGAGACCAGTAAAGGCGGAAAAAGAATAACACCATCACAAGCCGTTGACCTAATTAATAAGAATGATGCAATTTTTGTTGATATAAGAGAAAAAGACTCATTTGAATCTGGTCACATACATGGCTCTATAAATATTCAAAAAGATTCGTTTGAACAACAAGAACACCTTCTCAATAAAGGAAAAGCCATTGTAGTTATTACCGAAAATGGCCTGGATGCAGGAAGTGCAGGAGTTGAGCTACTTAAATTGGGTATAGAAGAAGTTTACCTATTAAAAGATGGTCTTATTTCATGGCAAGAAGAAAGCCTCCCACTGGTTAAGTGAGAGGCAAAATTAATCTAGAATTCAGGATAAGCTTCAATCCCAATTTCTTCTTCATCTAAACCTCTTTTTTGTATGTCATCAGAAGCTCTTACTGGAGCAAAGTAATCTAATACAAATAAGAATGCATAAGTTAAAACAAAACCAAAAGCTAGAATGCATAGCACCCCAATTGCTTGACCGCCAAAGGTAACATCAGATTTCGTAAAAGGCACAATCATAACACCAAATATTCCAGTCACTCCATGAGCTGAAATAGCTCCGACAGGATCATCGATCTTCAGGAATTGTTCAAAGAATACAAGAGCTCCATAACAAAGTAAGCCACCAAGAGCACCTATTAAGGTAGCCTCCAAACCAGTTGGAGAGTCAGGTGCAGCTGTAATTGCAACCAAACCGGCAATTGCACCATTAAGCGCATAAATTATGTTGGTTTTCTTAAAAAACACTCTTGCTACAACTAAACATGCAACCACTCCACCTGCAGCAGCAGCATTTGTATTTAAAAATATTTGTGCAACTGCATTAGCGTTAGCAGCATCATTGATTGCTAATTGTGAGCCACCATTAAAGCCAAACCAACCGAGCCACAGAATAAAGGTTCCTAAAGCTGCAATTGGAATATTCGCTCCATAAAGCTTGTTAGTTTTAGCTTTTGGGAAGAACTTAAAATTTGTTCCAGTAACTTTCCCATATTTGCCTACTCTTGGACCAACAAAAATTGCAGCTGCCAATGCACATGCTCCACCAGCCAAATGAACTGTACCTGAGCCTGCAAAATCAGAATAACCATAATCAGTGAGCAGAAAGCCACCACCCCAATTCCAGAAACCTTGAATTGGATAAATTACTCCTGCTATAAAAGCTGCTAAAGCAAAGAAAGGCCATTGATTCATTCTTTCTGCTACAGCACCAGATACTATAGATACAGCTGTTGCTACAAATACTACTTGAAAAAAGAAATCTGCAGCATTTGCATGAGATGTGCCCATTCCTGCTTCTGAACTTCCAAAGCTAAAGTCATAAGTAGAGAAAATTGCGCCAGTGAAAGCTTCTCCTGGGTACATTACTTTGTAACCACAAAGAAGAAACATGAAACAAGCAATCGAATATAAGCCAATATTTTTAGTTACTATCTCAGCGGTATTTCTCCTTCGAACTAAACCAGCTTCTAGCATAGTGAATCCTGCTGCCATCCACATAACTAAAGCACCGGTCATAAGAAAATAAAACGTATTTAATGCGTACTCAATTTCAGACATAATAAAATTAATAGATGAGGATGATGATAATCACCCCCTAATTCATAAACTTATCTAGCGCTTTACTTGGTTAAAGTGCCAACAATATGTGAAATTATCTTGTATGGATCAGCATTTGACGCCGGTCTTCTATCTTCAAGATAACCATTCCAATTATGTTCTACTGTATATACAGGAATACGAATGCTTGCACCTCTATCGCTAATTCCATATGAGAATTTTTCGATACTTTGAGTCTCATGCATACCAGTTAATCGCATATCGTTGTCAGAACCATATGAAGCAATACCTTCTTCATGAACTTTACCCAATTTATCGCAAATTGAGTGAAAAAGTTTTTCAGATCCAGCTGTTCGCATTTCATCATTTGAGAAATTTGCATGCATACCTGAACCATTCCAGTCACCTGTTTTTGGTTTAGGATGAATATTGACTCCAACGCCATACTCTTCAGCTATTTTATATAGAAGGTATCTGCTCATCCAAAGATCATCTCCAGCTTTAACGCCTTTGCCAAAACATTGATACTCCCATTGGCCTAATGCCACTTCAGCATTTGTACCAGTAAGGTTTATTCCTGCATCAATACAAGCTTGCAAATGGACTTCTGAGATTTCACGACCAGCAACATTATCTGCTCCAACACCACAATAGTAATCTCCCTGTGGTCTTGGTTCACCGTCTTCCCATCCTAGTGGTGAGCCATCAGGATTTGTAAAGAAGTATTCTTGCTCAAAGCCAAACCACCACTCATCTGTAACGACTTCAGCTGCTGCTGCTCGTGTATTAGATGGATGAACCGAATTATCGGCTGCCAGCACTTCACACATTACTAAATGATCAGGTGAAGTTGGGTTGTCATACATTTGAACCGGAATTAAAAGACAATCTGAACTACCTCCCTCCGCTTGTTGCGTTGAGGATCCATCAAAGGACCACTTAGGAGGCATATCGTCATTCAACATACCTTTATCCGTTCCTCTCAAATCAGTAGCTTTAATTTTGCTTCTCATTGAAGGCTCAGGCTTAAAACCGTCTAACCAGACGTATTCATACGTTTTAATATCACTCATTTTTTTCTCCTATAGAAAAATAAATTAAAATTTTATGCATTAGTATTGCAGCACTATAGAAGTTAAACTCGACTGGGTTTAACGGTCGCGTTCCTTCAGCTTTCACCTACTTCCGTCTTCTTACGAAGATGAACGATTTACGTTATCCGACTAACGGCGCGTTCCTTCAACTTTCGTCTACTTCCGTCTTCTTACGAAGATGAACGATTTTAACTCATACCCTAAAAGGGCTCCTTTTTAACCATGGAGTATGGTGCAAATGCAATGCAGTTCTAATGTAGTATTTTTAAAAAGAATTGGCAATTAGATTCAAAAAAAATTAAGAAAAATGTAAAAGAATTTGAGGTATCTTAATTTCAAGGTTTTCAAAACTATGATTACCTCCTTCATCTATGACTATGTTTGCACCAGAAAAATACTTTTCAGCGTATTTATAGTTGAGAGTTTCATCACCTGTCTGCAATAACACTAAATATTTTTCGGGTGATGGCTTCTCAATAAAAATTTCTTCTAAGCTATCTATCCATTCTTGGTCTATAAAGTACTCCTCACCAGTATTAGGATTAACGTTTTCGCCTCTATCATATTCAAATATTTTGTAGGCCCATACAGCTGGGTTGATCATTGCAGCTTTCAGATCTAATTTTTCAGCAAGAAAAGTTGAATAGTAACCACCAAGCGAGCTTCCAATGAGATGAACTTCATATTCCGTTTGTTTGGATTCTATGAAATTAGTTAGTTGATCAATGGCTTCTCTAGGATGGTTTTTTAAAGTTATAGATTCACAATCAAATTGATCATGATCTTTAAGTTCGTTTTGAAGCAACTGTGCTTTTCTTGCGTTAGCATGTGAATTCCAGCCATGCACATAAACAATTAAATTTTTCTTACTCATAAAAACCACCTGTGAGAATCATATCAAGAACTTCAGTAAAAAATCTGTTTTGTTGTGACTTTTCATCCGATGATTTTGGATACCTTTCAAATTGAAATGGAAACTTATTAGGAGCATAGCCATTAAAAGAAGCGACTTCTACCAGCTCTACATCATGATAAATATTGCAGTCGAAGCTGAATGTATGTAAGAGCTTAGATTCTAAATTAGAAAAATTAAGCCTAAGTTCTGCAGTATGTTTTGAAACTTCAGCATATTCTAGCTCTGCTCTAAAATATTTTTTTTCATCATTATTTCTCAGTTTAAGTGCGTATTTTGAAAATGATGCTAATAATTTTTTAAGTCGAAGGTAATTAGCAGAGCACACAGCTAAGTGATGATTGGTTTTTTTGTATTCAGGCATTTTTAAACGGTAAATACTCTTGTGATTGTTTGAAGTATTCAATTATTTGCTTTGACTCGCTTTCGCAGTATTTTTTTATGGCATCTCTAAACCTTTCGTCAACTATCCAATGAAATGAGCTGTTTAAAACAGGCTCAAAACCTCTTTTGAGCTTATGATGGCCCTGAATGCCAGGGTCAAATTCACTGCATTTATTATTTATTGCGATTTCAATGCCCTGATAATAGCAGCACTCGAAATGTAAAAAATTAATTGGTTCTTTTGTGCCCCAATATCGACCAAATAATTTATCTTTGTATTGGAAAAAAAGTGCAGCTGCAATTCTTTGACCCTTTTTATGAGCAAAAACAATTGTGGGGTTTAAATCTTTTAGCTCCCTGAAAAAAGATGCAGTTAAATAAGGACGTTGCCCTCTTATGGCATAAGTAATTGAATAGAACAAATAAAAGTCTTGCCAATCTTGTTCAGTAATTTCAGATATATGCTCAAATTCAATATTTAAACTTTTAATGTATGCCCTCTCTTTTTTCATATTCTTTCTATGTCTCGATGACAGTTGATTAAGAAAGTCATCAAATGATGCATAAGATTTATTCTTCCATTTATAGTTACAGTCCAATCTCTCAATAAACCCTTGGTCTTTAAAAATGTCTTTTTGTTTATCTTCGACAAATAGAGCGTGTAAAGATGAGTATTCTGCTGATTCAGTGTGATTTACTAAACTCTTCAAAGCATCATTTCGAGATTTGTCATTTGGGCCAATTATTCTACAACCATCCACAGGCGTAAAAGGTACACTCATGACAAGTTTTGGGTAATATGCCTGACCATAACGATAATAGGTATTTGCCCAAGCATAATCAAAAACAAATTCTCCTTGGCTATTAAGTTTTTCATAAAACGGTATTGCTGTGCCATTTTCATGCTTCAAACAATTTGTTACCCAACCAGAATCTGAATCTAGGCAGTTTGTTTCTTGTAATGCATTTAAAAAATCAAATGAAGAGAAAGGGTCTCCTGTGTGATGGGCATCAAATATTTTTTTTGAAGTATTTAAATTCTTTTCAATTAAAAAACTCACTTTGATTCTCAATAAATAATAAAACTGCTATTACTAAACCAACATGACTATTGGCTTTAAAAGCTTCTAAGTGCATATTCGCATTAGAAAGCTTATTTTGCAGGTATATCTGATATATGAGGAATAAAAGTCCTATTCCAACAATAAGAGAGTCATTCTGATAGGCATATAACAAAATGGTCAAAGAGAAAATAGAAGAAAAGACCATTATTACTTTTCTGGTATCTTGGCCAAAAAATATTGCTGAGGAATTAAGCCTTAGTTTCTTATCGTCTGCTTCATCGCACATTGCATAATATGTGTCATAAGCAATGATCCAAAAAATACACCCTAAATAAAGAAATATAACTTCAAGATTTAGGCTTTGTTCCGCAATTGAATAGGAAATAGGAAGTGATAAGCCAAAAGTTATACCTAAGGATATTTGTGGAATAGCTAAATACCTTTTCATAAGTGGGTAAATAATTATCAAAGGTATAGCTATAAAACTAACTAACTTAATTGTAAATTCGTTTGTTTGCAGCAGGAGAAATATGCTGCCTAGCCCAAGAAAAATAATGCAATAAAGTGCCTCAGAAACTGAAAGATTGCCATTTGCTAAAGGTCTATTTTTTGTTCTTTCAACACTTTTATCAAATTTTCTATCAGTAAGGTCATTTATTGCACATCCCAGGGATCTGGTTAGAAATGAACCAAGAATCACAATAGTAAAGTTTTCAATATTAAAATTTTCCGATATAAAAAGACCCCAAAGACCAGGCCATAATAACAACCAAAAACCTATAGGATTGTAAAACCTTATGAGCTCAAGATAAGCATTTAACTTAGTCATTAAATAAGAATACTTCTATCACAGAAAACTTTGAACCTGCATATGAGTAAATGCACTTTCGTCCTTGATAGTTTTCGTTATCTAAAAGATAGGAGGCAACATATGTTTCATGTTTTTTTATATTTGTGTCTGAGAAGAGAAATTTCCCCAAAGGTTCATTTTCAAGTTTTCCGAACTTTTTAAATTTCTCAATAACCGCTTTACTAAAGAAGGATTCAGCAAAAACTATATCTGTGCTTCCAGTGAGAAAGATCTTTCTTAAATTGCCTTCAATATTTTCTTGATTGAGTTCAGTTTCAGTGTGATGGCACATTTCCTCAGAGACAACACGCAACACAATTGGTTGTTTCTCATCATTTAATCTCTTCATCAAAGAATTGTTTTCTTCTACCCAGCTAGTCATAGCAGGATTGATTAGGTCTTCCTGATTTTTATAAAGTTGCCAATTTGTTTGTTGTTTCGGTGCCATATCTTAATGAGGATTGATTATAATACTTCAGTTAAGAAAGACATAAAAATGGAATACAAAAAATGGGAATGTATCGTCTGTGGTTGGATCTACGACGAAGAAAAAGGTAACCCTGAAGAAGGCATTGAACCTGGCACAAGATGGGAAGATGTTCCTGACGACTGGGTCTGCCCTGAATGTGGTGTAGGCAAAGAAGATTTTGATATGATGGAAATATGAGTATTCTTGAAGCACCTAAAAATCTAACACGAAATGTACTTATCGGAATGGCACTTGGAGTGTTGATTGCCGCATTTTTTCATTATCATCAAAATTCTACGATGCTATTTGATTTCGTTGAGAAGTATGTTTTTAACTTAGGCGGACAAATATTTAAAAACCTATTAATGCTGGTTGTTGTGCCGCTGGTTTTCTTTTCATTGGTATCTGGCATTTCTTCTTTATCCAATATGGTTAAGTTGGGTTCAATCGCAACAAAAACTGTAGGCCTATACCTCTTTACTACTGGTTTAGCTGTTTCTACAGCATTACTTTTTGGTTGGATATTTAACCTCTCGGGCTATGAGGGGCAAGTTGAAAGTTTCACCCCAGCAGGAGGTGAGGCCAGTTTATATAATACGGTGCTTAGAATTTTTCCAAACAATATGTTTGGAGCATTTGTTGAAAATAATATGCTGGGCATAGTTTTTATTAGCATACTTTTTGGCATAGCTTTAAACCTAACCGACGAATTAACAGATGGTTTGTCCAAATCCTTTGAACGCTTTAATACCGTATTTCTGAAAATAGTTCTATTAATAATGAGCTTTGCACCAGTTGGCGTTTTTTGCTTAATGGGTAGTTATGTTATGGCTAAGGGATTAAATATTTTTGGTGATTTAGCCCAGTACGTGGTGTTATTAATATTTGTACTGCTGTTCCATTTAACTGTGACTTATTCTTTGCTTTTAAAACTTTTCGCGAACTTGAACCCACTTATATTTTTCAGAAAAATGAGGAATGTTGCTTTATTTGCTTTTTCAACTTCTTCATCGGCAGCAACAATTCCAGTAACACTTAAAACTGTAAACGACGATTTGGGTGTAAAAAAAGATGTTTCATCTTTTGTCGTACCAGTAGGAGCAACAATTAATATGGACGGTACAGCCATTATGCAGGGCTTAGCAACAATGTTTATAGCAAGTACTGTTGGCGTTGATTTGAGCTTGGTGCAATATGGCCAGATAGTATTGCTCGCCATCATTACATCCATAGGTACTGCAGCAGTGCCATCTGCTGGAACAGTTACTCTGGCATTGATTTTAGGTTCAGTGGGTTTGCCTCTAGATGCAATAGGCTTAATACTGGCTGTAGATAGGATTTTGGACATGATTAGAACAGCCGTAAATGTTTGCGGTGATGCTGCTGTGTCATGTATAGTAGCTAAATCTGAAGATGAATTAGACGAACAAATTTTTAATAGGTAGATAGATATGGAAAATTTTATTATTGGACCGATGACTCCTTGGGGGCCATTTGCAACAGGGTTTATCGGATTAATTTGCGCTTTTGTGTTGTATGGATTGATTATGAAGTATCCTGCAGGCAAAGGTTCAGTTGTAAAAATTGGTGATCAAATTCACCTTGGTGCGAAAGTCTTTATGATCACTGAGTATAAGATTCTTGCCCCAGTAGTCGTAGCACTTGTAATCGCATGTGGTCTTTCCCCATTGGGATGGTATACAGCAACAGCTATTGCAGTCGGAGCGCTATCATCAGCTATTGCTGGTTTTATTGGTATGTACTCGGCAACTCAAGCTAATGTGAGGACTGCCACAGCAGCAGAAAATTCAGGCCAAGAACAAGCTCTATCTATTTCATTTTTCGGTGGTTCAATTATGGGTCTATGTGTTGCTTCTATGGGCTTAGTCGGTTTAGGTGGCTTATATGTTTATTTTAGCGGTGCAATGGATGATCCAGACAAGATAGCAAAATCCTTAGAAGGTTTTGGTGTTGGTGCCTCTGCAGTAGCGCTTTTTTCAAGAGTAGGCGGTGGTATTTTTACAAAGAGTGCAGACGTAGGTGCTGACTTAGTAGGAAAGATTGAAGCAGGCATACCAGAAGATGACCCAAGAAACCCTGGAGTTATTGCTGATAACGTAGGCGATAATGTTGGTGATATAGCAGGTATGGGTTCTGATATATTCGAATCTTACTGTGGAGCGATGATTGCATCAATGGCTATTGCAGCTACCTATGGCAATACAGATCTAATGTTTCTGCCTCTGTGGTTAGCAGCAGCAGGACTTTTTTGCTCTTTAGTTGGAATCCTGATTGTAAGAACACAAGTTTCTAAATCTCCGGCTGTAGCTTTGAGATTCGGGACATTCCTTTCACCAATTATATTTTTGGTTTTCGCAGGTTTAAGTATTTATTATTCACCTAATATTGAGATGTCTGTGTTCTACTCTGTGCTTACTGGTGCAGTTGGTGGAATTATGATCGGCTTGATAACAGAATATTACACTGGAGGGGATACAGAAGATTCTCCTGTTGGCAAGATTGCTAAGTCTGGGGAAACTGGACCAGCTACAGTAATGATTACGGGCTTAAGTGTTGGGATGCAATCTGTTGTACTACCTCTATTTGTCATTGCAGCAATTATTGGTATTTCCACATCCTTCTCTGGACTATATGGTGTTGGAATTGCAG
Organism: uncultured Gammaproteobacteria bacterium; assembly: GCA_913044115.1. Lineage (GTDB taxonomy): Bacteria > Pseudomonadota > Gammaproteobacteria > Magnimaribacterales > TMED112 > TMED112. The sequence goes on along the minus strand of CAJWNO010000022.1, from coordinate 795 downwards.
CTGTAGGTATGTTGGCAACAGTGGGTATAACCATGGCTATAGATGCTTACGGACCAGTAGCTGATAATGCTGGAGGTATAGCAGAGATGAGCGGAATGAAGTCAGAAGTAAGAGAAATTACTGACTCACTTGATGAATTAGGAAATACAACTGCGGCAATTGGTAAAGGATTTGCAATAGGTGCAGCAGCTTTAGCAGCACTAGCTATTATTGCAGCTTATATGCTTGCGACAGGACTTGAGTCTCTGTCTCTTAATGATCCAAGAGTGCTTATGGGCATGTTTATTGGTGGGACAATACCATTCTTAGTTTCATCTATCACAATGACAGCTGTCGGAGATGCAGCGTTTGAAATGATCGAAGAGATCAGAAGACAATTTAGAGAAATACCTGGCCTGCTGGAAGGTAAAGCAGAACCAGATAATGCTAAGTGTGTTGATATTGCAACTAAAGCAGCATTAAACAAAATGCTTCTACCAGGAGCAATTGCTATAGGCTCACCAGTTGTAGTCGGATTTGCTTTAGGGCCCGTCCATCTTGGTGGCATGCTTGCAGGAGCTCTATTAGGTTGTGTCTTAATGGCATTAATGATGGCTAATGCTGGTGGTGCATGGGATAACGCTAAGAAGTTTGTTGAAAAAGGAAACTTCGGTGGCAAAGGTACAGACACTCACTCAGCAACAGTTGTTGGTGATACAGTTGGAGATCCATTCAAGGACACTTCTGGACCTGCTATGAACATCTTAATTAATGTGATGGCTATTGTTAGCTTAGTGATAGCACCACTTTTATAAA
>CAJWNO010000021.1 GCA_913044115.1 uncultured Gammaproteobacteria bacterium | reverse complement strand
CAGGTAATGGAATTGGAGGAGTATGGTATCTATTCAAACCAGATGGATCTACTTTGGAGCCTTCAACACCAGAGCCTACGCCTGAACCAACACCAGAACCTACGCCTGAACCAACACCAGAGCCTACACCAGAACCAACACCGGAACCAACACCAGAACCAACACCGGAACCAACACCGGAACCAACACCAGAGCCTACGCCTGAACCAACACCAGAACCAACACCAGAACCAACACCGGAACCAACACCTGAACCAACACCAGAGCCTACGCCTGAACCAACACCGGAACCAACACCAGAACCAAGTCCAGGAACTTACAATGTAGCAGGAGCATTAGGTGTTGATGGTCCTTTTGCACTCGATTCAGATGTTAATAGCCCAGACATTGAAAATATAACCAATAACTTCACCAATAGAGCACAGTTCCTTGAAACCGATGCAACACTTTTAGGCTGGGTAGGCGGAGACGACGACGTTGATTTATTCCAAGTCATTGCCGGCAGTGGACAGATAAATCTTGAACTGACCATGGTGAATCATGACGGAAATCCAAATAACACAACAAGTAATGTTGACTTAGATATGTTTGTTGTTGATGCCCAGGAAAACACAAATAATGTCGGTGGAACTTATGCAAAAGTTGAGAATGCTTATATACCGGCGGGAGAGGGAGACATCTATTATGTAATTATTGATCACTATAGGGTTGATAATTCTGTTCCATCTGCATACGTTTTAACTCAAACACCTCAATTTGCAAGTAGCGAAGCCCAAAAAGATGCATCAGCAAGAGCAAGTGCTGACTTTAACCTTGATGAAATATTAGTCGCTAAAAGACCTGTATTTAGTGGCTTCGATCTTAATCAAACAGAAAATGAACTAACACAAGAGATGGGTAATACTGACGGCGGGTTAGTTGATATGACGCTAACAGAATTATCCCGTATGGCCGGGTTAGGAAATGACGAAGATTATACTTCATCACTAAAAGATAACTTCCCTGAAGTTTATAAAAAGGGACGTTACATGAAAGCAATATCGGTCTTAAGTTCTCGTTCCCCAAACCTCTTTGTTGAACCAAGTTGGAACAGATATATTCAAGTTGAATCATTTACACCTGATCCAAGGTATAACACTTATCAGTGGTGGAATTTTGATATTGTAAATATTCCAGAAGCACTAGATATTCTTGGTCAAGAAACTAAACCAGTTAATGTTGCAGTTTTAGATTCAGGAAGTCCTTATATTGTTGATCCAGCATTCGATGGTTCAATTTTTGACACAGAATGGGGCTGGGACATGGAAGATAATGATCCACTTGCTGACGACGTTGAATTTGAGCAGGGTTCATTCAGTCATGGAACACACGTTGGTAGCACAATTTCAATGCTAAACGATGGTATCGATGGTAACGGTATGTCAGCTAGAGTTACACCAATTAGAGTATGTTATCAAAATGGTTGTGGACCTACTTACTCTGCGTATCTCTACTTAAATGGAGATGATAATGTATCTGATACAAGTTTTGCTCAAAGAAGTGGTGGTGAAAAACTTCATGCTATGAACATGAGTTATGGGGGCAGCGGCGGAAGTGCTACCTCATCATCGTGTGTAAAGCTTGGTGAATTAGCAGATAAAGGAGTACTTATAGCCTCATCTTCAGGGAATGGTGGTGTTGGCTCAATAGGTTGGCCTTCTGCTTGTCCAAAAGTTTATGCAGTTGGAGCTACAAATGGTACTGACAGAAGATCAAGCTACTCATCAACTAATCAATATGTAGCTTTTGCCGCACCTGGTGGAGAATATTCTGACTGGAATGCTGATGGTATAGATGATCTTGTTTATGCTTATGCTTACGTAGATAGTTATGTTCAGTCTAACAATAATGGCAATCCACTAATTGGTGCTCAAGGAACTTCTATGGCCTCACCACACGGAGCTGGTTTCTTAGGACTTATCAAATATTACTATGAAGATATTGCTAAACCTTTTGAATCAAATACCTCTTTACCTACTTCATTAACTTACGTTGAAGTTGATAAGATGCTTGCAGCAAATCTCTTAACGAACGATGTAAATAAAACATCAAGACCAAATGATTCAGTCGCTAAACCTGGATGGGACGAAGATCTCGGTTACGGCATAATTGATTTATATAAAGCAATAAATGCTATAGATTCATTTAATAATGGATACTTCACAAGTTTTGACGCTTTGCCTTATTATGAAGGGCCGTCAAACGTAGTGCTGAGTTCTGATGATTCTTATCAGAGTCAATTTACCCTTGTTCCAAAAGGGGCTGCTGGAGAAGGTTTCAATGACATTACTTACACTTACCCTTCAGATCTTCTAGAAGTTTCATCAAACGGTTTAGAATTTACAGTCAAAAAACCCGATGATTACGACTACGCAGGTTGGGTCAGCACAACGATTCAATTTGATTTCCCACTTGTGGAGGGCGCTCAGTTACCATTCGATAATTATGAACTACTATCTGTAGGAATTAATGTCATCTTCAATGTTATTGGTGAAGCTTACGACATTAACTTCCCTGCTTTAAAAGCAAGATTGCTTGATCCAAATGGGATTCCTGTTCAAGAAGTAATCTCTTCAGTTATCGACGGACAAGGAACATTTGGTTTCACTGGTATTGAGCCTGGAACTTACAGAATGGTGATTGGTTCAGATATCAATGGAGACAATTCATGGGGCGGTCCAGGTGAAATGACAGGATCAAGTGTGCTTTTTGAAATAACTGATTCAAATATTTCTGATCTCTCAATCAGTTTAGCTCCTGAGCTAGCAGGAGTAGCTAACAGTGCACCTGTAATATCATCAAACCCTCCTTCTGATGCATACGTGAATCAACTTTATTTCTATGGTGTTAATGCAACAGATGATGATGGTGACTCTCTATCTTACTCGTTAGAGCTTACAAATAAAGAAGATGGTTCAAGTGCAGATTTCATAACAATGTCATCTATTGGTAGAATGCAAGGAACCCCAAGAGAAGATGACATAGGTGAATATTCAGCAAGAATTATTGTGTCAGATGGGACTGATGCAGCTATTCAAGCATTTGATCTCACAGTTAACGAGTAATCTAAAATGAAAAGACGAGATGATTCATCGATTGATGAATTCCTTGCTTCAATAACGCCTAATAAAAATTTTGATCGAAGCAACATACCTGCTGCTCCAAATTATGAAGAGGAATATTATTGGGCAGCTTTTCCAGGCAAACAGTCTGTTGCAAACTTAACAATAGAAAAATCAAGAATTAATAAAAATTTTGAAGTAGATTGTTTCTTTGTACATCCTACTGGTTACTTTCTAAAGGATTGGAATTTTGAAATAGATTACGATACTGCTACATTCCAAAGGACTGAGCTCATGCTTGCAACACAAGCAAGTGCATTTAATGATTGTGCAAACATATATGCCCCTGAATATAGACAAGCAACTTTTGCAGCAATATCTCAAAATTTAGGAGAAAATAGCAGCCAAGCTCTTGAGTTAGCGTACGAAGATGTAAAAAAATCTTTTTCGATATTCCTTAATAATTTTTCAAATGATAAGCCATTTTTCTTGGCTGCTCATAGTCAAGGATCGCTACATGCTCAAAGATTATTGTCAGAACATTGTTTTAAAGATTTCTTTAAGGAAAAATTATTATCTGCTTACTTGGTTGGGTATCCTGTTCTTAAAGACTATCTAAATGATTTGGGTTTTTCCTCTTCAACCAAACCAGACGACATTGGCTCTATTATTCAATTTCAAACTGTTGGAGAAGGCGCTATTCGACCAAAACTTAAATATTGGATGCCAAATGGTAACAGTTATTCTCTACAAAGCATTGTTGGCTTAGCTACAACTAACCCTATTTCTTGGGACGATTCATCAGAATGGCACTCAAATTTAATTGAATCTATTTTAATGCCAAAAACCTCTGGTATTTCCCCTCTATTCAATTACGAGGCCACTAAAAATAATGGAAGTGAAGTTAGAAGTATTGCTTTTGCTGAGGATCAAAATTTTGCAGCAAAAATTAGTGAGTCTGGTTTTCTTGAAACAAAAGGAACATCAATTGATAGAATACTAAGAAACGACTTTACAGGTCAGAAAGATCTTCATATTTGGGATTACCAGATCTTCTGGAACCACATTAGAAAAAATGCTGGCCTAAAAGCTAAAATTCAAAAATAAATTATTTTGAAAGTAAATAATCTAGAAAAAATATCATTTGGTTTGGGGGGTGGTGTTAATGCTATCAAGACTGACTTCTTTGTCTGGTACTTAGGTGCTTACTATCTCACAGTCTTGGGCCTTAGTCCTATCTTGACAGGATCAGCACTTTTATTGGCATTGTTTTTTGATGCAGTAAGTGATCCTTTAATTGGCTCAATATCAGATAGGATACGGTCACGATTTGGACGTAGGCATTTATTTATGGGTATATCTTTAGTACCAATTTCAATTACCTATTTCATGCTATTTATTCCTGACCAAAATTGGTCAAATAATCAGTTAGTATTATTTTTTTGGTTGCTTATTTTTGCAATTTTAACAAGATTTTTTGTTACTTTATTTGATATTCCGCATAGAGCATTGGCAGCTGAAATTCCAGATACCTATGAGGAAAAAGCGAATATCATGTCTCTTAGAGAAGGCTTCCAATCTTTTATTGCTCTATCTCATTCGTTCATAATTCTTCCATACATAAACATAGATAATGATGAAAATTGGATTAATGTCGGCCTTATAGGTGCTTTGATGATGTTTTTGTTTGGTTTGGTATCAGTTATTGGGACAAGAACTTTAATTCCAGATCTCTATAAATGGCCAAAAAATCAAAATAGAACTGATATGTTTAAAGAAATAAAAGAACAAGTAAAGTTTGTATACAAAAATCAAACAATAATACTATTTCTGTTAGGTTCTATAACAATTCAGTTGGCATGGGGGCTAGCAAACAGCTTAACTTTTCTTACTCAAACACAGTTTTGGGGACTTAATACTCTTCAAATCCAAGAATTTATAAAAATTTACTTTATTTCAACTCTGCTCAGTTGGTTCTTAGTGCCAAAACTTGTTAAAAATTTTGAAAAGAAAACAATTTTAATCAGTAGTTTGCTTATTATCGGTATTTTTCAGGCGCTTCCATTTATAGCATATAAATTTGGTGTTGCTCCAAATTTAGGAAGCGATTCATTAGTGTATTTTATCTCTTTTTTTATTTTTATTACTGGAACATTCTCACTAATAAGTCTTATGACCAGAGAGTCAATGGTTCCAGATATGATTGATCAGGTTCAAAGAGAATCAAACTTAAGACAAGATGGAACAATAAGCTCTCTCACATCATTCTGTGCTAAGTGCATGACAGGATTAGGTCAATTCTTTTCAATGTTTGTTTTATGGTTAATATCTTTTCCAAAAGGATCAGTTGAAGCAACATTGCAGCAAAAAGAAATGTTAGCTTTATTTCAGGGACCTATGATTATGCTTTTATTTTTAATTCCTATTTTTATTTTTGCTGGCTATAAGCTTGACAGAAGAAAACATAGAGAAATTCTAAGTGATTTAAAAACTTAAAATTTCGTAATTTTATTTGAATGAAGTATATAATTTAGAGTCATTATATTAAGGGTTTATGGAACTTAAAGAAGCAATAAAAAAGAGATATTCAGTTAGAGGGTATCTTGATAAAAACGTTGATGTCGATACCGTAAAAAATATCTTAGAAGTCGCAAAAAGGGCACCTTCAGGTGTAAATTCACAACCTTGGAAAGTCTATGTTGTTATGGGTAATACAAAACATGAGCTTGTAAAGGAAGCTTGTGAAAAATTTGATAAAGGTGAAATGGAACAAGAAGAATATCAGGTATATCCCACTGAAAGGCCTGACTGGTATAAAGAGAGACAAAGAGGAGCAGGTTTTGCTTTATACGGTGCATTAGGTATTGAAAAAGGGGATATGGATAAAAGATTTAAACAGGCTCGTAAGAATTATGAATTATTTGGAGCTCCTGTAGGCATCTTCATAACAGTACATAATTCTGTTGGCCCAAATGGATGGGGTCATGTTGGCCATTTTATCCAAAATATATGTTTAGCTGCTGTTGATGCAGGTCTTGCAACATGCTTGCAAGAAGCCTGGGCCGGTTTCCCAAAACTCATAAAAAAATATACGGGATATGGTGATGAAGAAATCTTGTGGTGTGGCATTGCTTTAGGTTATGAAGATCCTGACCATCCAGTAAATAGCTTTAGAACTGATAGAGAAGAGTTCGAAAGTTATGCAAAAATTCTAGAATAATGAAAGAATTTTCACTTCCCAGTCAACACGGAAAATTGCGAGGTGTTATATGGGATGAAGTTGAAAATCCAGTTGGCACAGTCCAAATTTTTCATGGGCTTGTTGAGTATCATGGAAGATATCAAGAGACTGCAGAGTATCTTAATGAAAATGGTTTTATAGTATATTGCAGCGATCACCTAGGCCATGGCCTTAATGTTACACATGGTGGTCTAAAAGGATTCTTTAAGGACGAGAACGGATATGAAGCAGTAGTTGATCAGCTTGGTGAGATGAATTCGTTTATAAGAAAAGAAAACCCCATGCTTAAACATTTTGTTTTAAGTCATAGCCTTGGTACAGCACTGGTTTTGTCACTACTAAAACGAAATATATATTTTGATGGCGTCCTATTAAGTGCAGCATTTAGTGTTAGCAACCTAATGATATATCTAAATAAAATTTTGTTATTGCCCGAGTATTTATTTCAAGGCAAAAGGGGCATAAGTAGTGATATGGAAAAATTTACCACTCAGAAACATAACTCATTTTATGAACCCAACAGAACAACGCACGACTATTTATCGAGTGATAAAGATAAAGTTGATGAATATGTAGCTGACGACTTATGTGGCTTCGCTAATACCACACAATTATGGCAAGACTTATCCTCCGGCTTTCTAAATTTGTGGACTAAAAATACATTTAGTCAATTTGATAGTGAAATTCCTTTTTATTTAATTACGGGAGACCAAGACAAAGTCAACAATGATGGTAAACAGGCAGAAGATATACATGCTCTTCTTGTCCAATCCGGTTTTAAATCTGAATTAGAGGTATTTAAGAATATTCGACATGAGCCATTTCAAGAAGTAGATAGAAAGAAGGTTCTTCAGTCTGTGGTTAAATTTTTTAAATCAAATATTTAAGATCTTCTTCTTTGAGGCGAAACGTATGATTGAAGAATTAGTATTCTTTCAGTGATTATCTCTCTTATTTTGAAATTATTTTTTGCAATTCTTCTGGCTTCTTGTAAATCTCTCAATGCCTCTTCATACCTTCCAGAATAGAACAGAAATTCACTGTTCGTCAGATGATAACCAAGCATATTTTTACTATTTTTTTGCACTTGGCTTAAATCCTTCAATAGATTTATATCAACAGGCCTATAGAATTTTATATCTTCAAGTACTTGTTCTGCAGCAATGTAATTTTCTTCCATGATATGTGCATTGGCTAGGTTGTAGCTTAGTGGGTAATTGCCGAGTGAAACTGCAAGAAGATCATTAGTGTAATCTTTGCTTTTTCTAATATTGCCTGATTCTGTATAAACTTCGGCAAGACTTGTTTTGATAATTAAATTATCTGGATGCTTTTTTTCAAGCATCTTAAGCAACTCTATAGATCTTGTGAAATTCAACTTTTTCTTTTCAATCAGAGCTCTAAAATATACATCTTCATCATTACTACCAATCTCTTTTTCCATTGCCCTTATTGAGAGGTTATCTGTCATTAAATACTGCACTCTTTTTTTAATTAATCTGAAGTTTAAGCTGTCTTTTTTACCAGGACTTGGATACTCACGCGCTCTTTCACGCGATTCTGTTATTCTGCGGGTGGTAATAGGGTGAGTTAGTAAAAATTCAGGCATATTATCACCAGAGAGCCTTCTTACTTCTTGCATATTCTTAAACATTTCTGACATTTCAACTGTGTCATAGCCTGCTTTTTGGAGGGTTACATAACCTTCTCTATCTGCCTCTGTCTCATAAAGTCTTGAAAATCTTAATTGTTGTGATGCAAGAATGCCTTGCCCACCTATTACAGCTGCAGGACTACTTGTAGCTACCGCAACAACAATTGAAGCTAAAACTGTAGCTAAGCTTTGATTGCTTCTATCACTTCCCTCCAATATTTGTCTTGCAAAATGCCTTTGGCTCAAGTGAGCTAGCTCGTGAGAAATTACTGATGCAAATTGTGCTTCATTATCAGAATATTTAAAAAGACCTGCGTTCACACCAATAATCCCACCTGGTGCAGCAAATGCATTAAGAGAATTGTCTTCAATGACAATCAATTCAAAAGCCTTTTTATTTACTTTGCTATGCTCCCCAATTTTGTAGATAAACAATTCAGTCCATTCTTGAACTATTGGGTCATAAAGTATTGGTGATTCCCTTTTTAAATCTCTTAAAAACTGTCTGCCTAACGCCTCTTCCTCAGTTTGAGAGACTGCTCCACTTAGCCTATCTCCAATTAATGGTAATTCAATTGTATTTTCTTGGGCACTAAACGAGGTGCTTAGCACTAAGAAGAGAAGAGAAACAATTGTTTTTTTAATCATAAGAGTTAACTATAATTATTTGATAGGTATTTTATAGGAAGATTCAATAAAAAATGAAATTAAATAATCTAGTGAAAAATCAGCAGATCATGTTTTTGCTATCTGTCTTGCTTGGAGGTTTCTTTGCCCTATGGGTTTTAGGCGATTTGTCAGCTCCAATCCTTACTAGTGTTGTGTTGGCATTTCTATTTAGACCTATGCATGTGTATTTTACTAAAATTGGTATTCCAGAGAGGTTAAGTGTTTTTATAACGTTTTCTATAGCTGTTCTACTGGCAACTATATTCTTGCTAATATTTATTCCACTTTTTGTTAATGAGGCTAATAGGTACCTCAGCGAGCTGCCTAGTCTAAGTGTGATTGCTGAGCCAATTATTGCTTTCCTAGGTGAAGTAAATGCACCAAATGAATCAATTGAAGGTGCCCAAACTTTTCTGAGTGATATAAGTGGATTTGCAACTGACGCAGTATCTTTTGGTATTTCGCGTCTGCAAGATACAGCCAACCTTTTCTTGAGCATAATATTAGTGCCAATATTTTTATTTTTTTGGTTATGGGATACAGATACACTGTCTTCTGGTTTCTCCAAATTGGTACCAAAGAAAAGAAAGTTTTTGGCTAGAGTTTGGACTGAAACAAATACCAATTTTCAAAATTACTTCAAAGCAAAATTCATAGAAGTTTTTGTAGTAGCAATATTTGGTAGCTTAATGTTCTGGTTATTGGGTGTTAACAGTCCAGTATTATTAGGTGTAACGTTTGGATTGAGTCAGTTAATTCCATTTTTTGGCCCAGTATTCATGACTTTTCCTGTTGCCATAGTAAGTCTAGCGCAGTTTGGCTTAGATCCTTACGTTTTGTTTATTCTGTTTTGTTATGCAATGTTACAAAATATTGATGGCAATATTTTTCTTCCGTTTTTAATGTCAGGAGTGGTAAAACTGCCAGCAGTAGTAGTATTGCTATCTGTATTCTTGTTTGGCGCAATCTTTGGCATATGGGGAGTTTTCTTTGCAGTGCCCCTAGCAAGTTTCATTAAATCTTTAATGGATAATTGGAAATACGCAGATTCTTAAAGACTTAATAGAAAATTATAGACCTCTTCTACATGTCCAGGGACTTTTACTCCTCTCCACTCTTTAACAAGCTTCCCATCTGGATCTATCAAAAATGTACTCCTTTCAATGCCCATATATTTTCTACCATACATAGACTTTTCTTTCATTACCCCATAAGCGTTGCACATTGTTTCATCTGGATCAGATATCAAAGGAAAATTAAGTGACTCTTTTTCAATAAAGCTTTTATGAGATTTTATTGAATCTCTAGATACACCAACAATTTGGCAATTTTTCTTAGCAAATTTGTTTTTAAAATCTCTAAAATCTTGGCTTTCTATTGTACAGCCAGAAGTCTTATCTTTTGGGTAAAAATAAATTACAAGATAACTTCCTTGGTAGTTATCAAGACCTAATTTCTCGTTTTCGTCAATAAGGCCTAAAAAATTTGGGGCTTTTGATTTATCATTCATGTTTAGATTATAGGAAAAAAAATTTTGAAAGGAAGTCTAGTAGCAATAGTTACACCCATGTTTGCTAATGGAGAAATTGATTTTAACTCTTTGAAAAAACTTTTTAATTTTCATGAAGAAAATGGAACAAATGGAATTGTTCTCGTGGGCACTACCGGTGAGTCTGCTACTTTAGATAAGCACGAAAGAGCAAAAATATTTTCTTTTGCAAGAGAAGAGACAAACTTGCCATTAATGGCAGGTGTTGGAAGCTCATCTACTAGAGATGCTTTAGAGCTTTGTGAAATAGCCTTAAAAAATGGTATCAATAATTGTCTTGCCGTTACACCTTATTACAATAAACCATCCCAAAAAGGCTTACTTCTTCATTTCAAAGAGCTCGCCAAAACATCAGCAAATATTGTCTTATACAATGTTCCTGGACGTACTGGAGTTGATTTAGATCCATTGACTACCAAAGAACTTTCCTCAGTCTCAAATATTACCGGCATAAAAGAAGCAGTTGATTCTACAAAAAGGTTTGAAGCATTGAAAAATATAAAAGATGACAACCCTGACTTTCTACTTTACTCAGGCGATGATCCAACTTTTGTAGAATTTATGAAATATAGTGGTGATGGCGTTATATCAGTAGCAGCAAATGTAATCCCTAAACATATGAGGGAGTTATCAGATCTTTGTTTTGCACAAAGCTTTGAGGAAGCAGAACAATTAAATCAAAATTATCTAGAAATTTTTAAACTTTTATTTATTGAAGCTAGTCCAAGTCCATGTAAATACTTACTTGAAAAAATGTCTTTACTAGAGAATAATCTAAGGTTACCGTTACATCCACTTTC
>CAJWNO010000020.1 GCA_913044115.1 uncultured Gammaproteobacteria bacterium | reverse complement strand
AGATTTCTTAACTTGTATAAATCCTCATCTGTAAAATTGTTACAAAATGAGAAAGGTGGTTTAGGTCTTTTATCTTCATTAAAATCTCTTACAGCAATCCAGCCAATTAGACACCTTTCTTTAATTTCTAGCGCGGAATCAGCTTCAATTGTTTGCAGAAGTTGGTCTGGCTCAACTGCAATATTTTGCATACTCATATTTCCAGATAATGGATTATCTAGTATTAATAGCTGATTATTTTCATTGGTGAATTTTTCCCAAGTTGGGCCATTTGTAAATTCGTTTGGATTACCGTATTTAGCTATATTCGACCAATAGTCCATCATTAGATCACTGAGTGCTAGTCTTCCTTCTTCTGAGAAATCAGGAAATAAAAAAGGTTTCACGTAAAAAGTAATTGGTCCTAGGTCAAAGTCACCTGTCAAAAATGGAATTTCCATACCATGGGCAGCTCCAACAAATAGTGCATAATTGCCTGCAAAAGAAGAATCATTTTGCTCATCCCAATCAAATCTGTAGGAGTAAAGGTTATTATTTGATTCACTCATTCTTCTTAATGGTTCTTCTGCGCCTTTAAAACGCCATATATCACTTCTGTACTTAGTCCAACTTTTCAAATTATCTTCTGATCTTTTAAGACGTAAGATTATCTCTCCAGTGCTGTTATAGAAATAGTCAGATCTTATGTACCAAAAATTCATTTCATCTTTGTTAGTGCCAGCAGCAACCACTAAGTCTTCATCAATATCTTCAAGTGCTTCATATATACCTTCCTTTGGCACCACAATTCCATCTCTTATTGTTATAGGGGTAATAGGATAAATATATTCTTCAGCAGTTTTCTTATACCTTTGGTAAACTTCCTCAGAAGAAAGACTTCTTAAATAATCAGCGATATCTTCATCTTTAACTAGAAATTTAATGTCATCCCTGAAAATATTTTTTGATGAAAGCTCAGATTCATTCTCCGCAAATTCTTGAGAATATGAAGAAACATAACCTGATTGAGATATGGCTTTGTGAAAAAGCCCATCTGCAAGTGGAGACGCTAATAAAGTAAGAACATTATGACCTCCAGCTGATTCACCAAAAATTGTTACATTATCTTTATCACCACCAAATGAAGAGATATTTTCATTCACCCATTCAAGGCCTTTAATAAGATCTAATTGGCCAAAATTTGCTGATTGATCTAAGCCTTCAGAAGTATTTCTTAAATGTTCTGAAGAGAACCAACCAAATAAACCTAATCTGTAATTTATTGTTATTACTATCACCTGTTTAGAAGTTGCAAGTTTTGAATAATCATAAAAATCACCTGAACCCCAAATATTTGAGCCTCCATGAATCCAATACATGACCGGAAAGTTGTTCTTAGAAATTTCTGTTTGGTTTTTTGGAACGTAGATATTTAAATACAGGCAATCTTCGTTACCTACTGACACATTCCAATTTGAAATAAAACTTTCAGATGCTGGTTGTATGCATTCACTCTTAAATTTAGTGGCATTTATAACTTCATTGCTAATAGGCATATCTTTTGGTGCCTTCCACCTTAGATCACCTATTGGTGCTTGTGCGTATGGTATGCCTTTAAAAACATAAAGGCTTTCTTCTTCGATACCCAGGATATCTCCAGCTGGTGTGCTTAGCTGAATGTCACTTGTAGTATTCCTGAATGATAAGCCACTTGAACAAGCTGAAATAACAAACAACAACAATATAATTTGTAGAATTTTTTTCATGAACTTATAAATCTTTTAAACTTTCTTCTAACTTTTCAAACTTAGTTTCGATATCTGAAAGTTCTTGACTGCCGCCTTGGGCAAAGTCGTCTCTTCCGCCACCGCTACCAGAAAAACAATCGTTTACACAGGCAATAATTTTTTTAGCAGAAAGATTTTTATCTTGCTTTGCTGTGACTATGTAGGAAAGTTTATCTTCATCTATTGATATGAATACTGAAAAACAAAACTCAATGTCTTTTAGAGATTTATCTGAAAAACGTCTAAGCATCTCAACTGAAGCATTTTTCAGTAACTTTAGTTCACCAATATTTCCATCAATTTCTATCTTTGATGACCTAAGCTCTTCTGAACTTAAACTTTTTTCAGCTTTTTTTCCTGACTTTAGATTTTTATTTTCTTTGAGGACATCGCTAACTCTTCCAACTAGCTCATCCTGTGGAACATTTAGTATCTCAGAGAGTTCTTTAATAGTGCTTAAAGCCTCTTTAGATTTTTTAACTAGATTTGAACCTGTCATTGCTTCTATTCTTCTTACTCCTGATGATACAGAAGTTTCATTAGATATAATAAACCCTTCTATCTCAGATGTATCCTTTACATGCGTTCCACCACATAATTCGACAGAAAATTCACCACCTAAGCTTACAACTCTGACCTCGCTGCCATATTTTTCACCAAAGAAAGATAATGCGCCTGAATCAATAGCATCTTGATAGCTCATGATCTTTGTTTCTGTAATAGTAGATTTTTGAATTTCAGCATTAACAATATCCTCAACAGCGGTTATTTCATCAACGGTTAGTTTCTTGCCATGAGAAAAATCAAAGCGTAATTTCTCTTCATTGACTAAGGAGCCTTTTTGCATGACTGAATCGCCCAATATTTCTCTCAGTGCAGAATGTGCTAAATGAGTTGCGGAGTGATTGCAGTCAATTTTTTCTCTTCTATCTAAATCTAGAATAAGTTTAACCTCGTCCATAACGGATATTTCTCCACCCGAAATTTCTAATTCATGAAGATGGAAGTTACCGACTTTCTTGCAGTCCAAAACCCTAATTTCAGAACCATCCTTAACAACTGAACCTGTATCACCAACTTGCCCACCCATTTCTGCATAAAATGGTGTTTCAGAGAATAATGCAAAACCTCTAGAACTAATTAAATTTGTGCCTGTACCCTCTTCATCGAATAGTGCTATGCATTTTGCTTGGCAACTATTTTGCTCGTAACCAATAAATTCTGAAGATAGCTCTGGATCAATAACAATATCTTTTACATCAAACATGGTGTTTTGTTTTGAGCCTTCCTTTTGTATCTTCATTAATTTCTCAAAACCAATTTCATCCACTTTAATATTATTTTCTTGAGCTATTGTTCTAGTTAAATCAATTGGAAATCCATAAGTATCATGTAATTTGAATGCAATCGCTCCTGGTAAAGATTTAGATTCATTGCTCAACTCTTGTTCCAAAATTTTCATACCAGAAGATAAAGTGTTAAAAAATAACTTTTCTTCAGCTTCTAAAGTTTTCTTTATGTCACTAAAATTATTAAATTCTTCCTGGAAATCCTTCTCGATTACACTTTTTAAAGCTTCTAAACACTCATGTAAAAAAGGTGATTTGCGATCCATCTTATATCCATGCCTTACTGCTCTTCGAATTATTCTTCTCAGGACATAACCTCTGCCCTCATTGGATGGCAAGACATTTTCAGACATAAGAAAGAATGCTGCTCTAAGGTGATCAGCTATAACATTTAATGATTGATCATTGGTGGTTTTAAATTCTTTAGAAATTCTACTTTTTAGATCCTTGAATAAGTCTGTTTCAAAATTTGAGCCTACATCTTGCATAACCGAACAGATTCTTTCTAAACCCATACCAGTATCGACACATTTATTGGGTAGAGCGGATAAATCTCCTTTAGCGTTTCTATTAAATTCCATAAAAACCAGATTCCACACTTCTACATAGCGATCGCCAGTATCTCCTTCGTTAGGCAAGGATCCTTCATATGCATCGCCATAATCGTAGAAGATTTCTGAACATGGACCACATGGACCTGTATCTCCCATAGACCAAAAATTATCCTCATCGCCTAGTTTGCTGATTCTCTCTTTATTTACTCCGATCTCCTCAAGCCAAATTTTTTCTGATTCTTCATCGCTTTCATGAACGGTTATGTATAACTTATCTTCAGGTATACCAAGCTCATCAGTTAAAAATTCCCAAGCGTATTTAATTGCATCTTCCTTAAAGTATTCACCGAAACTAAAGTTGCCTAACATTTCGAAGAAAGTTTGATGACGAGTCGTGAAGCCAACATTTTCAAGATCATTATGCTTGCCGCCAACTCTTAAACATTTCTGTGATGAAGTTGCGCTTTTGTTTCTTTTCTCTAGACCTAAAAAAGTGTCCTTAAACTGCACCATACCAGCATTTGTAAATAAAATACTGTCATCTCCATGTGGGATAAGATCGCTTGATTTTACGATTTCGTGACCTTTGGAACTGAAGTAATTCAAAAACTTTTGTCTTATCTCAGTTAATTTCATGACTCTAAATCTTTTTTATACAATTTTGCTTTTTCTGAGTAATGAAGGGCACTTAATGATAATACCTCTACTTCTTCTTTCGATAACTCTCTTACAACTTTGGCAGGTGAACCCATTATCAACGAGTTATCAGGAAATTCTTTTCTTTCTGTAATTAGAGAATTTGCACCAATAATTGAATTTTTTCCTATTTTTGCATGATTCATAACAACGCTTCCCATACCTACTACCGTATTTTCACCAACACTAGCCCCATGAATTATAACTTTATGGCCAACTGTAACATTTTCTCCAATTTCAACTTTAATGCCTTCATCTGTGTGAATAACCGTGTTGTCTTGAATATTTGTACCTTTACCAATCTGCACGGTATCGTTATCTGCTCTGATGGTAACATTGAACCAAACAGAGACATCATGGTCCAAAATCACAGAACCTATTAAGTCAGCTGAATCAGCTATCCACACCTGTTCTGGATCAAAGGTAGGTTTTTTTTGTCCTAGGCTATAAATCATATGTCTATTATAATTGGAACTTAGATCTTTTTATGAATTTTTGTCCAAAATGCTCTTCAGCTGAAATAGTAAAAAAAATACCCGAAGGGGATAATCGTGAAAGAGATGTCTGTAATAAGTGCGAGGAAATTTTTTATACCAATCCTAATATTGTCACAGGAGTTCTTGCCTATACAGATAATGACGAGCTGATCTTATGTAAAAGGTCCATTGAACCAAGACATGGTTTTTGGACTTTACCTGCTGGATTTTTAGAAAATCAAGAATCAATTGAGGAAGGTGCATTAAGAGAAACAGAGGAGGAAGCAAAGCTGCAAGTAAGTGATGTAAAGCTTTTTACAGTACTGAGCGTGCCCCATATTGATCAAATCTATACCTTTTTTACAGGCAAAGTAGTTAATTATGATTTTGGCCCTACTCCGGAAAGCAGTGAGGTGAAGCTTTTTAAGTACGATGACATACCTTGGGCAGAATTAGCTTTTCCAACAGTAATAAAAACCATCAAGCTATTTTTGGAGCACGGCGACGATAAGGTTTTTAATGAGGTTTTAAGACCGAAGCTTTAATTCTTTTTTGCAAACTGATAAGCATTATCAAACATTTTGAACCATGGCGAGTATTGTTGCCATTCACGAGGTGACCAAGAATATTGTTTAGTTAGATATGTTCTCTCAGGGTGTGGCATCATAATCATTACCCTTCCATCTTCATTACAAACTCCTGCAACACCAGCATTAGAGCCGTTTGGATTGAAAGGATAATATTCAGTATTTTCATGATTGGGATCAACGTATCTAGCTACAACATTAGTTTCATCTGCTTCAAATATTGCCTTACCTTCACCGTGTGAAACCATTACTGGTATAACACTGCCTTGCATGCCTTCAAAGAATATCGAATTAGTTTCCTCTATTTTGAGTTGGACCAGGCGACATTCGTACTGATCTGAGTCATTTCTGATGAATTTTGGCCAACTATTAACCCCGGGAATAATAGAATGCAATCCAGATAAGAATTGGCACCCATTACAAATTCCCAGAGCAAAATTTTTATCATTACCTAGAAAACCCTCAAAAATTTTCTTTATTTTTGAATTGAAAAGAATAGTGCTAGACATCCCAGAACCTGCACCCAAAACATCTCCATAAGAAAAGCCCCCTGGTACAACAAGGCCTCTATATGTATCAAGATTATTCAGCTTATTGCCAAATTCGCTCATGTGCACATCATCAACCTCAAAACCTGCTTCCATTAATGCAGCAGCCATATCGTAATGTCCATTTATCCCTTGCTCTCTAAGAAGAGCAACTTTCGGCTTTTGGGAAAATAATCTTTTTCCAGAATCAGGAATTGGAAAAGTAATCTTAGGAGTCAGAAACTCATCAAATTCTTTATATGCTTGCTTCTCTTGTTCAGCTGACTGCTCTGTGTCTCTTATTTTTTGCATTTCGAAACTAACTTTACTCCACTCATTAAAGATAGTATTTAAATCACTGGAGAACATAGTTTCTTTGAATGACTTGATTGTAAATTTCTTCTGAGAATTTTTTCTGGCTATCTCTTCATAATTCACACCTAAGGTACCTAAGTATTTTTTTATTTCATCTAGCTTTTTATTCTCAACTTCGACCAGTAATCCAGATTCCTCTGAAAAAAGTTTTGGGACGATTTTAGCTTTTTCAGGATAGTCTAAAATTAGATCAAGCCCCTGATTACTACACAAAGCCATTTCAATTAGAGACGTAACTAATCCACCATCAGAGATATCATGTAAAGCTAGTATTTGCCCTTCATCTAAGAGTTGTTGAGTAGCATCGAATAAAACTTTGAAGCCCTCCATATTTTCAATATCTGGAGTTTCTCCACCATACAACTTGTAACTTTGATACAGCGAGCTACCCCCCATCCTATATTTATCTTCATGTGACCATAGATGCAGAATTGTTGAATCACTATCAGATAATTCAGGAGTAACTGACTTATTCAGATCTTTTACGTTCGAGAAGGACGAGATATTTAATGTCATTGGTGAGGTAACGGCATGTTCTTGCTTTTCATCTTTCCAACTTACATTCATTGAGAGAGAATCCTTTCCTACTGGAATTGAAATATTTAAGGTATCAGCCATGTTGGTAACAGCTTGAACTCCTCTTACCAGATCTCCTCTTTCATCAGCAGTCTTTGTTGAACTCATCCAGTTTGCAGAGAAACTAATTTTATCTAAGGCATCATGTTTTACGCCTGCGATATTAGTTATTGCTTCTGCTAACGCCATTCTTGAGGATGCTTCCGGATTTTGTATGGCAATGTTGGGTTTTTCACCTATGGAAAATACTTGTCCTGAATCAGAGCCATAGTCGTCTAAAGTGGCAGCATAATTACTGACCGGTATCTGCCTGTTACCTATTAATTGATCCCTAAAAACTAAACCATTTACTGTTCTATCGCCAATTGTAATGAGAAATTTCTTCGATCCTACCACTGGAAAATTCAACACATTGAAAATCAATTCTTTTAAGTCATTTGTTGGCAATTCTTCTTGTTCTGTAGACCTATCGTAGTCTTGTGCAATCAAGTCTGGAAGTGGAATTTCTCCAAACAAATCTTCAATAGCAAGATCAACTATTGCTTCATCGTGAAACATAATTTTTATATTTTTCTCATTGGTAAGGGTCCCTGCCAATGAATATGGGCATCTTTCTCTTTCACAAATATGATCAAGTGCAGGCAACTTTGCCATGGGAATAGTAAATACATAGCGTTCTTGACTCTCATTGCACCACAGCTCCATCGGACTCATGGTTTGATCAGCTGAGTCAATTTTTTCTAGGTTTATGTTTACCCCTAAATTTGTATCTTTAGCCAATTCTGGAATGGCGTTCGAAATTCCACCGGCACCAACATCATGAATAAATGTTATTGGATTTTTTGATGACCTCTCATTGAACTTATCAAGAACTTGCTGTGCTCTCCTTTGCATTTCAGGATTAGATCTTTGAACTGATGCGTAATCCAAGTCTGCATTATCACTAGTTTTTTTTGTTGAGCTTGCTGAGCCCCCACCTAAACCAATCAGCATTGCTGGTCCACCTAAAACGATTACTGCGTCTCCTGCACTTGGTTTGCCTTTTTCAATTTGTACTTGCTTAATTGAACCAATTCCACCTGCGAGCATTATTGGTTTATGAAAGCCTTGGTTTTTATATTCTAGAGTTCTGAAATATCCAAAAATTGCTGGTCTACCAAATTCATTGTTATATGCCGCTGAACCAATTGGAGCTTCTTTAAGAATATCTTTGGGTGAAGCAAGGAAATCTGGTTTAAGTTCTGCTTCCTCCCAAGGCTCAAGACTTTCTCCCAGTCTTAAGTGAGATAAGCATAAGCCCATAAAGCCTGCTTTTGGTCTTGCAACTCTTCCTGTTGCACTGCAATCCCTAATCTCCCCACCTGACCCAGTAGCTGCACCTTCAAAAGGGGAAATGCCAGTTGGGTGATTGTGTGTCTCAACTTTTATTGTTGTATCAACTTCACCTTTAAAGTTTTTGTATTTATTATCCCCGCCTATTTCTAGCAAGCTTGACCCATTTGCCTTGATTACAGCAGAGTTATCATGATAAGCAGATAGAACATGATCCATATCGTCTTTAGTCGTAGATTTTATTGCATCAAAAAGTGAATCATGACTAAAAGGAATGTCTGTTTTCCACTTTGATCGAAATATTTTATGCCTGCAATGCTCTGAGTTAATCTGTGAAAACATCATTAACTCTGCATCTGTAATTGGTCGATTAAGCTTATCAAAAAGATTGTTTAAATAGCTTTGTTCTACATCATTTAAAGCTAGACCTAATTCATTATTGAGATTTGCAATTAATTCTTTGTCAGTATGTATGTTATAAGTTTTTGATTGCTTGCGTTGAAGGCTTTGGAATAGATCTTTTTCAGAAGGTATTTCACAAAAATAAGATTCTGTCATTTTGTCAAAAGTTTTTCTCAAAACCTCGTCTTGGTTTGAAGTCTGAAATGCTTTCAATCTCTCAATTTTTGCGATGCAGTCTATACCAACATTAGAAAAAATATCCTGAGTTTTGCTTGACCAAGAGCTTTGTGTCCCAACTCTAGGTGTAATAACTAGGTTGGGTGAAAAATTTACCTCTTCTGCTTTTAAAAGAAGTTTTAATTTTCTTAATTCTTCCTCGGATATCTTGTCTTTGACTAATAAAGCAAACAGATATTTGCTCTTGCTAATTAAATTTGCATCATCGAAGAGTTTGGTTTGTTTTATTTGTGTAAATACATCATGGCCTTGAAGAAAAATAATTTTTTGGGACATTATGCTTTATTTATCAAAACTTTATCTTTGAGTTCTTTTATTAAATCTCTGTACTTTGCAGCTTGTTCGAAATCTAAATCTTTTGCAGCAGATTTCATTAGCTTTTCGAGCTTTTTAATTTCTTTGCTAATGTTATGGTAATTAACTTTTGAAACATCATATAGATCAGAATCATCATTAGTCTTATTTTTTTCTTTTTTCAATGATCTAGCACCTTCCATTACATCTTTAATCTTAGAAGTAGCTGTTTTTGGAGTTATATTATGTTTTTTATTGTAAGCTCTTTGAATCTCGCGCCTTCTTCCAGTTTCACTCAATGCCCTTTCTATAGATCCTGTCATTTTATCTGTATAAAGAATTGCTTTACCCTCAAGATTCCTTGCCGCTCGGCCAATTGTTTGAATAAGCGAACCTTCCGATCTTAAAAAGCCTTCTTTATCTGCATCAAGTATTGCTACGAGACCAACCTCTGGTAAATCAAGTCCCTCTCTGAGCAAGTTGATGCCGACTAAAATGTCGAAAGCACCTAACCTTAGATCTCTGAGTATTTCGACTCTTTCTACCGAATCAATATCGGAGTGCATATACCTAACATTCAATCCTTTCTCATGAAGATATTCTGTTAAATCCTCAGCCATCTTTTTTGTTAAAGTTGTGATTAAAGTTCTGAAGCCTTTTTTTGTTGTCTTGTTTGCTTCTTCTAAAACATCCTCAACTTGATATTTTGCTGGCTTAAGCTCAACTTCAGGATCAATAAGTCCCGTTGGTCTTACGAGTAGTTCAACTTGGTTATCACTGAACTCCTTTTCCCATTTTCCCGGTGTGGCTGAAACAAAAACCCTCTGAGGAGCTAATTTATCCCACTCTTCAAATCGAAGTGGTCTGTTATCAAGTGCGCTGGGAAGCCTAAAACCATAATCAACTAATGTTTCTTTTCTTGATCTGTCACCTTTAAACATGCCACCAATTTGTGGAACTGAAACGTGAGATTCATCAACAAATACAATTGCATTCTCTGGGATGTAATCAAATAAACATGGTGGGGCTTCACCTGGCTTTCGACCTGAGAGGTACCTAGAATAATTTTCAACTCCATTACAGTAACCAAGCTCAGCCATCATCTCTAAATCATAATTTGTTCTCTCTTCTAGTCTTTGAGCCTCGAGTAATTTATTTTTTGCTTTTAATTCTATGAGCCTATGATCTAATTCAATTTTTATATCTTCTAGCGCCTTATTAATTGTATTTTGTGGTGTTACGTAGTGAGTTTTTGGAAATATGCTAACCCTTGGCATCTCCTTAATGATTGAGCCAGTTAAAGGATCAAAGAAGGAAATATATGAAATTTTATCGAATTCAAGTTCAATTCTTACTGCTTCTTTTTCTGCTTCTGCAGGAAATATGTCAATACTATTACCTCTAACTCGGAAATTACCTCTTTGGAAATCCAGATCATTTCGAGAGTACTGCATTGTTGCAAGTTGTCTAAGAATATCTCGCTGGTTTATAACCTCTCCTCTACTTAGGTTTAGCACCATTTTTAAGTAAGACTCTGGCGCACCCAAACCATAAATTGCTGATACAGAAGCAACAACAATGGTATCTTTTGCCTCTATAAGAGCCTTTGTTGCTGATAAACGCATTTGCTCGATATGCTCATTAATGTTGGCATCTTTTGCTATATAAGTATCTGATGAGGGCACGTAAGCTTCAGGCTGATAATAGTCGTAATATGAAATAAAGTATTCAACTCTATTTTCTGGAAAAAAATCTTTAAACTCGCCATAAAGTTGTGCTGCTAAGGTCTTGTTTGGAGCCATTATTATCGCTGGTCTCTGGGTCTCTTCAATGACCTTTGCAATGGTATATGTCTTTCCAGAACCAGTAACTCCTAATAAAGTTTGATTAAGCAGTCCATCTTCTAAATTATTTACTATTTTTGTAATTGCTTGGGGCTGATCACCTTTAGGAGCAAAATCAGAAACTACTTTAAAGCCTTTCATTGTTTTTTATTTCTTAATTGTTGTATATAATTCCTATTCGTTCCCCGATAGCTCAGTTGGTAGAGCAACTGACT
>CAJWNO010000019.1 GCA_913044115.1 uncultured Gammaproteobacteria bacterium | reverse complement strand
TAAATTTTAAAACTTTTTCTGTGAATGTTTGTATATCCCAAATAATTAATGGCATCTTTATGCTCTTTTGTGGGATAACCCTTATTTTTTTCTAAAGCATATCCAGAAATTTCTTGCGCGTATTTAACCATTAACTGATCTCTGAAATATTTTGCAACAATTGAAGCTGCTGCAATTTCTTGATGATGTTCATCCCCTTTAATTATTGCCTTTGCATTTTCAAGGTTTTCTGGAACGTGAATTCCATCAATGATAATTTTTTCTGGCTTTATTGGTAAATTTAAAATAGCTCTTTCCATGGCAAGATGCGTGGCTTTCAAGACATTTAAAACATCTATTTCTTTTGGCGTTGCAATACCAATTCCAACGTAGAAGTTTTGATTTATGTACTTAGCTTGAATAGCCCTATTTTTTTCTGAAGTTTTTTTTGAATCTTTAAAAATAAAATCGGATTTATTGTTACCAAATACTACAGCTGCTGATATTACAGGGCCAGCTAAACAACCAACACCAACCTCATCAACTCCTGCAATCTTCATGTAATCTTTCAACAAAATCGTTTAGATTTGTTTGCATCAATTTACTTTTGACTGAATGTATCATCTCCTGTCTAAAGTCATAGTCTGCCAGGTTTGAATTTAGGTCATGCGCAATATTTTCAGATGATGCTTCGGACTGAATAAGCTCAAGAAAGATTTCTTCGTCTGCAATTATATTAGGGATACTGGCAAATTCTGAAAGCATGAGCTGCTTGAGCACCAAATGGTTAAACCAATTTGTTTTATATACTACTGTAGTTGGGATGCCTGCAAGCAAAGCTTCTAAAGTTGCAGTACCTGAGCAAACAATCGCAGCTTTGGCTTTTTTTAATACTTCTGCACTATGTACATGCTCACAGGATATGTTCTTATGGTTCTGCGTTTTATGTTGAATCAAGTACTTATCTTCTTTTTTATATACTGGAATAATGGCCTTGAAATTATCTTGGTAATTAAATTGGTTGAAGCCATCTATCATTACATCCAGATTATTCTGTATTTCTGATTTTCTACTACCAGGCATGATGCAAACAATATCTTCTTTGAACTCACTCTCATAAGCTGCCTGCTCATCGATAAGCGGGTGACCAATACAGAAGGCTTGTTTTCTTACGTTTGCACAATACTCAAGTTCAAATGGAAATAAGCACAACATATAATCTACATGCTTGAAATGTTTCACCCTACCAGGACGCCAAGCCCAAACCGATGGACATACAACATGTACTGTTTTAACACCCTTTTCTTGCATTTTCTTATGAATTTCAAAATTAAAATCTGGCGCATCAATGCCAATGAATATATCTATCTCTTCCTTGAGAAAATCTTTAATAAGTTTTTTTCTGAACTTAGAAATTTTTCTGAAATTTAGTAATGGATCAACTAAACCCATTATTTCTAATAAGGATCTGTCACTCGATACACCATAATTAGAAAGTGGACCAGAACCAACACCAGTTACTGAAATATTTGCAAACTTCTGTTCAAGAACTGAAAGTAATTTTGATCCAAGTAAGTCTCCGGAAGGTTCAGCTGAAACTATGCCAATCTTCAATTACCTTAAGACCCCTCTTGTGGAATTTTTTATCGAAGCAACAAAAGTATCAAGACTTGAATTCGACTCGCATTCTGTAGAAATTTTTACCAGTGCTTCATCAACTTTTAGACCTTCTCTGAAAAATATCTTGTAGGCCTTTTTTAAATTAGAAATTTCTTCTTTAGAAAAATCTTTACGCTCAAGACCAATACTATTTAAACCTGCCTGTTTAGTTGGGTTTCCTGCTACTCTTGTGAAAGCTGGCACATCCATAGTAATTTGTGCTCCCAAACCAGTAAAAGAATATGAACCAAGATGACAGAATTGATGTATTAACGTGTAACCGCCCAACGTAACATGATCGCCAAGCTTCACATGACCTGCCAAAGCTGAATTATCAACAAGTATATTGTTATTACCTAGAACACAATCATGGGCAATCATTACACCCGGCATAATTAAATTATTATCTCCTATCTTGGTATACCCTAAATCTGCACCAGTCCCCCTATGAACCTTACAAAACTCTCTGAAAGTATTATTCTTACCAACTTCTAAAGTTGTCCTCTCACCTTTGTACTTTAAATCTGGAGTATCTTCACCAACCACACAAAAAGAAAAGAATTTATTACCGGTATCAATGTTAGATGGTCCATTGATAATGACATGGGATCTTAGCTCGCAGTCAGCAGCAATATTAACTTCTGGTCCTATGACTGAATAAGGCCCAATGACTACACTTTCATGAATCGATGCTGACTCATCAATTATTGCTGTTGGATGAATATTACTCATTTAAACTTCTATCTGCGCATAAAATTTCTGCCGAACAAACCAAATCTTCTTCAGAGTAAGTTGCACACTTAAATTTCCAGATTCCTCTTTTAGAACTTATCACTGAAGACTTAAAGATAAGTGTATCACCCGGTAAAACCTTTTTTCTAAACCTTACTTTTTCAATGCCGCAAAGAAGATATACAGAACTTTCATTAGCTGTTTGACTCATTATATGAGAGCCTAAAATTCCACAACTTTGTGCCATTGCTTCTAAAACCAAAACACCTGGCATAATTGGAAAATTTGGGAAATGTCCTTGGAAAAAATCTGCTTCAGGTGAAACAAACCACTTGGCAACAATCGCTTGATCATCGACATCAATTACTTCATCAACAAAAAGAAAAGGCTCTCTATGTGGCAGTAGTTTTTTTACATCGTATTCCATTATTTTTTTATCTTAGCTATAAACTTTAGAGAATCTTTATGTTTTTGAATTGGCATTACACCACTATAAACTCCGGCCTCTTTAAGCGATTTTGTCACAAGTGTTTTCGCCATAACAGTAACATTGTCCGCTATTTCTATATGTCCGATGATTCCTACTTGGCCTGCAATTTGGCAATTTTTTCCAATCCTTACACTACCGGCAGTACCTGACATTCCTGCTATAGCTGTGTTCTCTCCAATTATTGTGTTATGTGCTATGTGGACTTTATTATCAATCTTTACTCCATCTTCGATGACAGTGTTACCAAGTGCGCCTCGATCAACGGCTGTACTAGCTCCAATCTCAACATTTTTCCCTATCTTTACACCACCTAAATGCTCAATTTTGTGCCATCCATCACCGGTAGGAGCATATCCAAAACCATCTGAACCAATTACAGTGCCTGAATGTATGATGGAATTATCTCCAATATGTGTACATGAATATATAGAGACATTATCGTGAATCAGCACGTTATTACCGATGACACAGTTAGGATTAATAACTGAGTTTTGACCTATTTTTACATTATCGCCAAACTTCGTTTCAACTTTTTTATTTTCTTCGTTATAAGCTGCTGAAAACACTTTTGATGCTTTGGCATAGGCAAGATAAGGGTCATCCACAATGATAAAATTTTCAGTCGATGTTATATGAGCAGCAAGATCCTTAGTTGTAATTACTGCTCCAGCATCTTGGCTTAAAGTATCAATGAATTTTTTCTCTTTGACATAGCAAACAGATGAGCTATCACATGCTCTGGAATCTTGAAGATGGGAAATTTTTTGATCAAATGACCCTAGAGGAGTTCCACCTATTAACTTGGCTAACTGCTCTAGAGTAAATGATTCCATTAAGATAGGTTACTACTATTCAGACTTTTCGGTCAAAGCATTATCTAGATATGCGATAACCTCTTCAGTAATGTCTAAATCAGGATCTGCATAAAGCAAAGCCTGTGGAGCAACTATCATGTCGTATTCTTTTTGAGCTATTAGTTCACCTAATACTTTTTGAAAAGTAGGTGTAAGTGTACTAACCACCTCTTGTTGTACTTCTTGTGCCTTAGATTGAAGCTTATTAGAAAGAAACTGAATATCAGCTTGCTTATCTTGCAATTGTTTCTGCATATCTAGCTTTTCTTCATCGGATAAAATTTCTTGATCTTTTTGAAATTTTTCAACTAATGCTTGTCCTTCTGCTTGAAGTAATTCAAGTCTCTCTCTGTCAGCTATAAAACCAGCATCTTCATCAAGAGTTTTAAAAGCGTCTTGTGCATATTGAGTGCTCAACATTGCAACTTCAGCGTTTAACACAACAGTCTTAGCATTGATTGGAGCTGCAAAGGCTACAAGCAACAAAGTAAGAAATAAAACTTTTAGTTTGTTCATAATTAATCCTTAAGTTTCGCTATTTTATCTGACTTTTGCCAAAGAATCGAGATATTTTAGAACTTATTCCCAACGGTAAATTCAAACCTCTTCGTTCTATCAAGCGGATCATTATTGAATGGAACTGCGACATAGACACTGATAGGTCCAAATGGTGTAATTGCAGAGCCACCAATACCATAAGATCCTCTTAAATCCTCAAAATTAGGAGTAAAGCATTGAGTCTGATAGTTATAACAGAAGGTCGAGAAAACATTACCAAGATCAACGAAAAATGCTGTTCTAAATTGGCTTTGATCTTCAATAAATGGGACTTTGAAAATAACATTCAGACTTGTTTCAAGCAAAACATTACCACCAATTGGTCTATTTATGCCATATGCTGCATAAGAGTTATAGTATGGAGCATCTGGTTCCCCATCAAAATTATTATCAATAAGAGGTGGACAATAATCTTCAGCCGAAACATATTCATAGCATGGAACAGGAGTAATTCTTGGTCCTAAACTGTTAGTTTCGTAACCTTTAATTGAATATGGGCCACCAGCATAGAAATATTCAAAATACGGAGGCACATCACTATCTCCAAATGAATCGACATACCCTATTCTTGAAGAAGCTTTAAAAATTAAATCATCAGTTATTGGCTTATAAAACTCATTTCTGAAATCCAGCCTAAAGTAATTTAATGTTGATCCAGGAACAGTTGTCTGAACAGAAACTTGATTCAGCGTACCGTCTGTAGGGAAAATACCTCTATTTAATGTTGCTCTAGTCCAAAATGCTTGTAGCTTTAGTGTGTCAAAAATATCCCCTTCTGATTCTAGGAAGTCTAAGATCTCTCTTGAAGCTAGTGAGCCCGATTGCAATTCGGTATGGTCAGCAGAAATATTAAAACCAATTCTCTGTATCTCTGATATTGGGAAACCAAAACTTACAGCAGCACCATAACTTGCAGTATTGTAATCAGTTAATCCAAAAGAAGAATAATCAAATTCTCTGAAATTGAGCGAGTAGCCTCTGCTTGCTCCATCAACTGTGTAGTAAGGATTTTCATACTGTAAAAATAGATTTGTTGAGTAGTCACTTACTTGGGTTCCTATGCCTACGGTGTTACCGCTCCCTAAGAAGTTCTGTTGTTGGATATTGAAGTTGAACGAAAAGCCAAATTGAGAATAACCAAACCCAGCAACAATATTTCCGTATTGTTGTTCCTCAACATCAAAGATCACATCAACCATGTCATCCTCACCAGCAACTGGAACAGTCTCAACATTCACAGTTTTGAAGAATCCAGTTCTCTCAAGCAGCAATTTTGATTGCTCAATTAATTGGTTTGACGCTGGTGCACCTTCAAACTGCCTCATCTCTCTTCTGAGAACTTCATCAGTAGTGAAATAGTTTCCATTAAAGATAATTCTTCTTGTGTAATTCTTCCTACCGGGATTAAAAACAAATGTTATGTCTGCAGAATTATTATCCTCATCAATGGTTGGAACTCCCTCCACCTCGGCAAAAGTATATCCATCATTACCAAGAGCATTAGCATAGAATTCTTCATAACTAGTGATTAATGATTCTGAATAGAAGGCATCTTCTTGAATATTAATAAAGCTTTCTAAGAATTCCCTATCTAGAGGTAACTCACCAGATATTTTTATGTCATTGAGCTTGTATCTTTTACCTTCATTTAAAACTAGAGTGATAAAGAGCTCCTGCAAATCTTCGCTGATCGAAACCTGTGAGGAAGCAATCTCAAACTGCAAATAACCTCTATCTTTGTAGAATGACTCTAAATTTTCTAAATCTGTTCTTAATTTTTCTTTGGTATACCTGTTGTCATTTGTGAAAATTGAAAGAATAGAGCCCTCTGATAATTCAAATACTCTTTTTATCTCATAGTCAGTAAAAGCATCATTTCCAATGACTTCAATAGTTGAAATAGCAGTAGAAGTTCCTTCATCTACATCAATATCAACTTCAACTCTATTTCTTGGTCTATCTTTTTGAGTTACTACTACAGTAGCGCCATATCGACCTTGTTGTGAGTATTGAGCTTGGAGACCTCTAGTAATTAAATCTAAAGTAGCTCTTTTAAGAACAGATCCTTCTCTTATTCCTTCACCATTAAGTGCACCGAGTAAATCCTCAGTCTTAATGGCAGAGTTACCATCTATATATATATTTGAAATTGTTGGCCTTTCTTTGACTTTGATATACAAAATATTGCCTTCTGATCTTAGCTGAATGTCATCAAACTGACCTGTGGCGAAAAGTGTTTTTATAACTCTTTGATAATCTCTTTTATCGATTCTGTCTCCAATAGTTATTGGAACAGTATCAAGCACGCTTCCTAATGAGACTCTCTGTAAGCCTTCAATCCTTATGTCATCAACTAACATTTCAGCTTGAACATTCAAGGTAAATATAAGTGCTAAGGTTGTTAGTATTCTTTTCAAATTATTCTCGCTATATCATTCATCATTACAAAAACGAATAAAGTTAGTACTAATAGAAAACTTAGATTCATTAAAGCCGCTTTTAGTTTCAAACTTATTGGTGATCCTTTAAGTTTTTCCACTAAGATAAACAAAAATTGCCCCCCGTCAAGCATTGGTAATGGTAAGAGATTAAACGCTCCAAGACTAATACTCAATATCCCAAGCAATAAAAGGAAGGGAATTAAGCCAGACACTAGAGAATCACCAGCAACTTTAGCTATTCCCACTGGACCACTAAGGTTTTCAAATCCCATTGTTCCATTCAAAGTTTTAAATAAAAATTTAAATGTATTTACTATCCAGAATATTGTCTGCTCATAACCAAAAACTAATGATGATAGAAAAGTATTTGATTCTGGACCAAGTCTTAACCCATAAGAAGTGCCTTCTTGTTTTGATGGCAGGGTAATTTCTAAGTTTTTGCCATCTCTATCAATGCCAAGCGTGATCTGTTGCCCAAATTCATTCAGCGCTGTTGTAGCTTGGTACATCGAGCTAATATTTTGCTGATTGATTCGAGTGATTCTATCATTTGCTTTTAGTCCGACATTTTCAGCTGTGCTATTCGTCTCTACTGATCTAATGCGCGGCTCAAAATCTGCAAAAGGAATAATCCCAAAATATTCAGCAGGCGATTCTCCCTCTTCAAATTTTAAGTTAGTCACAGATTTTTCAAGTAAAACCTTTTTTTGAGCGCTGTAATCATAAAGCTCTACACTTACATTGCCTGTATAACCAGTTAGATCCAGTAATCCAACTTGTAATTCTTGAACAGAATTAATCTCTGTGTTGTTAACTGCCACTACTTCATAGAATTTTTGATCATTAATTTCAGCAACTTGAGCAGTTACCATGTCTGATTGTTTAGGAATAAATAAACCAACAAGCGTAAAAACAAAGAAAGCTAAAATAAAGTTAAATATTGGTCCAGCTAAAACAACCAGTGACCTTTCTAATGCTGGTCTATTTGCTAAAACGAATCTTTTCTCTTCATCGCTAAGCTTATTGTAATTCTCAGTATCTGCAGGGTCATGGAATGCTACATAGCCACCAAAAGGAATAGCTGATAGTGAAAATTTTACATCATCTTTATTCTTCCATTTATATAAATCTGGCCCAAAACCTATGCTGAATTTTATAACTTTAATTTTGAAGTATCTTGCCACTGAATAGTGTCCATACTCATGAAAGGTTACAAGAATTAAAAATAGTATTAAGGCTCCAACTAATGCATACATTTATTTTCCCTCTATGAATTCTATTATTTCTAACCTGTTTTGTTCTAAATCTTGAAGAGAGCTTATTTCTTTTCTTTCAATTTGGTAATAGTTATCGATGATCAAACTGTATATTTCTCCAAATTTAATTTCATTATTTAAAAATTTCTTTACAGCTATATCATTTAATGTTGCAAAAATTAATCCACTATTATCTTCATTATCCATAACATTTACTGCTATATCTCTAATTTTTTGCCGATCTGGGGGAAATGTTTCAAGACTTAGTTCAATGTTTTTATCTAATAGACTTAAAGAGTAATCTTCTCTAATTTCTTCTGAATGATGGCCTAGCAAGCCATATGCTAAAGGTATTATCATGCTGGGTTTAGACATTTGGGCTTCAATCGAACCATCCTTAAATTCAAGCATGGAGTGTATTATGCTTTGCCTTTGAATGATGATATCTAATAAATCAGAATCTATAGAAAAAAGGTATTTTGCTTCTATAAGTTCAAAACATTTATTAATTAGGGTTGCTGAGTCAATAGTAATTTTTGCTCCCATGTCCCAATTTGGATGTTTAAGTGCTTCTTCAGGTGATTTATCATAAATTGCTTCGAGTGACTGGCCTGCAAAGGGCCCGCCAGATGCTGTCAGATAAACTTTTGATATATCTGATATGTCTTTATTTCTTAAAGCAGTGAATAATGAAAAATGTTCAGAATCAATTGGAATAATTTCAGTGCCTGCTTTTTCACACTCGTGCATAATATGCTTGCCAAAAACAACTAAGGATTCCTTATTTGCTAACAAAAGCTTTTTTCCAGATCTTGCTGCATCTAAAGTGAGATCTATGCAATCAAAAGAACTTATTGCAGAGAGATAAATATCACTTTGATTCAACTTTTGATATTTTCTTAATGATTCTAGAGAATCAAAAAAATTTATTTCATCGGGACTATTTTCGATTAACTCTGCTCGAGCATTCTCATTGCACACAAAAATATTTTTTGGCTTATGAATTTTTATTAATTCCAAAGCAGCTGAAACATTCTTATTGCAAACAAGAACATCGAGTTCAAACTTTGATGGATGCTTTTCAATTACACTTAAAGCTTGTGTCCCTATGGAACCTGTAAAACCAAAGATTGAAACTCTTTTCATTTTCCAAACCTTCTTTGTCTTTTGGCAAATTGTTGAAGAATATCTATAAAATCATTTGCATTAAATTCTGGCCAGAGCTTTTCAGTAAAAAATAATTCAGAGTATCCAATATTTGGCAGTAAAAAATTACTTAAACGCATATCCCCACCGGTTCGTATAAAAATATCGATATCATTTCCGCCTAATTGAGTAAATTTCAAAAAATTATCTTGGGTTATTTGCTCTTCTGCTTCTTTAGCAATTTTTACAGCGTTAACCATATCCCAAACAGCACCATAATTCAGTGCTACTGTTAAAGTGAATTCATTAAGATCCTTAGTTTCGCTAATACATTTAGCAATACCTTCTTTTGCTTTTTTAGGCATTGATTCTATGTCTCCAATGAAATTTAATTTCACTCCATTCTTTTTTATTTCATCAAGCTTTACATCAACACCAAAATTTATGAGATTCATTAGTGCATTAACTTCAAAGTTTTCTCTGTTCCAGTTTTCTGTTGAAAAAGCATAGACGACCAATTGGTCTACTGAGTTATTTTTTGCAGTTTTTACGATTTCAATTAAGGTTTCAATACCTTTTCTATGTCCAGATGCAGATGGTAAATTATTTTTTTTTGCCCATCTTCTGTTTCCATCCATGATGATGGCAACTACTTTGGGGTCTGCCATTAGATTGTTAAGAGATCCTTCTCCTTAGAAGCTAGTGAGGAATCAATCAGATCTATAAATTTTGTTGTTATGTCTTGGATGTCTTTTTCAGAATCAGAAATATCATCTTTTGTAAGCTCACCATCTTTTTCAAGGTTTTTCATTGACGTTAGTGCATCTCTTCTTATATTTCTTACAGCAATACGACCATTTTCAGCTTCAGCTTTAGCTTTTTTCGTTAAATCAATTCTCGATTCTTCTGTTAGAGGCGGCATAATTATCCTTATCACATCTCCGGTAACTGTTGGATTAATTCCAAGATCAGATTTCTGTATTGCTCTATCTATTTCTTGAATTAAACCCTTATCCCAAGGGGAAAGGCTTAATGTTTTAGAATCTTCAACTGTTATTGAACAACACTGATTTAGTGGAGTCATATTTCCATAATAATCAACTTGTATGCCGTCAAGCATTGCTGGATTTGCTCTGCCGGTTCTAATTTTTTTTAAATTATCGTTAAAGCTATTTAAGGAGGATTGCATCCTGTTTGTGCATGATTCTAATATTTCTTCGTAACTAGCCATTTGTAATTAATGTACCGATATCTTCACCTTTTACTATACCAAGTAATGCCCCTTCTGACTCGTAATTGAATACTTTAATTTTCATATCATTATCTCTTGCCAAAGTAAGAGCTGTTGTATCCATGACTTTTAGATTTTTTTGTATTGCTTCATCAAAACTAATTGAATCAAAGAGCTGTGCTTCAGGGTTCGTTTTAGGATCATCTGAATAAACACCATCAACTTTAGTGGCCTTGAGAACAACATCTGCATTGATTTCAATGCCTCTTAAGCATGCTGCTGTATCAGTTGTAAAAAAAGGATTACCAGTACCTGCGGTAAATATTACTACGAAACCATCATCAAGTAGGTGTATGACCCTTCTTCTATCATAATGCTCTACAATACCAGGCATTGGTATTGCTGACATTACCCTGGTTTTTATGCCATTTCGTTCAAGTGAATCCCTTAGAGCAATACCATTCATTACTGTTGCAAGCATCCCCATATGATCGCCTGCTACTCTATCAATTCCATCTTGATTTAACTCTTGTCCTCTGAATAAATTCCCACCACCAATAACTACACCAACGGCTACATTTTGCTTTACTACGCTTTTAATTTCTCTAGACATGAAGTGAAGTATTTCAGGATCAATACCTTGTCCTGCTGAACCAGCAACTGCTTCACCACTGTATTTAAGAAGAATTTTATTTAATGGCTTGTTAGAGGTCACTCTCCAACCTTTTTTCTCAAAAAGCCAAGAATTTTTGTATCACCCAATAAGTCTTTTATTTTTTTATCAGGATCTTTGATAAATGGTTGTTCAACTAAGGAGTTTTCCATTTTGAATTTATTTAACTTGCCCATTATTATCTTTTCTTTAATCTCGTCGGGTTTGTTTTCATTAGCTAAGGTTGCAAGAGCAATTTCCTTTTCCTTTTCCAAAACTGATGAATCAATATCTTCAGGATATATGGCCATTGGATTATTAGCTGCAACTTGCATTGCTATATCTCTGCCTACAGATTCGTCGCCACCGCTCATTTTTACAACTGCTGCCAATTTATTATCAGAGTGCTTATATGAAGCAACTACACCTTCATCTTTTTCCATCTTTTCGAAATAAGATATTTTTATATTTTCACCAATTTTTTGAATTATTCCTAAAAGGTTCTCTTTATAGTTATTGTTAAGCTCTTCAAGGTCTGTTGGATTGTTTTCAGCAACGTAAGCTGATAGATCCTCTAAGAAAGATTGAAAGCTCGCATCTTTTGCAGCAAAGTCAGTTTCAGTATCAACTTCAATAATAAAATCAACAGCATCAGAATTTCCAAGAACTATCGCTCCTTCATTAGTTGCTCTTCCAGATTTTTTTTCAGCTTTGAGAACACTTTTTTTTCTGAGCACTTCTATTGCTTTCTCGATATCTCCATCAGATTCCATCAAAGCGGATTTACAATCCATCATTGATATACCTGTTCTATCTCTTAGCTCTTTGACTAGTTGTGCTGTGACCATTATTTGTCTGTTTTCTTTGCGGCAGCTTTCTTAGTTGT
>CAJWNO010000018.1 GCA_913044115.1 uncultured Gammaproteobacteria bacterium | reverse complement strand
ACTATTTTGCTTTTCATGTTCTTTTAACTAATAAAGGTTTAATATAACAAAAAATTATAGAGGGATAAAATGGCTAATAGATTAGAAAATAAGGTCGCGCTGATAACTGGTGGTGCAGCTGGATTTGGTAAAGGCACAGCAGCTGTTCTCAAAAGAGAGGGCGCAAAAGTCTATATTTCAGATATAAACAAAGAAGGTGGAGAGAAAGTTGCACAAGAACTTGGGGTACATTTTCTTGAACATGATGTTACTGATGCTGAGAGATGGCAAGAAGTGATTGCAGAGATAAAAAGCCATGACAACCAACTTAATGTTTTAGTTAATAACGCTGGCATTGGCTATATGGGCGATGTTGAGGGAACCACTAATGAAGCTTGGGACATGGTTCATAAAGTTGATCTTGATTCAGTATTTTATGGATGTAAGTATGCATTGCCATTGATGAGAGATTCTGGGAATGGGTCAATTATTAATATCTCTTCGATTTCAGGAATAGTTGCAGGACATAACTTCACTGCTTATAACAGCGCTAAAGCAGCTGTAAGACACCTTTCAAAATCTGTTGCTTTACATTGTGCTAGGACAACAAAACTTGTCAGATGTAATAGCTTGCACCCTGTTTTTGCAAGAACAGAAATTCTAGAAGCATTGTTAAGTGATACCTCAAACGACATGCTTGCAAAATTAGAGCGTCAAATACCTGTTAGAAAACTTGCGGAGATTGAGGATATAGCAAATGCAATTCTCTTCCTAGCATCAGACGAATCAAAAATGATTACTGGAACTGAAATTGTTATTGATGGGGGACTATCAGCACAATAATGAGCTCAGAAAATTCTTTTGATACCACAATTAAAAGACTAACTCTTGAACAGTTAGATACGTATCTGTTCAGATATAAAGGCAAAAATGCTGGCATTCAAAGAATCTATGGTGGTCAGGTCATTGCGCAGGCCTATGTAGCAGCTAATGCAACGATTGAAGATGATAAGCATTTGCATTCATTGCACGCATATTTCTTAAGACCTGGAATTATAAAACAGCCTG
Source organism: uncultured Gammaproteobacteria bacterium (assembly GCA_913044115.1). GTDB lineage: Bacteria > Pseudomonadota > Gammaproteobacteria > Magnimaribacterales > TMED112 > TMED112. The sequence continues at coordinate 10,906 of CAJWNO010000018.1, read as the reverse complement.
TCTTATTCAGTGTTGACCCGGTGCGAAACGGTAGAAGCTTCTCTACCAGAACCGTAAAAGCTATCCAAAATAATGAAGTCATTTTTACGATGACAGTTTCATTCCAAAAAGATGAGGAAGGTTTTACACACAGTATTGAAATGCCAAAAGTTCCAGCTCCTGAAGAGATTAAAGACGAAATTGAAATGCGCAAAGAAAATATTGACAAAGTGCCAGAAGAAATAAGGCATTACTTTCTCAAAGAGAGAGAATACTCCATTAAATGGGTTGAATGGAATGATGTATTTGAGCCAAAAGTTATGCCACCAATAAGAAATGTCTGGCTTAAACCAAACGGCATAATACCAGAAGGCAGAGAAACTCATAATGCCTTTCTAGCTTATATTTCAGATTCAGGAATTTTAGCGCCAACCTTATTTCCACATGGAATAAGCTATATGTCACCAGATCTAATGATGGCAAGTCTTGATCATACAATGTGGTTCCATAAACCTAACTTTGTTTTTGATGATTGGATTCTTTATGCCACCGATAGCCCATATACAGGAAATTCTAGGGGTCTTGGTAGGGGAACTTTTTTCTCAAGAGATGGTGAAGTTATAGCTTCAGTAACTCAAGAAGGTCTTTTAAGAACGAAGACTAAATAACTTCTCTAAAAAAACTTCTACTTTATTTGGATCAATATCAGGAGTTAATCCACTCCCTAAATTAAAAACGTAATTAGTCTTCCCTTTATATTTTTCAAAAATCGAGCATGCAAGTTCTTCAAGCTCAGCGGTATCTAAGTTAAATTTTATGGGATCAAAATTTCCTTGAATTGCTATAGGTTTATTAATGTGTCGATCAATATCATCACTAATATCAAGATTGAAGCATTGTATATTTGTTGATTCAACTATCGAATCTATGGTTTTGCCTCTAGTGTAGAGAATAATGGGAATATCAGCAGATACATTATCAGCAATTTCATTAATATAAGACAAAGAGAATTCTTCATAATCCTGATCTAGCATTCCACCCCAAGAATCAAAGATTTGGATACAGTCTGCTCCAGAATTTACTTGTTCATCGATATACCCATGAATAACATCTGTCATAGCTTTTAGATAAGAATGGGTTTCTGCTGTGTTTTCTTTTAGATATGCATTTATCTCATCTCGGCCTTTAGGCGATTCCCCATAAAAAAGGTACACAAATAAAGTCCAAGGTGAGCCAGTGAAACCGATTAGTGGAACTGTAATATTTTCTTTAATCAAGCTAGTTGCCTCAAATACATAGCTGAGATTCTCTCTTACATTGTTGGATGTCAGTGCAAGTCTAGAATTTTTGATTATAGAGTCAGCAAAAATAGGTCCTTTGCCCTTCACAAACTTAACTGGTACGCCCATTGCATCTGGAATAGTTAAGATATCAGTAAATGTTATGGCTGCATCCAGAGGGAATCTTCTAAGAGGTTGCATGGTGAGTTCTTTGCAAATTTCCGGCTGCCTAATCATGTCAAAAAAATCTGAATACTGAGATCTAATTTTCATATATTCAGGTAAATATCTTCCAGCTTGTCTTAACAGCCAGACAGGCACAGCTGATTGGTTGTTATTTCTTTTAAGTGCGTCTAAAAAGATATTATTTTTTAAAGTCATCAATAAATTCTTTGATATGTTTTTTCAAATTGTCGTTTGAGGATTCTGCATACAGGAATGGTTGACCAATATCTTTCAGCAAAACTAAATTTATTGCATCAGTATTCTTTTTATCGCTCCTCATTGCCTCAAATATTCCTTCAGCATCTAACTCAACTTCAGAGAAGTCATAATTAAACTCACTAATTGCATTTTTTGCTAATGAGTAAGACTCAGAGCTCAAATAATTTAAGTCAGAAGAATATTTAAGTGCCATAAGCATCCCAATTATGACGGCATGGCCATGAAAGATAGGTTTCTCATAGTTAATTGATTCAATTCCATGTGCAAAAGTATGGCCAAAATTTAGGAATTTCCTTTCACCTGATTCTTTAAAATCATTGGCGACAACTTCTGCCTTAATACCAATTGATTCCTGAATGCATTCAAGCAAGGTAGCTGTCTCTCTATCAAGAATTTTCTTGGATGAATTTTTAAGTTTTTCAAGTGTATCTTTCGAGGTTATAAGGCTATGTTTAAGCACTTCAGAAAAACCATTAAGAAATTCTTGCTCGTTTAAAGATTTGAGAAACTCAATGCAAATAAAAATTTCTGTTGGGTTATAAAAAGAACCAATAAAGTTTTTAATCTGGCCATGATTTATTCCAGTTTTTCCTCCTATGGATGCATCAACTTGAGCAAGAAGTGATGTAGGTACTTGGATATATTTGATTCCCCTCATATATGATGAAGCAACAAAACCTGCAAGATCAGTAACTGCTCCACCACCAAAACCAATCAGACAATCACCGCGATTCATATTGTTCATTTGCATAAAATCTATAATTTCAGAAAAGGTGTCTATATTCTTATCTGACTCAGGATTATTAACTTCATAAATTAAATATCCTTTACTAATCAAAGCATCTTTGAACTCTTTGTGTATATCTAAAACTTTAGAATCTGCAATCACACAACATTTAGCTTCTGATGGTAATAGATTAGTTACCTCAGGAATTCCTGCACAAAATGTTAGCTTTACTGAGCTATCTTCTGCTTTAAATATTAAATTGTTCATATTCAATGATCTCTTTAGCAATTTCTTCAATAGATTTATCATCCGTTGAAATTACTTTTGTTGCACATTCATTATAAAGGCTCTTTCTTTGTTCATAGATTTCAGCAAATTCCATTAATGAGACATCTTTCAATAAAGGCCTTTGGTCCCTCTTTTTTATAGCTCTTTCATAAAGTATTTGAATAGAGGCATCCAGAAAATAAACTCTTTGGTCTCTTAACAGTTTTAGGTTTTCAGGATCAAGTACTATGCCACCACCAGTAGCAATAACATTTTTTGACAAATATACAGAGTCAGCTAGCAACTTTGACTCAACTTCTCTAAATTTATTTTCACCGTACTCCTGAAAGATATCTTTAATAGTTAGGTTGAACCTCTTTTCAATACCTCTATCTAAGTCATAGAATGTATTGTTAAGGTATTTGGAAATTAATTGACCGACTGACGATTTGCCGGAACCCATCATGCCTGTTAAAAATATATTCATACAAAAAAAAATTGAAAGGGAATAATAATATATAAATGATGCCAATTCTAAGGATATGTCTAGTTTTATTGCAGTTCATCTTCATGATAACAGGCATAATCTATCTTATTTTTTCTAAGGATTTACCCAAGATAGAAACAATTACAGAAATAAAACTTACTAATCCAATGCGCATTTACTCAGCAGACGATGAATTAATAGGTTTGTTTGGTACAGAGAAAAGGCAGATAGTAGATTTTACTGAGATTCCTGAAAATCTAAAAAATGCGATTATTGCTGCAGAAGATGGAGATTTCTTTGACCATTCTGGAGTTGAAATAACCAGTTTAGTTAGAGCTTTGTATGGAGAAATATCTGGGAGATCTTTGGGTGGCGGTGGCACCATTACAATGCAAGTTGTAAGAAATTATGTTTTAAGTTTTGAAAGAACTTATGAAAGAAAATTAAAAGAAATTATTCTTGCATGGAGATTAGAGGATTATTTAAATAAAGAAGAAATCTTTGAACTGTATTTTAACAAAGCCTTTTTAGGCAATCGGAATTATGGTTTTGCTGCAGCATATCAATATTATTTCGGCAAAGATTTCTCAGAAGCTTCAATCGGTGAATCAGCATTGCTCGCAGGTATTCTTCAAACACCGTCAAGAGTGAATCCTGTAAGAAATCCTATTGCATCGAAGAAAAGAAGAAATTTAATTCTAGGCAGAATGCTTTCAAGGGATTTCATTTCAAAAGAGGAACTTGAGCTTGCTAAAGAAGAAATTGTAACAGGGGAAAGCTTTGGTCCAAAAATAAATGTGGAGGCAGAATACATAGCCGAAAAAATTAGAGCTGAAATTATTAATAGATTTGGTCTTACCGCCTATGAAGAGGGCATGAATATTTACACAACCATTGATTCAAACATGCAAAAAAACGCGATAAAAGCTTTAAGAGATAATTTATATGCATATGACCAGAAATATGGATGGCGTGACGAACAAGTCTTCAAAGATTTTAACTTCTCTATATTAAGAAGCGTATATCAACAAGAAGGCCTCTTCATAATTTCATCTAATACAGATTATGAAACTACCAAAGAGGAAAACCTTAATAAACTTCAAAATTTACTTGATAATCGTCCAAGAATAGATGGTCATGAAGCCAACATTGTTATAGCCATAAATGATGAAAAGATTCAAACGCTTGACGCAAAGTTGAATTTTCACGAAGTTTTATGGGGTTCAGCAGATTATAGTTGGGCTCGAACAATATTTTCTGATGGCACAAAATCACCTAAACCTGAATCTTTTACTGATTTTTTAGAGATTGGTAGCATGATTTACGTAGGAGATAAAAATGGTATAAAAGTTATCTCGCAGATTCCTGTGGCAGAAGCATCTTTAGTTGCAGTGGATGCACTGGAAGGAGTATTAAAAGCCTACGTTGGTGGATTTGATTTTAGTAAATCTAAATTTGATAGAGCTGCAAATTCAAAGCTACTACCAGGATCCAGTATTAAACCATTTATATATGCTTGTGCTTTCGAGAATGGATTAAACCCATCCTCTATATTCATAGATGGTCCAATAATATTTGATGATGACAAACTTGAGAGTATCTGGCGTCCAAGAAACAATTCAGGTGAGTTTTATGGCCCAATTAGGTTACGAGAGTCTCTAATTCAATCATTGAATATCGTCTCTATTAAATTGGTTCAGTCCTTAGGGCTACCAAAAACCATTGAATGTTTTAAGAAGTATCAATTCGATAACCAGATGCTCACAAATGATCTATCTATAGCTTTAGGAACAGGAACTCTTAACCCTTTGAAGGCTGCAACTCAATACTCACTAATTATAAATAATGGCAAGCATCAAGAAATTTCTTATATTGATCGAATCGAAGATATAAATGGCAAAATAATTCTAGACCCTCAAGAAAAATATTCAAAAAAAGTAGATGATTTCAGTAGCATAAGTTTTCCTTGGCTGAGTGATGAAAAATTTGATTATGTAAATAAACCAATGATATCGCTCAAAGATCAGGAAATTCCTGAAGTAATGGATGAGAGGGTATCCTTCCTTTTATCAAATATTTTACAAGAAGCTCTCAAAAGAAATGTAGCTAGGAGAGGGCTAAATATGCCTATTGATAATATGGGAGGTAAAACTGGAACCACTAATGATGCTACAAGCACATGGTTCTCAGGTTATGCCTCAAACATTGTTGCCTCAGCTTGGGTTGGAAAAGATGATGGCACTTCTCTTGGAGAGGACGAATTTGGTAGCACAAACGCACTTCCTATCTGGCTTGATTTTATGACTCTATCAAAAAATTCTCTATCAGATTATTCAGTTGATATACCAGAAGGTATTGCAGCAATAAGAATTGATAAGAAATCAGGGAATGTTTCAAAGTCTTTTGAAAATAGCTACTTTGAATATTTTCTAGAAGAAAATATTGATGAATTACTTAATGCTGATGCAAAGAATTCTGAGCTCAACGAGATTCTTAATTAAAATTTAGTGATAAGTCAGGAAAGATTCTAGATAAGTTTTCTTCGAATAAATTTTTAATCTGTAAGAGCTCTTCATCTGACTCTGCTTCAAATCTGAACACCAATTTTGGACTAGTATTTGATGCTCTCATTAGCCCCCAAGCAGAGCCTATAGTTACTCGCACTCCATCAATAGTATTTAAATCTGATTCAGGAAAAGACATTTCATTTTTGAATTTTTCAACCATTTGAAATTTGGTTTCATCTGAAACTGTTAAGTTTAGTTCTGGAGTTGAAAATGTTTTTGGAAACTTTTCTATTATCTCAGTTGCTGAACTTCCTTCATTAGCAATGATCTGAGCTAAGATAGCAGCCGTAAATACCGCATCATCAAATCCATACCAATCATGATTAATAAAAATATGTCCCGACATCTCCCCGCCCAATACAGCATTATGATCCTTGATTGCTTTTTTGATATTGAAATGTCCAGTTTTTTCCATAATTGGTTGGCCACCAAGATTATTAATGAGCACTGCTAGTTGAGAAGAACATTTGACATCAAATATGACGGGGCCACATCTTTTATTTAAGTAATACTCTGTAAGCATCATTATAAGATGATCAGCAAGGACCGATGCGCCTGTATTAGTTATCATACCAACCCTGTCTCCATCTCCATCAAATGCAAACCCAATATCAGCGCCATGGTCTTTTACTTTAAGTTTCAATTGTTCAAGATTTTTTTCTTTGCTGGGATCTGGATGATGGTTAGGAAAATTTCCATCAGGTTCTTTGTTTATGGAAATTGTTTCAAATCCAAGCGATCTGAAAACTAAATCAGCTAGTTCACCGGCTGCCCCATTTCCAGCATCCAAAACAACCTTTATTTTATTTTTTATCTGAATTTTCTCTTTTAATTCCGAAAGGTATTGAGGAATTATGTCAAAATCTACAAAATCTTCGTTTGTTTCAGTTATTGAAGCTTGATTATTAACTTCTTCTAGGAGCTCTAAACCAGAAACAGCACTATCGTTTAAAACTATCTTGAGACCATTATCATCTTTGGGATTATGACTGCCAGTAATCATGACTCCGTTAGGACTTTGGCCAACTTTTGTAGCGTAATAAACCAGTGGAGTAGGTACAAGACCTAAGCTTATTACTTTTACACCTGAAGCATTGAAACCAGCAACTAAAGATTTTTGTAAAGAATTCGCTGATAACCTTGAATCATGACCGACATAAACAGAATTGTGCCCATTGTTGAGAATTCTTTTCCCAAGTACAAATGCGATTCTTTTAATTGTTTGATCATCTAAATCTGTTAAAGAGTTGCCTCTTATGTCATAAGCTCTAAAAATGTTTTTATTCATTATGTTTAAAAAAAATCTTAAACAATTATACTACCCCTATGTCAAATACTTACTGGTTAAACGGAAAATACATTCAAAAAGAAGAAGCATACGTAAGTCCTCTTACTCATACGCTACATTATGGTTTAGGGGCTTTTGAGGGCGTTAGATCTTACGCATCACATGATGAAAGTTCAGTAAGTATTTTTAGATTACAAGAGCATACAGAGAGACTTTTTGAATCTGCAAAGATCATCAATGTAGATATCAACCACTCTATGGAAGAAGTTATGGATGCTCAGCTTGGTGTAATAGAAAAGTCCGGTCTCAAAGACGCTTATATAAGACCACTTATCTACTTAAATGATGAAAGGTTAGGACTAGATATTGATGACATGAATTCACATTTAATGATTTCTTGTTGGGACTGGCCTTCGTATTTTGGTGCCGAAGCTCTTGAAGCAGGAATTGATGTTATGGTTTCGTCATTCACAAGACAGTTTCCAAATAGTTTAATGACAAAAGGCAAAATTTCTGGGGGGTATGTTAATGGTGTGATGGCCCATGATCAAGCAAAAAGAAATGGATATCAGGAAGCAATTTTACTTGATACCAATGGTTTCGTAGCTGAGGGAAGTGGCCAAAATATATTTTTAATTAAGAAAGGAAAACTGATAACTCCTGAATTAACCTGTTGTCTTAACGGAATAACACGTAGATCTGTAATTAAAATTGCCAAGGACCTTGATCTGGATGTTTTGGAAAGGCAAATAACTAGAGACGAGCTTTATACAGCTGATGAATTATTTTTTTGTGGCACAGCAGTAGAAATTACGCCCATTAAGTCAGTCGATAAGATAAATGTAGGTTCTGGGCACAGAGGAGATATTACATCTAAAATTCAACAGACCTATTTAGATGCTGTTAGAGGAAAATCTGATAAATATTCAGATTGGCTTTCTAAAGTTAAATGAGAAATCTGAAAATTGGTTTGCTTAGCTATAGGAGCGACCCTTTTTCAGGCGGACAGGGCATCTACATAAAGAACATTTCTGAAGCTCTTCTAAAAAGAGGCCATGAAATCACAATTTTTTCAGGCAACCCGCTTCCAAATGTCGATAAAGAAATCAAAGTTGTAGAAATAAGTACTCCTGGCTATTTTGAAACTTTTGACTTTCTTGAAAGGTTTAAAATTTTTCAATCTCAAAAAAAGACTAAATTAAATTTTTGGGATTTTTTTGAAACTTCTACTGGTACTTTCACTGAACCACTATTTTTTGGAGAGAGGCTATTAGAAAATCGAGAGTTTGTTGAGACAGCTGACTCTTTTGACATTTTTCATGATAATCAGTCTATTAGTAAGTACCCAGATTCTATCTATAAAAAACTTATTACTACACTGCATCATCCAATTCATGTTGATAGAGATATAGATCTGGATAACGAAAAAGATTTTTTTAGTAGACTGGCAATAAAAAGATGGTATTCATTCCTTAATCTTCAAAAAAGAAATCTTGGCAAGGTAAAAAAAGTTATTTCTCCATCTGAGTCTTCAAAAAAAGATATATGTCAGTACTTTTCCTATCCAGCTGATCAAATATCTGTTATTTGGAATGGAATTGATCTAGAAGACTGCAAATTCCATGAGAGAGACTCTTTTAGTGCACAATTTGTGACAATAATTAGTGCTGACGTGCCTATGAAGAATTTAAAAAACATTCTCAAGGCCCTTTATCTTTTAAAACTAGAAAATATTGATGCCACTTTAACAATTATTGGAGATTTAAGAGATGAGAATAAAAAACTTATTAAAGAACTAAATCTTAATAATGAGGTTATATATAAGGAAAAGTTATCTCGGAAAGAATTAATTAAAACTTTGCATGAATCTGATATTGGAATAGCTGCCTCAAGTTATGAAGGCTTTGGTTTTCCGCTCGTAGAGATGATTGCTACTGGTCTGCCTGTAATTGTTTCTGACAAAGCTTCATTACCTGAACTTGCTGGCAAAGCAGGATTAATATTTAACTCTACTAGTGTTGATGAACTGAAAGAAAAAATGAAAGAGCTTATTAAAAATGATGTTTTAAGAAAAGATTTATCAGAAAACTCTAAGCTTAGAAGAGATGATTTTTTTGGATGGGACGAGTATGCTAAGAAGCTTGAGGTTCTCTTCGAAGAAATAATCAGTGGAAACATTTAATTTTAATTCATTAAATCTAAAAAAAATTAAGACTGCCATTGATGTAGGTTGTGGCAACGGAAGGCACTTAAAATCTCTGGGATTTAGGCTTAATCAAGCCAAAATTATTGGCATAGATCAATCTGAAAAAGAAATTAATAATCTTGTTGCTGAATTTCAGGAACACAATTGTAAAAATCAAAATTCTTATCAATTTATTAGAGGTGACGTCAGAGATATTGAAATACCAGATAATTCACAAGATCTTGTAATTTGTTCGGAGGTTCTGGAGCATGTTCCAAACTTTAAAGATGTTCTCAAGGAATGTTACAGAATACTAAAACCAGGTGCTGTAATGTTGATAAGCGTTCCCAGCTATCTACCTGAAAGCCTCTGCTGGATGTATTCAAAAGAATATATGCAAACGCCAGGTGGCCATATACGAATATTCAAAAAAGAATTTTTAAAAGAGTGCTTTAAAGAGCTTGATTTACAATTATTTAAACATCATAGAGAGCATGCAATGCACTCAATTTATTGGATTCTCAAAGCAAGAAATAATATGGAGGAAGATAAATTCTTAAAATCTTTCCATGGATTACTAGTTAGACAAATGTTTGGGCAAGCTAAACTATCATTATTTCTTGAAAGGTTACTTAACCCTATATTCGGTAAATCTGAATGTTTTTATCTTAGAAAATGAACCAACAGAAAGTGCGAGAAAATCTCCTAACAACAAAGAATTGGATCTTAGAAAATCAAAATAAAGAAGGAGCAATCTTGTGGGATAAAAAAGGAAAGTGGGATATCTGGGATCACTGCGAATGCTTAATTGCACTTGCTATTTATGAAGAGTGGGAAGCTTTTGATAAAGGAATTCGTTACTGTATGAAGCTAATCAATGAAGATGGTTTAGTAAAGTCAGAGTTTATTAATAACAAAGTTACTAAAAATTTTTATGAAGCACATCATGCACCCTACATCTTCCTTCCCTTATTGCAAAAATACTATATCGATGCAGATCAAGAGTATTTAGAATCCTTTAGAAAAGAAATACAAAAGATATATCAGGGGTTACAAAATTTTAAAGGAAAAGATGGTTTTTATTTCTGGGCATTAGATAAAAATGGCTACGCAGATAACTCTCTTATTACGTCAACTTGCTCAATTGAATTATCTAGAAGAGCCTTTAATGAAATTTGTTCAATTATTGGTGATGAAAATCTCATAGACTCATCAGTTGTAATTTCAGAAACTAAATTAATTTCAAAAAGGTTTAACAGAGATGGTATTGATCGATCACGGTTTTCTATGGATAGTTATTATCCGCTCCTCTGTGGTTGTGGAAATAAAATGCAAGCAAAAGAGACGCTTAAAAAATTTTATGTAGAGGGTCTGGGGGTAAAATGTGTTATCGAAGAACCATGGGTAACTTTAGCCGAGTCATCTGAGTGCATAATTGCTTTATTTAAGGTTGGCATGAAAAGCGAAGCACTTAAAATTTTTAGCGAAATTATGCAATTTAAGAATACTGATGGTTATTTTCCAACTGGATATCAGTATGAGTTGGATATTTTTTGGCCGGAAGAAAATTCAACTTGGACGAATGCTGCAATTATAATGGCAGCTGATTGTTTATATGATATTTCAGGCAAACAAAAAGTAATACTTCTTTAGCGTTGAAGCACAACAAGACTTTTAGTTCT
>CAJWNO010000017.1 GCA_913044115.1 uncultured Gammaproteobacteria bacterium | reverse complement strand
AAGTCCTTTCTGTTGACATAAAAGAAGAGTTAAAAAAGTCCTATCTGGACTACGCCATGAGTGTCATTGTTGGCAGAGCTTTGCCAGATGCTCGAGATGGAATGAAACCTGTGCATAGAAGGATTCTTTATGCGATGCATAAACTTTCAAATACCTACAATAAACCAAATAAAAAATCTGCAAGAGTAGTTGGTGATGTCATTGGTAAGTACCACCCACATGGTGATACCGCAGTCTACGATGCTATTGTCAGGATGACTCAAGATTTTTCTCTTCGATATCCACTAATACAGGGACAAGGAAATTTTGGAAGCATCGATGGTGATTCTGCGGCTGCTATGAGGTACACCGAGATTCGAATGGAAAAAATCACCGATCAAATCTTGGCAGATATAGAGAAAGAAACAGTTAGTTATTCACCAAACTATGACGGTACAGAAGATATTCCTGATGTGCTGCCAACAAGGATCCCAAATCTTTTAATAAATGGTTCTTCAGGTATTGCTGTGGGTATGGCTACTAACATACCACCACATAATCTAACGGAAGTTTTAGATGCATGTTTACACATATTAGATAATCCTGAAACGACCGTTGATGATCTTATCAAGATAGTTAAAGGTCCAGATTTTCCTTTAGGTGGAATTATTACAGGTATAGATGGCATTGAACAAGCCTATAGAACAGGGCAAGGCAAAGTTTACGTCAGAGGAAAAACAGCAATTGAAGAAATGAAAGGTGGCAAGGAAGCAATAATCATTACTGAAATTCCTTTTATGGTAAATAAGGCAAGAATGCTTGAAAGAATTGCCGAGCTTGTAAAAGACAAAAAGCTTGAAGGTATCGGTGAAATAAGAGATGAATCAGACAAAGATGGAATGAGAGTAGTCATTGAATTGAAAAAAGGCGAAGTTCCGGAAGTAGTCCTCAATAACCTAATCAAGCATTCTCAACTCGAACAAGTATTTGGTATTAATAACGTTGTTCTTGTGGATGGCAAACCACAACTATGTAATCTTCAGCAATTATTAAATATTTTCTTAGAGCATAGAAAAGATGTCATAACAAATAGATCTCTTTATGAATTAAGGCAAGCAAAAGAAAGAGGCCATATTGTTGAGGGTCTTATTGTTGCTATAGCTAACATCGATGAAGTGATTGATATTATTAAGAAATCTGAAAATTCTAAGGTTGCGGCAGATAAGCTCTGTGAGAGAAATTGGTCAGCAAGCACTATTAAGCCTCTTCTTGATAAAGTTGCTGATCCAGATATCTGTAAACCTGAAGGCTTGGAAGATGGTTTTGGCTTAAATGGCAAGGAATATAAATTATCTCTAGTCCAGGCTAAGGCAATTCTAGAATTAAGACTTAGCAGGCTTACAGCTCTTGAAACAGATAAGCTCAATGAAGAATATGAAGAACTTGTAAAACAGATTAAAGCTTTACAAGAAATTCTTAATAATAAATCCAGATTAGTTGAAGTTGTCAAAGAAGAATTAATTGAGATTAAAGATAATTTTGGGGATGAAAGAAGAACAGAGATAATAGAAAGGCGATTAACTATTGATGATGCTGATCTAATCCCAGAAGAAGAGAGAGTATTTACAATTTCTAATAATGGTTTTGTAAAAACACAACAGTTAGCTGAATATAGATCGCAAAGAAGGGGAGGTGTTGGAAAAACAGCATCTGCTCTTAGAGAAGAAGATTTTATAAAACAAGTCCTTGTTCTTAATACTCACGTTCAAGTTCTATGCTTCACAACTAAAGGCAAAGTCCATTGGTTAGAAATCTATAAGCTGCCAGTAATGTCTAGAACAGCAAAAGGTAGACCAATTTCAAATGTTCTGCCTTTAGATGAGGATGAAAAAGTAACCTCATTCCTACCAGTTGAGGAATATAAAGATGGCCATTTTATTATTATGGCAACAAAAAATGGGGTAGTTAAGAAGACAGCTCTTACAGCTTTTCAGAAGAAATATGCCCCTGGTTTAAGAGCTATAAACCTTGATGAGGGAGATAAGCTTATCGGTACAATAATTACCGACGGAAGTAATGAAGTTTGTTTAGCATCAGAATCTGGCAAAGCTATTAGATTTTCAGAAACAGACGTTCGAGCTATGGGTAGATCAACTCGAGGTGTTAGGGGAATGAATATTGCTAAAAACGATAAGGTTATTTCGATGATTAAAGTTAATCCAGAATCTAAGCTATTAACTTTAAGTGAAAATGGCTACGGAAAAAGAACAAATATTTCAGAATTTAGTGGCCAAAAAAGAGGAGGTAAGGGAGTGATAGCTCTTAATACCTCGACTAGAAATGGAAAAATGGTAGCAGCTGAACAGGTCTTAGATGGTGATGAGGTCATGTTAATTGGAAACAAAGGAACAATGATTAGAACCAAAGTAGATCAAATTAGTGTCATTGGAAGGAATACACAAGGTGTAAAAGTAGTGACAACAAGAGAGGCAGAAATGCTTGTCGATGCAGTAGGCTTCAAAGAAAGTCTAGATGAAGAATAGAATTCACAATTTTAGTGCTGGACCAGCAACATTACCTGAAGAAGTTTTAGAAGAGGTTAAATCTGAGCTTCTGGATTACAACGGTATTGGTTCATCCATTATAGAAATAAGCCATAGAGATAAAGTTTTCAAAGAAGTAGCAATTAATGCAGAACAATCTGTAAAGTCTCTTCTTTCAGTACCTGATACGCATGAAGTAATCTTTATGCAGGGTGGAGCAACTCTCCAATTTTCTCTTATTCCAATGAATTTTTCACATCTAGGAGAAGTGGCTAACTTTGCTGAGATTGGTTCTTGGTCAGCGAAAGCAGTAAAAGAGGCTTCAAAAATTTGTAAATTGAATGTTTGCACATCATCAGTAGAAAATAAATTTACTTTTATTGAGCCTTTAAAAAATTGGAACATCAAAGAGGAATCTTCTTTGGTGCATTATTGTAAAAATGAGACGATTCAAGGGATACGAATTACAGAAGATCCAAATTTTGAAAGTTACACATTTGTTGATATGTCCTCTTGCTTATTCTCAGAAAATATTGATGTTAGTAAATACGATTTTATTTATGCGTGTGCCCAAAAAAATTTTGGTCCTTCAGGAATAACGTTAATCATTGCTAAAAAAGAATTATTAGTAAAGTCAGATCCTAACCTTCCAAATATTATGAAATATGATGCTCATGCAAATGAAGAGTCAATGTTGAACACACCAAATACCTTCGGTTGGTATGTTGCAGGAAAAATGTTCGATTGGTATCAAGCTAATGGAGGTATTGAAGAAATGGAGTTACAGAGCACAAAGAAATCTAATCTTCTCTATGATCTAATCGATGGTTCTGATTTCTACCAAAATCCAGTTAGCAAAGATCAAAGATCAATTAATAATGTTGTTTTTACAATTCATAGCTCTGAGCTTGAAACTATGTTTCTAAATGAAGCTAGTTCTGAAGGGCTGAAATACTTAAAGGGCCACAGAACAGTAGGCGGCATGAGAGCAAGCATATATAATCCAATGAAGATGGATTCTGTTTTAGCATTAAAAGAATTCATGATTAATTTTGAAAAAAAATATGGATGATGAAAAAGCCTTACTTTTTATTAGAGAAGAAATAGACTCAATCGATTCAGAAATAATTGCTCTACTAGAATCACGTTTGAACCTTTCTTTGCAGATAGGTAACATTAAAAAGAACCTTGATAAGCAGCTTCATGACGATGATAGAGAAGCTGAAATTCTCAAGAAGATAGATGAGCTTGCTATTCTCTATCCAAAAGAAGATTTGAAATCTATATATATTGAGATAATGAAGACGTCACTTAGTGTTCAGCAAGCAGATGAGTAGTAAAGTTTTAATTGTAGGTTCCGGTTTTATGGGTACATCCATAGCTTTAGGACTATCTGGTAGAAAACCTTCATGTGTAGAACGTAATGCAGAATATAAAAAGCTACTAGAAGAAAAAAATATTTATGATGAAGTATTTGGAAATCCTGAGGAAGTTGTTGGGATATTCGATTTAATAGTGATTTGTACAAGACAAATTGATACTTACGAAAATATTTCATTTTTTTGTAAAAAATTCCCTGACGCTCTAGTGACAGATATTGCAAGCTCAAAAAGTTTTCTTATAAATCAAGATTTGCCCGATAATTTTATTTCTTCCCATCCTATTTGCGGTAGCCACAAAATAGGCCCAGCAAATGCGGAAGCAGATTTATTGAAAAGAAAAGAGGTAATTATATTAAGCGATACTGTCAATGAGAGAGTATCAGTTCTAAATAATTTTTGGCATGAATTAGGGGCAAATACGTCTGAAATGAACTTTGAAGATCACAATAGATATTATGCTTACTTAAGTCATTTTCCGCATTTATTTAGCTTCGTTTACAAAGAACTGCTTGATGAAGAAGGCATTGATTACCAGAAATACTCAGGTGATAGCATGAAAGAAATCTTACGTCTTTCTGATGCTAATAGAGAGCTATGGGATGAGATATTCTCTGATAATAAAGGTAATCTTGATGCTCTTAAGGAAAAAATAAAGAAAAAGTTATTGTGAACCTACTTCCAAAAGATAAATCGATCGCCCAAAGGTGCGCGGTATTGGGTTTAGATTTTGATCAAAACGATATTGGTGAAGATGTCAAAAGCACAATAGGCGCAGTTAAAAAATTTAAAAGCTTTAATGCCTCAGCCACACTAGATTTAGGCAATTCTGGTACGGGCATAAGGTTACTAAGTGGCTATATAGCTGGATCTGGAAAAGATTGTATGTTGGTGGGTGACGAATCATTATCCAAAAGACCTATGAATCGAATTGCTAAGCCTTTGAATGATTGGGGAGCAAAAATTAGTTTATTTGATGACCAATTTCCACCTATCAAAATAAAAGCTGCAGAACTTAAGCCAGAATATTTCTATGACTTAAAAATCCCTAGTGCACAAATAAAATCTTGTTTACTTTTAGCTGCTTTAGCTTCAAAAACAAAAATAACAATCTCAGAAAACACCCCATCAAGAGATCATACCGAGAGAATGCTTGAAGAATGTGAAGCTGATATTAAAAGAGAGGGCAAACATATTATTTTTGACGGTAGAAAGGAAATAATACATAAATTCATTGATGTCCCTAAAGACTTTTCATCAGCTGCTTATTTAATAGCAGCCAACATAATTACAAATAAAACCATTCAGCTTGATAATGTCGGAGTAAATCCTACAAGAACCGCATTTCTTGATGTTTTGTCTGAAATGGGAGCATCTATTGTTCTTGAAAATACTGAGATTAAGTCAAATGAACCAAGAGCAACAATCAGATCAAGCGCCACTCATGAATTAAATGGAGTAACAATAGAAGGTAGAAAGATACCTAACTTGATTGATGAAATACCTTTAATAGCAATTTTAGCTATGTTTGCTAAAGGTAAGACCGTAGTTAGAGATGCAAAGGAGCTTAGATATAAAGAGTCAGATCGAATTAGTTTACTACTATCAAATATGAAAAAATTTGACCCAAATATAGGCATTATTGAATATGACGATGGATTTGAAATAATGCCTTCTACTAAAAAAGATACAAATACAGTTAATATTATGACAGGTGGAGATCATAGAATTATTATGAGTTTTGTGATTGCATCGCTTGGGAGTGGAAAAAAAGTCACATTTGATGAAACAAGCTCTGTGGAAACTTCCTTCCCTAATTTTTTTGAGGTTATAAGCAAGTGGTACCAATAGTAACAATCGATGGGCCTTCGGGATCTGGAAAAGGCACAATATCAAAATCTTTAGCCATTGAATTGGGTTGGAATTACTTAGACAGTGGTTTGATTTATAGATGCTATGCTTACCTTCATTTAAAAAAAATTAATAATATTCCTGAGGAAGTAGGGAAAATTAATCATAACTATAAACTTGATAGTGAAACAATTACTTATCTTGATGAAGATATAACTGATCAAATAAGAGGCCCAGAAATTACAAAATTATCATCTGAACTATCTCAAATTGAAGAAGTTAGATCACAACTAACTATGATTCAGAAGACTTATAGAAAAGCTCCTGGATTGGTAGCAGAAGGTCGAGATATGTCATCAAAGCTTTTTCCCGATTCACTGGTAAAAATATTTTTGACAGCGAATCTTGAAGAAAGGGTGTCGAGAAGAGCAAACCAGTTGAGAAATGCTGGACAAAAGGTTAATATCTCTGAACTCAAAAATGAGATTGAGCTTAGAGATGAGCGAGATACTAAAAGATCACATTCTCCTCTGAAACAAACTCAAGATTCAGTTCTCATTGACAGCTCAAGTAGAACTGTAAGAGAAATTACAAATTTAATAATAAAATTAGTTAATGAAAAGTACTGATAACACACTTAAAGACCTATTAGATAAAAGCTTTAGCGAGTTCAACCTAGTTCAAGGATCATTAGTAAAGGCTAATGTTGTTGAAATCGGAAAAAAATGGGTAACTTTAGACATCGGATTTAAGTCTGATGGACTTGTTTCTATTGAAGAATTCCAAGATCACGCCAGCAAATTAGTCGTCGAAGTAGGCGATCAAGTAGAAGTAATGCTTGATGCACTTGATGATGGTTTTGGTGAAATAAGACTTTCACGTGAAAAAGCTCGCAAACAAGAAACATGGGACAAACTAGAATCTGCTCATACTGATGGTGTCTATGTCGAAGGTAAAGTAGTCAATAAGGTTAAAGGTGGTTTCACAGTTTTTGTTGATGTTGTAAAAGCATTTTTGCCTGGCTCACTTATCGATCCTAAAGGCGGCAAAGATTATCCAGATTTAACAGGACAAACTCTAGACTTTAAAGTAATGAAATTTGACAAGAAGAGATCAAACATAGTTCTTTCAAGAAAAGCTGTACTACAAGAACAAAATTCAGAAGAGAGAGAAAGATTGCTCGGAATCATAAAAGAAGGTGAGAAGATAGAAGGCACAATCAAAAACCTAACTGATTATGGTGCTTTTGTTGATTTAGGCGGTTTAGATGGCCTGCTACATATTACTGACTTATCTTGGAAAAGAGTTATGCATCCAAAAGAAGTATTAAATGTTGGCGATAAAATGGAATTTATGGTGCTTTCATTTGATGAGGAGAAAATGAGAGTTTCCCTAGGCCTTAAACAACTATCTGATGACCCATGGAAAGACATCGAAAGCAAATATCATGTTGGTCAAGTCGTAGTGGGTGAAGTTGCTTTAACAACAGATTATGGCTGTTTTGTAAAACTGGATGATGACATTGAAGGCTTAGTTCATATCACAGATTTAGATTGGAAAAATAAAAATATCAATCCTGCTTCAATACTTGAAAAAGGCGACAAGATCGATGTAAAAGTTATGGAAATAGATCTGGAAGAAAGAAAAGTTTCCTTAAGTAAAAAACATACAACAGAAAATCCTTGGAAAGAGTTTGAAGATAAACATAATAATGGCGACATACTAGAAGCTCTAAAGATTAAATCAGTTACAGACTTTGGAGTCTTTGTAGAGCTAGATGGCGGCATAGATGGTCTAATTCATCATTCTGAAATAGAGGTTGGCTCTCAGACAATTCAAGACCTATATAAAGCTGGCGAAGAAGTTACAGTATCGATAAGCGGTATGGATTCAGAGCGTGAAAGAATTTCTTTGACTCTTGTTTCCTAGTAAAACGCCAGTCTTTTAAATACAATTCAAATTATGTCTAGTAAAAGACTTATTGTTGCTTTAGATTTCGAAAATTTTGACGAAATGTCAAAATTTGTAGCACATTTAGATCCAAATTCCTGTGTTGTAAAAGTTGGCTTACAGTTATTTATTGCTGAAGGGGCCAAAGTACTGGATTTTTTGAGTTTAAAAGGATTTGAAATATTTCTAGATCTGAAATTGCATGATATTCCAAACACTGTAAATAAAGCAGTTCAGGAAATTTCAAGATTTAATGTATCTATGACAACGATTCATCTTCAAGGAGGAATAGAAATGATTGCTGCAGCTAATGAAGCTAAAGCAAATATAAAAATCTTAGGTGTTAGCTTGCTAACAAGCCTTGATGGATCCGATACAAAGATGCTGTATAGCAATGATTTTGATAAACAATTTAATAATTTAATAGCAGTAGCAAAGAATGCAGAGGTTGACGGAGTAGTCTGCAGCTCAAAAGAATTACTAATGCTATCAGATAGCCCTCTATTAAAAGTTGTGCCTGGCATTAGAAATCAAAACCTTTTAGATGACCAAAAAAGAACAATGACCTCTAGTGAGGCTTATAAAAATGGTGCCGACTATATTGTTGTTGGTAGACCTATTACCCAATCAGCCAATATTAAAGATGCAATTAAAGAATACTCATGAAATATAAAGATTTCTTAACTCAATTCTCAATCAAGGACATTACCAAAGATTCTAAGAGAGTTTTTAGTACTAATAAGCTTCAGATTGATCAGTCTACATTGAGTATGAATGAAAATGTTTATGATCAATTTGAAAGCTACGCTGAAAACAATAATTTTATCGGTAAATTTAATGATCTAATCGAGGGCATAAGGCTAAATAATACAGAAAATAGGCAAGTTACCCATTTTAACTATAGAAATAAAAGCTCTGATTTATTTGAATCTAGCTTAGATAAGATGGATGAGTTATCTGAGACGATAAAGGGCAGATTCAAAAAGATTATTATTTTTGGCATTGGAGGATCTTATCTAGGTCCAAAATTAATGGAGGATATTTTTTCATCTTTAGAATTAGACATTGATTTTGTAACAGGAAGTGACCCTGAAGAGTACAAAAAGTATGCAAATACTGATTTATCTGATTATGCTTTTGTCATTACCTCCAAGTCCTTCTCTACCATAGAGACATTAACAAGCTATTCAGCTGTAACAAAAGACAAGTTTCTTCATCAGACTTTTGCAGTTACTTCAATGGCCAAAAAGGCTGAGGCCTTTGGCATAGACCAAAAGAATATTGCGGAGATAGATTTGGGTACTGGTGGCCGTTTCTCTATTTGGTCAGCTATTAATTTAGGACTTTTTTTAAGATTGGGAAGGAGCGGTTTTGAGAGCTTCCTTTCTGGTGGAAAAACTATTGATGAACTAAGTAATAAAGCAGTAACAAATAATCCTGCCTTATCTCTAGCGATTCAAGATGTAGTTATGAATAACTTATTAAATATGGATACCACTCTTATTCTCAGCTATGACTATAAGTTACGAAATTTTTCTGCTTATGCCCAACAATTAGAAATGGAATCTTTAGGTAAAAGCGTTGACAGAGATACTGGAGAACTTCTTGCATACCAAACAGGTTCAATTGTTTGGGGTGGTTATGGTCCTAGATCTCAACACTCCTTCTTTCAGCACCTCTTTCAAGGTACCAAAGACGCAAATACCTATTTCTTGGTATCAAAGACAGATCATTTAAACTATAAGCAATTTAAAGGCCAAACTAAGTCACTAATTTCAGGCAATGAAGCCGAGCCTGATTCTCATAAAAAGGTAAATAAAAGAAAATTTACCTCTATTCTTCTAGAAGATTTATCGGCTGAATCTCTTGGTCAACTAATTGCAATTTGGGAAAATAAAACCATATTTATGAGTATGTTTTGGAACATTAATCCTTTCGATCAATGGGGGGTTGAGCTAGGCAAAATAAATACCAAGAAAGAAATTGAATAACGACTTAAAGCAACTTACCAATAAATTTCCTGACGAGCCGGGTATTTATAAATTCTTCAACGATAATGAAGTGCTCTATATTGGTAAGGCAAAAAATCTTAAAAAAAGAGTAAAAAGTTACTTCTCAGCAAGCCAAACTTATAAAACTAAGAGACTAATTTCAGTTGCTAACAATATTGATTTTGTCACAACAAATAACGAAGTTGATGCTTTATTGCTTGAACAGAATCTAATTAAATCAGAAAAGCCAAAATTTAATATTTTATTAAGAGACGACAAAAGCTACCCCTTTATCCATCTAGATGAAAAACATCCTTATCCTAAAATTGAAACAAAACGAGTTCTCAAGGGACATGAGGGACTTTATGGTCCCTATACTAGTGCTTACGCAACAAGAATAGCTGTTAATCAAATTCAAAAAGTCTTCAAAGTCAGAACTTGTAGTGATAGTTATTTTAAAAATAGATCTAGACCTTGCATGGAGTATCAAATAGGTCGTTGTACTGCACCTTGTGTTGGTGAAATTAATCAAGATGACTACAAAAAAGATATTGAAGATACTAAGACCATACTAAAAGGCAACTTTAAACAATTAGAAAAAAAGATGAGAAGTGAAATGATGCATGCCTCAGATAAAGAAAATTTTGAGCAAGCTGCTGCAATAAGAGATCGACTTGAGCAACTCGAAAAAATTAACCAGAAGCAAATAATTTTTTCAAAGGGCAGTAATACAAGAGTTGTTGGTATCAGAACTAATGAAAAATTAATCTCAGTGGCAGTAATTCAAGTTGAATCAGATCGGTTTGTGAACTTACAGAAATTTGTTTTCAAAAATCATTTACAGAAAAATGATTACGATGCTCTTCTAGAATTTATACCAAGCTTAGTTCAGAAATACCCATCTGTTAACAAAATCGTCACAGAATTCAATGTAAAAGAACAAGATATATTTGGAAACATTAAATTTATAAAACCTATAAAAGGAAAGAAATCAGAATGGGTAGATTTAGCAGTTAAAAACGCCATAGATGGCTTATTCAATCAAGCATCTAAGTATCAAAAATATGCGCAATCTTTAGATTTCCTCAAAAGAAATTTGAGTATTAAAGATGAGCCAACAATTGTAGGTTTTGATGTTAGTGGTGTCAGCGGAGATGTAAAAACAGTTTCCTGTGTAAATTTTACAGAGAATAGTTTCGATAAATCTAAATATAGGTTTTTTAGAGTGCCAATGGAAATTTCAGAATCTGATTTAGATTCATTGGTTTTTGGAGTGAATAAATATTTAAAATCAATTCCATCTGTCGATCTGCTTCTGCTTGATGGTGGCAAAACCCATCTAAATTACGTAAAAGAAAATATAGACCTTGATATTGATTGTATTTCTGTGTCAAAAGGGGCAAAGAGAAAATATGGTCTTGAAACCCTGCACACAGATATTGGTGATTATGATTTTAGGAATTCTGAGGACATCTCAAAGCTTTTCCTTGATATTAGAGATGAAGCGCATCGATTTGCATTAAAGAATTTCAGAAGTAAGAAGCGCAAAGACATGAAACAACATTTTCTTTTTGATATTAATGGTGTTGGACCAGGAATTGTGCAAAGAATTTATGATAAATACAATTCTATAGAACCTCTTGCCCAACTGAGTCCTGACCAGATTTCAGCTGACCTAAAAATCAAAACGGAATTAGCCAAGGAGATACAAAGTCTTACAAAAGAGATTTATAATTGATCTGATGAGTTCAAGATTTCATTTAGCCATACCTGTAAAATGTATAGAAGAATCAAAGGCATTTTATTGTAACTTTTTGGGTTGCGAGGAAGGAAATTTTGAAGAAGGCATGTGGCAAGACATAAATTTTTGGGGTAATGAGCTTACTTTACATAACGCTAAGGAAGAAGAATTGAGCCATAGTCACAGACACCATGTTGATATGGCTGATGTTTGTGTCCCACATTTTGGCATCCATTTATCTGACGAAGATTTTCAAGAAGTAAAAAGAAGAATTCAAGAAAGTGAGGTTTACGATTTTTTAGATGCTCCTTTCTTAAGATTCAAAGGTGGTTATCGTGAACAAGAAACATTTTTTATCAGAGATCCTAGTGGTAACGCAATTGAAATTAAAACAATGAAAGTGCCTGAATCTCTTTGGGACACAACCTCTTGATTAAATCCTTAAATCGTATAATATTTGCAGTCTATGACATTACTTAAGAAGTTTCACCAGTGCTAATTCTATGCACCACACAATCTTTAAACCCAAAATAATTTGAGACCACAAAGACAAAGAAGAAGACCACCTCAGGCACCCGTTAACAAGTACGTTAAGGCACAAACTTTAACAGTAATAGATGATTCTGGAGATAAACTTGGTGTTTTTTCCAAAGACGATGCTTTAAAGCTAGCTCAAGAGAAAGGTTTAGATCTTTTGCAAATCACATTTGACAAAGAGCCTTGTGTAGCAAAGATTTTAGATTATGGAAAACACAAGTTTGACCAAAAAAAGAAGCAATCTGCAGCCAAGAAACAACAAAAGAAAATAGAACAAAAAGAAATAAAAATGAGACCAAATATTGATACGGGCGATATCAAAACCAAACTGAAAAAAATTATGGGCTTTATTGAGAAGAAAGCTAACGTAAAAATCTCAGTTACTTTCCGCGGAAGAGAGCTAGGAAACACGAGTTTTGGTAAAACTTTACTTGACAGCATCATCAAAGAAACGGAAGATATTGCATCTGTGTTAGTAGAGCCAAAGTTTGAAAATAGAACATACAGTGCGTTATTAACACCAAAGAAAGTAAAATGAGTAAATTAAAGAATCACTCTGGTGCAAAAAAGAGGTTTAAAACAACTGGCTCTGGTCTAAAAATGAGATCAGCAGGCAGAAACCATATATTGTCGAAACATAAGACTAAAAAGAAAAGACATGCTAGAGGAACAACTCACCTAGAGGGTGCAAATCTGAAGGTAGTAAATAAATTATTGGAAGCATAAGATGCCAAGAACAACAAAAGGAAATTTAGCTGCAAAAAAACACAAAGCTGTTCTAGCTAGAACAAAGGGCCATTATGGTGCTCGTTCTCGTTTGTTTAAAACGGCCAAACAATCACTAATTAAATCCCTGCAATATGCCTATAGGGATAGAAAAAATAGAAAAAGAGATTTCAGAAGACTATGGATTACTAGGATTAATGCAGAAGTCAGAAATCTTGGGCATACCTATTCTAAGTTCATCGCTGGTATGAACAAAAAAGGCATAGAACTTGACAGAAAGATGCTGTCAGAGTTAGCTATACAGGATAAAGCAGCTTTTGAGAAAGTTGTGAAAACTGCTATAGATTAATGTCGAAACCAAAAGAGATATTTTTACCAAGTCTAGATCGAGAGATCGGGGCAGTTCACCCTATTAACCAAGTTAAGTTTGAATTAGTAAAACTACTAACATCATTTGGCTTTGAAGTCGCAGAAGGTCCTGAAATTGAGAGTGAAGAATACAATTTCGATATGTTGAACATTCCTGCAACTCACCCTGCCAGAGAAATGCATGACACCTTTTATGTTGATGGCATGAAAAATGTACTTCGAACCCATACTTCACCAGTGCAAGTAAGATGTATGCTTGAGAAGCAAGGCCCAATGGCTTTTGTGTCACCAGGAAAAGTTTACAGAAAAGACGACGATGCTACTCATCTTCCAATGTTTCATCAGATTGAAGGCATATTCATTGATGAGAATGTAAGTTTTGCTCATTTAAAAGACCTTATCTACAAGATATGCCACTCATTATTTGGTGAAGAGGCAAAATTAAGGTTTAGACCATCTTACTTTCCATTTACTGAACCATCTGCTGAGGTAGATGTCTTGTTTGGCGATAAATGGTTAGAAATACTTGGTTGTGGTGTAGTGAACCCAAAAGTTTTAGAAAACTGCAAAATTGATTCAAAGAAATATTCTGGTTTAGCTTTTGGTCTTGGAATTGAAAGAATTGCGATGCTGAAATATGAAGTTAATGA
>CAJWNO010000016.1 GCA_913044115.1 uncultured Gammaproteobacteria bacterium | reverse complement strand
CTTGAGGGGGTAGTAAGCAATGCTTGTGAGGGTTCAAGTCCCTCCTTCGGCACCATTTATTCAACAGGAGGTTCGTCAAAAACTTCTTCTATAACATCATCACTGATATTTAAAGTGAGTTCTTGTTTTGATATGTATGCTAACAACAAGCAAAGAATGAAGAATACTGTGATCAGTCCCCAAGTAAGTTTTGAGAAAAAGTTTGATGGGCCTAATGGTCCAAAAAGAGAATCTGAACTACCACCACCAAATGCAGAACCTAGGTCTGAACCCTTTCCTTGTTGGAGCATAATAGACCCAACAATTAAGACTGCAAGTATTACTAAAGCTATCTTGATCAACATAATTGCGCTATCTTAGCAAATTCTTGTGGGTTTAGAGAAGCCCCACCAACTAAAAGACCGTCTATATTAGTTTTCTCTAATAAATTTTGAGCATTTGAGGCATTTACACTACCACCATATAACACTTTTACAGGATTATTGAACCTTTCTTTAATATTAGTTACAACTTCAGTAATTTCTGAAATTGTTGGTACAAGGCCTGTGCCAATAGCCCATATTGGTTCATAGGCAATTATTAAACCTTCTGAATCATTATCAAAAGCACTTAATTGATCTTCTAAATGAGATTCAGTCATTTTACTTTCTTTAACCTCTAGTGATTCACCTACACAAAAAATTGATTGAATGTTCGCATCCTTCAATTGTAAATATTTATCGTGTATTGATTCGTTTGATTCGTTTAGTTGTTCTCGAGCCTCTGAATGACCAATAATGCAGTAACTAGCACCACAGTCTTTAAGCATTTCTGCAGATATTTGTGAAGTGAATGCTCCTTTTTCCATAGATGAAACATTTTGACCAGATAGACATAGTCCATAATCTCTAAAAGAGGCTAGGTAAGTCGCTGGCAGTGCTACTACAACATGCTTTGATAAAGCTTTTTCTAAAGGAAAATTTGTAAACCAATCTTCAATGAACGCTTGTGTACCATGCATCTTGAAATTAGCGACTATTAATTTTGGCATTACGATATAAGACTTTCTATCTTATCTAAAATTTTATCTTTTTCTGTCTCAGTATCAGCTTCGACCATAGCTCTAACTATAGGTTCAGTACCAGATTTTCTGACAGAGATCCTTGCATCGGGATGATTCTTTTTAAGATTTTCTAAAGTTCCATTGAATCCTTCTGTTTCAATAATTGTGGCATCTTTTACAGAGAAATTTTTCAATGTTAGAGGTTTATAGCTAATCTTTGATTTAATTTCTGCCATAGTTGTATCTAATTCTTGTAAAGCTGAAAGAGTTTGGATTAGGGCAATATTAGCGTCTCCACTTTCGGAAAATTCTCTCTGGATAATGTGGCCAGATGGCTCTGCTCCAACATTTAGATCGTTTTTAACTAATTCTCGAGAGATGAATTTATCGCCAACTTCTGTTCTTAAAAAGCTGATGTCCAATTTCTCAAGAGCCTCTACTAAACCTTGATTGGACATGACAGTTCCAACTACCTTGTCGGATGCTTTTTTCCCCAAGACCTTATTTCTTGCTGCAAGGGTATATAAAATATCATCACCAGAGAATATTGTGCCTTTATTATCCGCCAAGATTATTCTGTCTCCGTCACCATCAACAGCTACACAATAATCAAAATCATTGTTTTTTGAATACTCTTCAAATAAATTTTCGTTGAGAACTGCACTATCAACATTAATGTTGAAGCCATCAGGATCACAGTTAATTTGAATAGTTTCGGCGCCAAGTTCACGTAGAAGCATTGGAGTAATTTTATAGTTTGCACCATTTGCAGCATCTATTAATATTTTTTTATTTTGCAAATTGTAGTTTCCTTTAAGGGTGCTCTTACAATATTCCACGTACCTACCAGATGCGCTATCAATTCTAAATGCTTTTCCAAGCTCTTTAGCTTTTACTGGTTTGTTGTCTTCTTTTAATCTTTTTTCAATTTCATGCTCGAGATCCTGAGATATTTTTCTTCCGTGCCTATTAAAGAATTTAATGCCGTTATCATAAAAGGGGTTGTGGCTGGCACTAATTACTACCCCAAATTGTCCGGCATAAGTGGCTGTAAGAAAAGAAACTGCAGGAGTTGGGATTGGACCGGCTAATTTTACGTCAATGCCAGCAGAAATAAAGCCTGCTTGCAAAGCAGCTTCAAGCATGTAACCAGATACTCTAGTGTCTTTTCCTATAATTACTGACTCGTAACCTTTTTCTTTAATTATTGAACCTGTATGGAAACCTAACCTTAGACAAAAATCTGGTGTAATAATTGTATCAGCAGGCCCTCTGAAGCCATCTGTACCAAATTTCATGATTTAAGTTCCTTGAACTGGCTTGGAAGAGCTAGAAACTTTTGATTTTTTTGTTGTATCTTGATCATTATCATCACTCTTATCTCTTGGTAGTGCACCTGCCATTATATCTGAAATCTGATCTTGATCTATTGTTTCATACTTTAATAATGCGTCTGCCATGTTATGAAGTTTATCAAGATTTGTTGCAAGGATTGAACCTGCTTTTTCATAACAAGTTTGTATTATTGCTCTAACTTCATCATCAATTTGTTTTGCAGTTTCTTCTGAAAAAATTCTTTTCTTTGCTCCAGCAGACCTGCCAAGAAACGGATTTTCGTCTTCATCATCATACTTAAGAGTACCAAGCTTGTCAGAAAAGCCCCATTTTGTGACCATATTTCTAGCTAAATCAGTTGCTCTTTCAATGTCATTGGATGCACCAGTAGTAATACCGTCTTTACCGTTGATAATTTCTTCTGCAACTCTTCCACCGAACAAGCTTGTTATTTGGCTGATAAGCGCAGTCTTAGAATAGGTATAGACATCTTCTTCTGGCAAGAACATAGTTACCCCTAATGCTCTACCTCTTGGAATAATAGTCACTTTATATACAGGACTGTGTTCCGGTAAATTTAATCCGACTATTGCATGTCCTGCTTCATGATATGCAGTAAGCTTTTTTTGCTCTTCGTTTAAAATCATTGATTTTCTTTCAGCTCCCATCATGATTTTGTCTTTCGCGAAATCTAACTCTTCTTGAGTAACTTTTTTGAGATTTTTTCTTGCTGCTAATAAAGCAGCCTCATTCACTAGATTAGCTAAGTCAGCACCTGAGAATCCTGGCGTTCCTCTTGCTATAACTCCTGGATCCACAGATTTATCGACTGGCACTTTTTTCAAATGCACATTCATGATGTGCTCTCTTCCTTTGATATCAGGCAAACCAACCATTACTTGTCTATCAAATCTTCCAGGTCTTAACAAAGCAGCATCTAGAACATCTGGTCTGTTTGTTGCAGCAATGACAATCACGCCTAAGTTTTCCTCAAAGCCATCCATCTCTACTAATAGTTGGTTCAAAGTTTGCTCTCTCTCGTCGTGTCCACCGCCTAACCCAGCACCTCTTTGTCTACCTACAGCATCAATTTCATCTATAAAGACAATACAAGGTGAATGTTTCTTAGCTTGTTCAAACATATCTCTTACTCTTGAAGCACCGACACCAACAAACATTTCAACAAAATCAGAACCTGAAATTGTAAAAAATGGCACCTTTGCTTCTCCAGCAACAGCTCTAGCAAGAAGTGTTTTACCAGTTCCAGGAGGGCCTACCATTAATATACCTCGAGGGATTTTTCCACCTACTTTGATAAATTTTGCTGGGTCTCTTAAGAAGTCTACAAGTTCTTTTACATCTTCTTTGGCTTCTTCACATCCAGCTACATCTGTAAAATTTGTTTTGACATGCCCACCATCAAGTAATTTTGCTTTGCTTCTGCCAAATGTCATTGGTCCACCTTTGCCACCAACACCACCTTGCATATTTCTCATAAAAATAAAAAATATTCCAAGCAACAGTAGTAACGGGAAGGCGCCAATCAATAGCTGGGACCACACACTTGGTTTTTCTAATGCTTCAAATGCTATTTCAACATCGGCTTCTGTTAGGCTTTCATTTAAATCCTGATCACTGATGTAAGCTGGTTTTTGAGTGGTATATTTAGTGCCGTTGAATCTTTCTACTTCAACGGTCATTTGATCGCCTTTATAGACGATTGATTTAACTTTTTTACCTTTGACTTCTTGCTTGAATTCCGAATACGTTAATTCTTCTTTCAATGAGCCTGCAGAATAGTTCTCAAGTACCATAAACAGTACCGATCCTGCAATTAACCAAAAAAGTATGTTTCTCCCAAAGTTTTTCATGTTTCCTTTATTTAGGGACTAATCCTAACAAATAAACCTCAGCAGAAGAAGTTTTTGAAGCAGGTGGCTTTTCCACTATTACTTTTTCAAAGTTTTCTGCAAATAGGTTTTTAAGTTTTTTTAAGTTTTGATTGCTAAATGTTTTAATCAATAAGCTTCCTCTGTCGCTAAGTATTTTTTTTGACAGCTCAAGACAAAATAAGTTCAAGTCAAGATTGCTTTCATCATCTACAAGCTTAATGCCAGAGAGATTGACAGACATATCGCTCAAAATTAAATCTGGCTTTCCTTGAAGATCTTCTACAAGTTCTGAAAACTCTTTAGAGTAAAGGTCCATTTTATAGAACTCTATCGATTCAACATGGTCCATAGGCAAAAGGTCAATTGCTAAACACTTAGCATGTTGTTTTTTTCTCTCTTTGATAACTTGTGACCAGCCGCCGGGTGCTGAACCTAATTCAATAATCAAATTAGCCTTTTCGATGAGCCTGTAATTTTGCTCGATCTGTTTTAGTTTATATGAAGCTCTTGAACGATAACCCTCATTCTTAGCTTTTTTAGCCCAAGTATCTTGTATGTCTTTCAAACTAGATTTATGTCTGTTATTTCGTATTCCTTTATACCGCCAGGTGTTTGAACCTCAACATATTCTCCCAATTCCTTTTTTAATAAAGAACGAGCCATTGGTGTAGTAAACGAAATTGTATTGTTTTCGATATCAGCTTCAGCATCACCGACAATTTGATAGGTTTTTAAATCCTCAGTATCCAAATCTTTAATAGTTACTGTTGAGCCAAAAATAACTCTGTCCTCCACGCCCATTGTTTTATATTCAACAACTTGCGAGAACGACAAAACCTCTTCAAGTTCTCTTATTCTTGCTTCATTGAGACCCTGCTCTTCTCTTGCTGCATGGTATTCAGCATTCTCTTTCAAATCTCCATGCGCTCGCGCTTCTGAAATAGCATCTATAATTTCTTGTCTTTTAACATTCTTAAGCTGGTCTAATTCAGCTCTTAGTTTTTGTTGCCCTTCAGGGGTAATCGGTCTTTTCTCCATATCAAGATAATTGCAAAGGTTTATATTCCCAATTCTCTACTCCTTTCTCTAAAGATTCAACAATTGCAAAACCTCCAGAGATTGTCGTAGTGAAGAAAATACTATGCTCTAGGGCTGACCTTCTTATTGAGAATGAATCTTTTATGGATTGTCTGCCCTCAGTGGTATTAATTATCATATCAATCTCTTTGTTAAGAATTGCATCTACGATATGAGGTCTTCCCTCTAAGACTTTATTTATGATTTTCACTTTGATGCCTGTACCCTCAAGTGCTTCTGCTGTTCCTTTTGTTGCCACAATATCAAAGCCTAATTTTTCGAGCTTAGAACACAGGTCTGGCAAATATTTTTTATCGTTATCCTTAACACTTACAAATGCACTTCCTTTTTCAGGGATACTTTCACCTGCTCCTCTAATAGCTTTTCCAAATGCCTCTCCAAAACAGTCTCCTCTACCCATAACTTCACCAGTTGATTTCATCTCTGGCCCTAATATTGGATCAACTTTTCTGAATTTATTAAAAGGGAATACTGGAGCTTTTACGGCATAATTGGTAGGCATTATTTCTGCACCTAGGCCAAGTTCAGCTAATGTTTTACCCATTATTACTTTTGAGGCAATTTTTGCTAAAGAATTACCAATGCATTTTGAAAGAAATGGAATGGTTCTTGAAGCTCTTGGATTAACTTCAATCATATAAAACTTATCATCTTTGATAGCCACTTGTGCATTCATTAAGCCAACCACATTTAATTTTTTAGCAACTGCTTTTATTTCCTTTTTAAGAGCGTGCAGCTGTGTATCGCCAACGCTGTATGGAGGAAATGAGCAAGAACTATCTCCAGAATGAATACCAGCTTCTTCAATATGTTGCATTACACCGCCAATTAAGGTCTTTTCTCCGTCACAAATTACATCTATATCAAGCTCAATTGCATCATCAAGAAATTTTTCAATGAGCAGAGGATTATCTGGTGAGATATGGGCAACTTTATTTAAGTAATTTTTTAAATCATTATCGGTATAAATCAACTCCATCGCTCGCCCACCTAAAACGTATGATGGTCTAACAATTACTGGATAACTTAATTCATTTACTGCTGCGTATGCCTCTTCAATCGTTTGGGCAATTCTATTTTCTGGTTGAAGAAAATTAAAATCCGAAAGAAAGTCTTTAAACTTTTCCCTATTTTCTGCTGTATCTATAGATGATGGAGGAGTACCAAGAATGTTTACGCCACTTTTTTCAAATTCATCGGTTAGCTTTAAAGGTGTTTGTCCGCCAAACTGCACAACAACACCATGGGGATTTTCATGCCTAACTATTTCTAGAACATCTTCAGCCACTATTGGCTCAAAATATAATTTATCTGATACATCAAAATCAGTGGATACTGTCTCAGGATTAGAATTAATCATAATAGTTTCAATATTTTCTTCCCTAAAAGCTAAGGCAGCCTGAACACAACAGTAGTCAAATTCTATGCCTTGACCAATTCTGTTTGGCCCACTTCCTAAAACAATAATTTTCTTTTTATCAGATACTTCAGATTCATTGAATTCATCGTAGGTCGAATACAAATAGTTTGTTGTGCTATCAAATTCAGCTGCACAAGAGTCAACTCTTTTATAAACAGGGTGAATGCCTAGCTCATATCTATGGGCTCTGACCTCATGTTCTTTAATGTGCATCAAATCTGCTATTCGTGCATCAGAAAAACCTTTTTTCTTGTAAGACTTCATTGTCGCTGCATCTAAATCATTTATTTTTGACTCTGTTATAGCTTTTTCATCGTTCACTATTTCTTTAATCTGATGCAAGAACCATTTATCAACCTGACAAGAATCAAAAACTTCTTGCATTGACCAGCCTCTTCTAAATGCATCTGCTATAAACCATAGTCTTCTTTCACCAGGAGTTGAGAGTTCAAGTTTTAGGGCACCATTCCCCTCATTTTCTTTTAAGACGCTGGACAATCCGACTAGGCCATTCTCCATTGAGCGGATTGCTTTCTGGAATGACTCCTGAAAATTTCGACCAATAGCCATAACCTCTCCGACCGATTTCATTTGAGTTGTTAATCTTGGATCAGTCTCTGGAAATTTTTCGAAATTAAAGCGAGGAATCTTTGTGACTACATAATCTATAGTTGGTTCAAATGAAGCTGGAGTTTTTCCATCTGTAATGTCGTTTTTCAACTCATCTAGCGTATAACCAACTGCAAGAAGTGCTGCCACTTTAGCAATAGGAAAGCCAGTTGCTTTTGAAGCAAGAGCAGAGGATCTACTCACACGCGGATTCATCTCAATCACGACTAAACGACCTGTTTCAGGATTCTGGGCAAATTGCACATTTGACCCTCCTGTCTCTACTCCTATTCTTCTAAGAACTTTGAAAGATGCATCACGCATTTCTTGGTACTCTTTATCTGTTAATGTTTGAGCAGGAGCCACAGTAATTGAGTCACCCGTATGAACTCCCATTGGATCAACATTTTCAATAGAACACACAATGATACAGTTATCATTCTTGTCTCTAACAACTTCCATCTCAAATTCCTTCCATCCGACTAATGATTCATCAATAAGCAACTCTTTAGTCGGCGATAATTTCAAACCATTCATACAGATTTCTTCAAATTCTTTTAAGTTGTAAGCTATACCACCGCCTGTACCACCCATAGTGAAAGAAGGCCTAATCACACAAGGCAAACCGATATCTTTATAGATCTTCCAAGCATCCTCCATAGAGTGAGCAAACCCTGACCTTGGGGTTTCTAGGCCCAACTCTTTCATACAATTATCGAATTTTTCACGGTCCTCAGCGTTATCGATTGCCTCCCGATTAGCTCCAATCATCTCAACCGAATGCTTTTCAAGTATTCCTCTTTTAGCAAGATCTAGAGAAACATTTAGTCCAGTTTGGCCGCCCATAGTTGGTAAAATTGCATCGGGTTTTTCTTTCTCAATTATTTTTTCCAACGATTGCCAATCAACCGGCTCAATATATGTTGCATCAGCAATTTCTGGATCAGTCATAATTGTTGCGGGATTTGAATTTACTAAGACAACTCTGTAGCCATTTTCCCGTAAAGCTTTACATGCTTGTGTGCCTGAATAATCAAACTCACAAGCTTGACCAATAATGATTGGACCTGATCCAACAATTAAGATCGTTTTAATATCTTCTCTTTTAGGCATTCATATCCTCAAAAAATCTTTTAAATAAAACTTCAAATTCTTTTGGTCCTGGGCTTGCTTCTGGATGACATTGGATTGAGTAAAAAGGTTTAGTTGAATGTTCAATTCCTTGTATTGAGCCATCAAATAATGATCTGTGGGTAATATTTATATCATCTCGGTCTTCCAGCTCTGCAACAGCAAAATTATGATTTTGAGATGTTATAAAAACTGTATTATTTTTTAAATCATGCACAGGATGATTCGCGCCATGGTGACCAAAAGGCATTTTTTCAATTTTTAGATCATAAGCTAAAGACATAATTTGATGTCCCAAACAAATACCGAATATTGGTAAATCAAGTTCCATCATTTTTTTCACTTCAGAGACAGCATCCTTTAAGACACATGGATCGCCTGGACCATTTGAGAGAAATATGCCATCTGGAGCCATTGCCTCAATTTCTTTAGCAGTAGTGCTCGGAGGTACAACTTCTATATCGCCTCCTAAACTTTGCATTATTCTTAAGATGTTTTCTTTAATCCCGAAATCCACAGCAACAATTTTGTATTTTTTCTTTGTGCCCGGATCGCCAAAAGAGTAAGCACTTGTAACTGCTACGTTTTTTGTGAAATTTTTTCCGTCCATGCCACCAAATTTTTCTATTTCAGAAGAAGCTTCCTCATCAGTGAATAATTGAGAAGGATAAATTGCTCCAATCTTGCAACCTTCATCTCTTAGAATTTTTGTTAGGTGCCGGGTGTCAATATCAGAGATACAAATAGTCTTTTGCTCAACTAAAAAATCCTCAAGTGACATTTTTGATCGATGATTGCTTGGGAAATCACAAAAGTTTTTCACAATCATGCCTCGAGCCGCAATATTTTTTGATTCATTGTCTTCAAAGTTTATGCCTGTATTGCCTATGTGCGGATAGGTAAAAGTAATTATTTGGCCGTCGTAGGAAGGGTCTGTAAGAATCTCTTGATATCCGGTTATTGAAGTATTGAAAACAACTTCACCAACACCAATTTTTTGAAAACCAAAACCAATACCTTCGAATGAAATTCCATTCTCAAGTAGGAGCTTTGCTGCAAACTTCATTTTCGCTTCCGAATACTATAAAGAAGTTAGAACATAATTTATAGATCATTTAGAATTAACCCTATGTCATTTTCATTGAAGAGCAAAAAAGACATTGAAAAAATGAAAAAAGCTGGTCAAAAGGCAGCAAATGTTTTGGAAATGTTAACAGAGTATGTAGTGCCTGGTGTCACAACTGGCGAGCTTGATGCTATTGCATTTAAATACATTACTGAAGAGCTGAAATGCATACCAGCCAACATTGGTTACAGCGGTTTTCCCAAGACATTATGTACATCCATTAATAATGTAATCTGCCATGGCATTCCTAGTGAGAACAAATCGTTAAAAAGTGGCGACATCGTCAATATTGATGTCACAGTCATAGATGATGGGTGGCACGGTGATACATCAAGAATGTATATGGTTGGCAAAGTGCCCGCCCACGCGAAAAGATTAGTTGATATAACAAAAGATTGTTTATTTGCTGGCATCAATGAGGTGAAGCCAGGAGCAACACTAGGCGATATTGGTTTTGCCATTCAGGAATTGGCAGAAAAAAATCATTACTCAGTTGTAAGAGATTATTGTGGACACGGCATTGGTAAGACATACCATGAAGAGCCACAAATCATGCATTACGGCAATCGAGGTGAAGGTCTCAAGCTGCAAGAGGGCATGTGCTTCACAATTGAACCAATGATTAACTTAGGCACTTACCATACAAAAATTCTGAATGATGGCTGGACGGTTGTAACCAAAGATGGAAAACTTTCAGCTCAATGGGAACATACTGTTGCTGTAACTAGCAGTGGACATGAAATATTAACTTTAGGGGAATAGAGATTGTGAAATTGCCAATTGAAGCCCATGGAACTGCTACTCAAGATGAACATGGCTTGCTTAGCGTCAGATATGAGAATTTCTTAACTTCTAAATCTCAAAAAAATAACTTTGAGTTGGAAAGCACAGAAGCAAAATCAACAAAAATTGTTACTCACTTATTTGAGGATGGACCAATTGAAGATGTGCCGACCGCTTGGCTTAAGCTCTATCTAATTTCTATGCGTCACTTTAAGCCGAATGAATTAAATCTTGAGAATATATTTTCTGTTTTGCCCAATATTGCATGGACAAATATTGGACCAGTCAGAGCTGATGCAATTAATAATTTGATTACAGAGGAAAATTTAAAAATTTTTGCAATCGATAAATTTCCGCCTATGACAGATTTTGTTGTTCCAGAAGGTGTAAGAATTGCTGATTCCTCTCGTGTTCGTCTTGGCGCATATTTAGGAAAAGGAACAACTGTGATGCATGAAGGTTTTGTAAACTATAATGCAGGCACTGAAGGACCCAACATGATAGAGGGTAGGATTTCAGCAGGTGTTTTTGTGGGTAAAGATTCTGATTTAGGCGGAGGATCTTCTACTATGGGCACCCTATCTGGCGGCAATAAAGAAGTTATTAGTGTTGGAGAAAGATGTTTACTTGGTGCAAACGCTGGTATTGGTATCTCTCTAGGAGATGACTGCACCGTTGAGGCTGGCCTGTATCTGACTGGAGGAACGAAAGTAACTCTCCTTAATGAGAATAAAGTAGTAAAGGCCTTAGAACTAAGTGGCAAAGATGGTATCTTATATTTTAGGGATTCTCTTTCAGGGAAAGTTTGCGCAAGACCTAATAAAAGTGAATTTAAACTAAATAAAGTTTTACACGACAATAATTAATTTTGGAAATACAAATAACGCAAGATTTAGTTCGTAAAGAATCAATCACACCCAATGATGCTGGCTGTCTAAAATACATAGAAGACTTCTTATCAGAAAGAGGCTTTGTTAATGAAACTCTTACTTATGGCAGAGTAAAAAATCTGTGGAGCATTAACCGAAAAAAAGGCCCTCTTCTAGTTTTCTTAGGGCATGTTGATGTTGTGCCGACAGGCCCTGTTGATGAATGGGAGCACCCTCCTTTCTCTGGTCACGATGATGGTACTTATATTATTGGTAGAGGTACAGGCGATATGAAGGGTGGTATAGCCTGTTTTATGTCAGCCCTAGCTCGAATTAATCCCGATGAACTAAATTTTTCTCTGGGTTTTATTATTACTTCCGATGAGGAGGGACCATCGAGAGATGGCACAGTAAAAGTAGTTGAAGAACTACTTAAGAGAGAAGAAGTTATTGATTACTGTCTGATTGGTGAACCATCAACACTTGAGACAGTTGGTGACAATATCAGAATAGGCAGACGGGGCTCTATAAATATTGAGCTCGAAGTTTTGGGCAAACAGGGTCATGCAGCTTACCCTGCTCGTGTCGATAATCCAATTCATAAAGTTGTGCCCTTCCTAGATAAACTGCTTTCTGAAGTTTGGGATGAAGGTAATGAGCATTTTCCACCAACCTCATTACAACTTACAAATATTTCAGCAGGCGTAGGTGCTCATAATGTCACACCCAATAATTTGCATCTTAAATTTAACTTGAGGTTCTCACCTCAAATCACTGGTGAAGAAATCCAAGAGAAAATAAAAAAATTTTTAGAGGAAAGAGGTATAGCTCATAAGATAAGTTTTGACCTAAATGCTGAACCTTTCTATTCAAACCCTGGTACCTTTACAAATGTTGTCCAAAATAGCATTAGCCAAATACAAGGTTTCAATACCGGGCTTTCATGTTCAGGGGGGACCTCAGATGGGAGATTTATTGCTAAAACAGGTTGTGAGATAGTTGAGCTAGGCCCCAAATTTGAAACAATTCATAAAATTAATGAGAAGATTGAGAAGGAAGAATTGGAACGATTAACCGATATTTACCATCAAATCTTATTAAATCTAAATGAAGAGACAAATAACTAAACTTTTTGTATAGAATAGACAATGTCGAATTATGAGAATTAATAATTTACTAATACTTTTCAGCTTACTTGTCCTTGCAGCCTGCAGTGACAAAGAAGATCCATTAGAAGATTTATTTCTAGACTTTGAAACAAGCTCTGAATCTGTAGATTACGGCGATAGTTTCACTCTGACTTGGAATTCAAATGCCAGCCAGTGTTATGCCGGTGGTAGATGGTTTGGTGAAAAAGAAATTACTGGCTCAGAAGAACTCGAAATTAAAAGAGGTGGAACCAGCACCTTTATTATGGACTGCCGTAGAAACAATGAATTCATTAACCAGGCAGTAGCAGTAACCATAGTTAAAAGCACGAGCGATTATTTTTTATTTACACCGCCAGCAGATACTCCTGATTTTACAATCGAGCACGCTGAAGATGAGAAAGTTATTTATACCAGTCAAGCTAGAGGCGATATCAATGACGATTCAGTCCCAGATGTAGTCTTTGGAGTGCAGATCAGAAAGATTGCAGATAATACTCTAGTGAGATCACATTTACTTCAGTTGCTTGGCGGACCGTTTCCACTAATCACTGAAGTAGTTACAGATGAATGCGATGCTATTAGTACCATTATTCCAAAGGATTTAAACCAAGATAGTTTTACGGACGTGATAGGCATCTCATCTGATTATGAAAGACAAAACCTCAGTACTTCAAAAATATGTCTTTTTAAAGGTACTGAAACAGGCTTGGTGCTAGACAATGAATTGGTTGCAAATGAAACAAGCCTTGATTTAGCAAACGCAGATCTTATCGCCGGCGGATTAATTGATAGAAACAATAATGTTGTATTAGATATATATCTACTTACAAGCACAAAAGAGTATTGGATTGAAATTGGAGCAGCCGATGGACCAAAATTTGAAGAGTTCGACTACGATAACACTGCGCTAACTGGACTCACTGTATCAAATATTGAATCTTTTGATTTTGACGCAGACTCTAATGAAGATATCGTCTTTGCAGCATACGACAGCAACGGTGCAGGTAAATTTGTTACTGTACCTAAATCTGGTGATGGCACAAATTGGGCTGAAGCGCTCATTTATGACAATGTGCCAACAACAAAAGTTGTACAACAGATTGTCTACGATCAAGATACCGATTTAGATGTCTTAGTTTTGGGTGATGAAACTCCATCCAATGGATTTGATCTGACACCTACAACTGTCTTCAAAGTTTACGAAACTGGAGAAGTGAATATCCTGGAGAATGAAGTTGATATTACTTTTACAAAACAAGGCACAACAAGCTTAAACAATCATATTGTTCAAGCGGACTTTGATACTGACTTTGATGGTGGCGACATACTTGTTTCTTTTGAAGACTTTGGTGATACCACAGCAAGCTTTTTAGTAGTTGAGAAGCAAGAGACAACAGACGAAGAGGATGTTACAACTTACTCATATGTTGCACAAGATAATGAAGAGCTGGGGCTAGAGAATGTTCCTGTTGAGCACGCCTTTACAGTTTTCATAGATTACAACAGTGACTTTGATATCGATGT
>CAJWNO010000015.1 GCA_913044115.1 uncultured Gammaproteobacteria bacterium | reverse complement strand
CCCATGAGCACAATGTCACCAGTAATGGTATTTGACTCTAATGGAAATCTTGAACTAATAACTGGATCTCCAGGTGGCTCTCAAATACCAGGTGTTATATTACAAGTTCTAATCAATAGTATTGAATTTAAATTAGATATTGGTGCTGCAACTATGGTGCCAAGAATACACCAGGACTCGCAAAGCTTAAGTATGGAATATGAAAAATTTCTTAGTGAAGATACCTTAAGGATTCTGCGATCTTATGGTCATAATTTAAAAATCTCTGACACTATGGGTAGCACACAGAGCATTGAGATTAAAGATGGTATTAAATACGGCTATGCTGATCTAA
Organism: uncultured Gammaproteobacteria bacterium; assembly: GCA_913044115.1. Lineage (GTDB taxonomy): Bacteria > Pseudomonadota > Gammaproteobacteria > Magnimaribacterales > TMED112 > TMED112. Next base: position 13,987 of record CAJWNO010000015.1, on the reverse strand, counting down.
GAAGACCAGATGCAAAGGTTAGCATTCAGCAATAACACCTAAAGAGTTTTTAAGCCTTTCAATAACTACTTCTTTATCAATTAAATAAATAGTTGAATTCAATTGTGGTGACTTCGCTCTTCCAAGCAAAGCTACTCTAAGAGGTAAACCTATTTTTGGCATAGGTAGATCTAAATCTTCCTTAGCATTATTTATAATTGCTTCAATTGATTCTTCATTCCAATTATCAAGTGATTCTAGTTTCTCTATAAAATAATCAATCACTGGCTTGGCATTAATTAAGTGTTTATCAAAATCTTCTTGATTATAATCATCAAACTTTACTATAAATGGTTTTATAAATTGAGATATTTCATCTAGAGTGTTTCCACTCCCCTTGCAAAGCTCTACTAAATAGTGCGCATCATGATGATCATTAAGTGTGAAGTCATTTCTTCTATTAAAGACTTCTATCATTTCTAATAAAGCTGAGTTTTCAATATTTGCAATATGTCCTTGATTAACAAAATTAAGTCTTTCAATATCAAAAACAGCTCCAGCTCTTTGAATATCTTCAATCTCAAAAATTTCAATTAATCTTTCCATAGTGAATATATCTTCTGTTGTATTTGACCATCCAAGTTTGGCTAACATATTTAGCAAAGCATCTGGCAAGTACCCTGCTTCTTTATAGGCCATCAAATCTGTTGCAGCATGTCTTTTTGATAATCTTTTTCTATCTTCACCTAAAACAAGAGGTAAATGAACATATTTAAAACCCTCATACCCTAAGGCATTTACAATCTGAATTTGTTTTGGTGTATTCGGTAAATGATCTTCACCTCTAATTATGTGTGTTACTTCTTGATAGTTATCGTCTATGACATTACAGAAATGATAGGTTGGAGACTTATCGCTTCTCAATATAACTAAGTCATCTAATTCTTTATTTAAAAATTCAATATCTCCATAAACTAAGTCCTGTACCTTTGTGGAGCCCTCTTTATTTATTTTAAGTCTTACTGCTCCATCATCTTCATAAGCTTTACCCTCTTCTATTAGCCTAGTAGCCTCTTGCTGATATACCTCAAACCTATCACTTTGTTTAATTGGTTTTTTGTCTGGATTTAACTTGATCCAATCAAGACCATCCATAATGGCGTCAATATACTCGTCTTTAGATCGTTCTTTGTCAGTATCTTCTATACGAACTAAAAAAGTACCGTTATTTTTTTTTGCAAATATATAGTTAAATAGAGCCGTTCTAACACCTCCAATATGAAGATATCCTGTTGGGCTTGGTGCAAATCTAGTTATAATTTTCATCTATTACCAATTAACTTCTTTATTAGTTTTTTTACTTAGAGTATCTAAAAACTTTTTATGCTCTTTGATATCATCCTTATCAGCAGCAAATTTTATAAAATCAATATCTTCTCTTTGATTTACAACCTCCTCTTTTACTTCTGTTTTTGGTTCTTCAGAGAGATCAAATGTCACTTGCCCTCCAGTTAAATTGAGGTAGGTATCAGCAAGTATTTGAGCATCAAGTAATGCGCCATGATACGTTCTATCATAACCAGATATCCCTAATCTCATTGATAAAGCATTTAAATTATTTCTTTGTCCAGGAAAAGTTTTTCTGGCATGAATTAAAGTATCGAAGACAGTACAAATTTCTCTTATATCTTTAACTTCATGATTAGCTAATTTCAGTTCATGATTTATAAAACCAATATCAAATTCAGCATTATGGATAATGAGTTCTGCTCCTTTAACAAATTCAATAAACTCATTAACAATATCTTTAAATTTTGGTGCAGCTTTAAGTTGCTCATTAGTAATATTTGTAATTTCTGCTGCCCCTTCACTCATCTCTTTACCGTCTGGATTAAGGTACGTTTGATATAGCTCTCCTGTTTTATTTCTTCCTAATATTTCTACTGCTCCTATTTCCACCACACGATCACCTTTATTGAAATCTAGTCCCGTTGTTTCTGTATCGAAGGAAATATATCTATTGGACATTCTCTACTCCTAAGTTAGCCAAATAATCTGCTCGTTCGTTACCTGGATCTCCGGCATGTCCTTTTACCCAATGCCATTCTACTTGCATAACTTCATTTAAATCAGAAATCTGAATCCACAAGTCTCTATTAGCAACTGGTTTTTTTGCAGCAGTTTTCCAATTATTTAGTTTCCATTTATGAATCCATTCAGTAATGCCTTGTCTAAGGTAATTTGAGTCAGTGTATAATTCGATAACCTTATCTTGATCTTTTAAGTATTTAAGAGCTTCAATTGCTGCTTGCATTTCCATTTGGTTGTTTGTTGTTTCAAGCTCCCCTCCATATAAATCTTTCTCATAGCTATCAGTTTTTATGTATACGCCCCAACCACCAACTCCTGGGTTACCTTTGCATGCTCCGTCTGTATATACTTTTATGGACATTAGTGTTTATTATAAATTAATGAGTATCTTTCATATACCTGCTTATACAGATAATTACATATGGGTAATTCAATCAGGTAATGATATTTCATTAATAGATCCTGGTGAAGCTAAACCAGTACTAGATGTTATAAAAAATCTAGACTTAAATTTGATAGACATATTGCTAACTCATCATCATTTTGATCATGTTGGTGGTACTACAGAGCTTAAAAAAATTATGTCTGGAAAAGTCTATGGTCCAAAAGGTAATATAGAAGGCATTGATGTACATGTATCTGAGGATGATAAAGTGGAAACTCTTGGATATAAGTTTAGTGTCATAGAAACACCAGGTCACACTTTAGATCATATATCTTACGTAGAATCAGATCATAAAATAATCTTTTGTGGTGATACCTTATTTTCTGCAGGCTGTGGTAGGATTTTTGAAGGCACTTACGAACAAATGCATTCATCCATACAAAAAATTAATCATCTTGATCCAGATACTCTTATTTATTGTGCTCATGAATATACAGAATCTAATTTAGCTTTTGTTTGTTCTGAGATTGATAACGAATTCATTGCAAATTACACAGATAACTTAAAAAAATCTTTAGCAGATGGGGAGATTTCTATTCCGACTAAACTATCTCTAGAACGAAAGATTAACCCATTTTTATTAGAGATTTTACCTTCAGATCTCAAAGGTCTTGAAGATATTGAAAAATTTTCTGAGCTAAGAAATAGAAAAGACAACTTCTAAAAAAAAAGGGTTGCCGAAGCAACCCTTTATTTCATCGATTAAATCGATTAAAAGTTTACAGAAACGTTTGCATACCAATGCATTGAACCCCATGTTCTGTACGCAGGGTCAAAGTCATTAGCAAATGTCTCTGGGAAATATGTTGGATCTTCATCCATCACGTTATCCACACCAATTCTAACAGTAGCGTTATATTCAGGTAGAACCATACCATACTGAAGATCTAAATAAGTTAAAGCTTCAATATCTCTTTCTGTTTCTTCTACCAGTCCAGCAGCTGTCATTGTTGGAGGGTTGTTAGCAACACCTTTACCTTCACCGAAGTGTTGTAAAGTTGCTGAAGCAAACATATCACCCATAGTCCATGTTAATGATGTGTTCATTTTGAAATCAACATAGTTGTCTCTTGATGAACCTAACACATAACCAGCAGCCATTTGTATATCGCCGTTAGCTAATGTTCTATCATATGTGTCTAATGATCTTGCATCTACTCCTAGAACAAAATCACCGTATGCAGTTGAGAATCCATATGAACCACCAACTTCTAGTCCTGATGTGACAAGAGTACCAACGTTGTTTGTTGTATCTCTTAAATCATCAACAAAACCAGTTGAAAGTCTGTCAATTGCTCCACAATAACCTGGGTTACTACCTGTGTAACAACCGTTAAGTAGTAATTGAGCACCAATTGAACTAATCAAGTTAGTAATTTCAATATCATAATAGTCTGCAAACATGTTTAGACCAGCAACGTTTGAAGGTTGCCATACAACACCAACGTTGAAACTTTCTGATTCTTCAGGTTGAACGTTAGGGTTACCACCAACTGTAATACGTATTTGTGTATTAGGTTGTGTGAAACCAGTTGGGACACCATCAGCAAGACATTGTCCTACTTGTGTACCATCAGCGTTACCTGTGAAGTTTGCTGCGTTGACATCACATGGATCCTGAAGATCTGGATAACTATCTGAGTTACCGCTGTATAGTGCACCAATACTTGGAGCTCTAAAACCTTCAGCAAATGTTGCTCTAATTTTTAGATCAGAAGTTGGTTGAACCAACATACCAAACTTAGAGTTAGTTGTTGAACCAAATGTTGAGTAATCTGACCATCTAGATGCAACTGTGAAATCTATCATTTCGTGAACTTTATAGACTATTTCGCCATATAGTTCATCAACTTCAAAACCACCAGAAACTGGTTGGTTAGCATTACCTGAAGATAGGCCCTTAGCAATAAATGCATCTGGGAAATTAAATCCATCTTCTTGTCTGTGCTCGTAACCGAAAGCAACTGGTACGTCAAATCCTTGTGGGTTTACAAATAGTTCCCCATTGAAATCAACACCATAGTTTGTCATTTGGTTACCACCAGAACTTTTAGCTTGGAAAGAAATTGCTCTTGCCATTTCAGGAGTAATTGAACCTGAACCTGACCATAGGTTATTACCTATGTAAGCACTATCTGGACCTTGTCCACCGAAAATGTTCAAACAAGTTGTACCATTTCCTGTAGGACCACAGTCAGAAGCTAAAGATCTCTTAACTGCACCTGTATCCAGCAAGCCATCTGTAGTATTTAAAGCATTGTTAGTAGCTTTTGAAAAGTATGCTGTGTAATCAAAACCCATTAGATCACCATCTAAAGATGCCATAGCTCTATATGTTTCGATATCATCTGTATAAAGTCTGTTACCAGTCTCTAACATTCTTCTACCGAACCAACCAATAGCGTAGTTACCTGCACCTAATGTTTCATCATCACAAGTTCTACCATCGTTAGTTGTACCACCCAGGTCACAGAATTCTATGCCGAATGGGTTGTAAGGGTTTCCTGCACCAATACCTTCATTTCCACCGAAATCACCAAAACCATAAAAAAGTGGCATTGGAGCTAACAGTCTGTCTGAATCTCTTTTTTGATACATAAAGTCGAGTCTTACAGTTTGACCACTATCCAACTCTCTCTTCATCTTTGCAAAAGCATTTAATCTTTTACTTGGAGTTTCGATATAGTTGTATGGATTGTAGTTGAATCTGTCGTCTGGACTTGTCCAACATCTAAAGTCAGTAGCTGGGTTAGTACCTGAAGTACCTTCAGCAACTGTAAAGTTTGAACAATCTCCAACAACGCCTGAATAAGCAAATCTACCCTGTGGAGTACCTGATGACCCACCAAAAGATGGAGCTGCATTTGTTTCTGGTCTAGCTGCATTACTTAGATCTTCTAAGTCAACAACTGAGACACCAGCAATATATGACGCTTTGCCAAAAGATTCACCAACAGTAAATGTCATCACTTCTGATTCACCACCGCCGTCAAAGTATTCACCCATTTGGTATGTAGCTGAAGTACCTGTGTAATCATCTTTAGTGATGATGTTGATAACACCAGCAATCGCATCTGAACCATAAACAGCAGACGCGCCATCCCTTAGGATTTCGACTCTTTCTACCATGGCAGACGGTATTGAGTTCAAATCAACAGAACCATTAGCTCCTTGACCTGAATTTACCCATCTTCTGCCATCTACAAGGATCAAGTTTCTACCTGAACCAAGATGTCTCATATCGATTCTAACCGCACCAGAACCACCATTGTTATAGTTTCTGGAAAGACCAGAACCTTGGCTAGGTAATTCAAGCAGGATTTCACCGATAGAGGCTTTACCCGTTACTGCAATATCCTCTGCAGTAATCTCTGTTACTGGAGCAAAAGAGTACAGATCAGCACTCTTAATTTTTGAACCGGTAACAACAACTTCCTCAACATCACCGTCTTCCTCTTGAGCAACAATACCCAATGAGAAAGTAGTAATAACGAGCAAGCTCAATAAATATTTGAATATATTCATATTAATACCTTTTTAAAAAGTTAATATCCTCACATAATAGTCAATTTAGAAGGCCTTTAATACATTTTTGCCATATAAATGACACAAAATAGCAATAATTAGCAGTTTTTTACCCAATATTGAGGAAAAAGCTTAATTTAACTGGTCTTAAACGCATTTTTGACTAATTTTATAAATACTGAAAATGAACTATAATTCAAGCATGGTTGAAGGTAAAAAAATTCTTGTAGTTGGTCTTGCAAATAAATACTCAATTGCAGCTGCAATCACTAAATCTCTGCATAAGAACGGTGCTCAGCTCGGGTTTAGCTATCAAAATGAAAGATTTGAGAAGTTTATAACTGAATTTTCTAAAGAAAATGGTGGTGGATTTACTCAAGTTTGTGATTTAGCAAATGACGATGACATCAAGAAATTAATAGCTACAGCAAAAAAAGAATGGGGTCAGATTGATGGAATAGTTCATTCAGTTGGATTTGCTCCAGCTGACCAAATTTCTGGGAATATTGAAGACTGTATAACTAGGGAGGGTTTTAAGATTACGCATGATGTTAGCTCATATAGCTTTTCGGCACTATTGAAAGAAGCTCATCCTTTTATGAGCGACAATAGCTCTGCCATTACTTTAACCTATGTGGGATCGCAAGAAGCTACACCTAATTACAATGTAATGGGAATGGCTAAAGCAAGCCTTGAAGCGAGTGTTCGCTATTTTGCTTCAACTTTAGGCTCTAAAGGTATTAGAGTAAATTCCATTTCAGCAGGACCTATAAAAACTCTTGCTGCCTCAGGCATTAAAGGTTTTAAATCAATGTTAAATAAGCATGGAGTTAGCACTCCTCTAGCAAGAAACATTACAGCTGAGGAGGTTGGTAATACAGCAACTTTCTTGCTTAGTGATATGTCTAGTGGAATTACTGGTCAAACTATCTACGTAGATGGCGGATATAATATTCAGGCTATAAGTTTTGATTAGCAAATTGATTGCTAATTGAAATCTTATCATCGAAGCCGTACTTTTCTCTTAGATCATTAAAGGCTAATTGCAGATTTGTTCTCTTTGACTCCTCCAGAATTGCAAGCCTATCTTCTTCAGAGACACTATTAGAGTCGCCTTTTATTCTATCTTCAACTACATAAATTAAGAGGCCGGTATTTGTTATTTCTTTTTTCACAACGCCAAGATCTGAGTTATTGAAAACTTTTCCAACAATGTCATTTGATAGTAGAGATGTAGACCTATTAATACCTTTAAAACTTTCAACTTTAAAATTATCTAACTCAAAAAGTTCAGAGATCATCATTTCGTCTAATTCAAGAGCTTCAGAACTTGCAAAGACTTCATTAAGGTATTCTGACTTTTTTTCATTCAAAAGATTCTCTTCTACTTCTGACTTTACATCTTCGAAGCTTTTGTATGCCTTCTCAGTTATATCGTATACATAGACAAAAGAGTAATTATCAAATCCAATTTGTAATGGGCTTGACCAATTATTAATACCCGTTTCTAAAACTGCATTAGAATTTTCAAAATCGAAAGGAAGTGTATCTGCCTGGATACCTTTAATATCTCTAATTTCTAAATTATTGGTTTCTGCAAAATCGTAAACTTCTTCAAAGGTATAGTCAGAGAACGTAATGTTGCTTGAAACCTGAGCTACTTTATCTTCAAATTTAATTTGTTGTAATTCAGACAATAGTTCCGCTTTTTTATCCTCGAAAGAATTATTTTCAGAGCCTTTCAATTCAGTTACTTTCAAGAAGTGAGTATTATTTTCAAATTCAATTGCCTCTGAGGTTTGACCAAGAGCAAGACTACTAATTACTTGCTCAAACTCTAGAGGAAATACTTCTCCATTTGTGAAACCTAAGTCGCCTCCTGTATCAGCTGTACCAAGATCATCTGAAAGCTCTTCCACAAGTTGAGCAAATTCAACTGAACTCAGTTCGTTGGCTATCCTAGAAACTTTATTTGTATAGTCATCTACATTCTCATAGTTGTCTCTAATAACCATAATATGAGAAATTCTTTTTTCGGGTACGGGCAAGTTTTCCAAGAATAAATTATAAGCATCTTGAATTTCTTCTTCTGTTACTTCAAGGGTCATTTCAGGTTTATTTAGATCAAGCAATAAATATGATCTTGCTTCAGGAATAGAGAATGTTTCAATGTTTGAATCATAGAAACTCATTAAAGATTCATCTGATAATTCAAATTCTTTAGTCACATTATCTGTATTAAGCTCCACAAAAGTTACTGACCTTCTCTCTGTTAAAAGATCTAGATATTGATTAATAGATTTATTGAAAGAACTGGAAGTTGCATCGATTAAAGAGACTGCTAAATTCAACTTTAAGTCTGACTCAAAATCTTCCATAAGATCTTCTTTCGATAAATTAAAGTTTATTAAGTAATTTTTAAATAGGTCTTGGCTAAACTTTCCGTCGACCTGAAATGCCTCAAGTTTAGATAATTCTGTTTCTACGTATTTTGCTGGAACTTCTACTTTTAAATCATCAACAAGATTTATTAAAGTGTACTTTTCTATTATTGAGTTATTAGTAAGATTAGAAACTATGTCTATTATGGCTGGATCAGAAAAATTGATTCCTTCACCAAACTGACTTCTAAGGTTTTGTTCTACCTGTGCTTTAGTCCTGAAATATTCTGATTGAGAAATACTATATTTCCCAATTTGTGCATAGTCATTCGTATTAAATGATTGCGTAAAAGTGGGTAACCCCAAAAACGCAAACGTTAGGGCAACTATACCTAGAAAAGAAAAGGCTACAATTCCTTGTAGCCTCTCCCGTAAGAAACTGATCACTCAGTTAAATTTAGTTTACTGAAGCTTTAAGTGCTTTACCTGCTTTAAAAACTGGTACATTAGCTGCAGGTATGTGAATCTTTTGTGAAGGATTCTGAGGGTTTATCCCTTCTCTCGCAGCTCTGTGTCTTACAGAAAATGTTCCGAATCCTACTAGTGATACAGAGTCACCTTTAGCAAGTGCGCCTGTCACAGCATCTACAACAGCATCTAATGCTTTAGCAGCATCAACTTTAGTGCTACCAGTCTCGCTGGCAACCATGTCAATTAAATCAGCCTTATTCATAAAATCTCCTCAAAATGCCTTGTTACAGGCTTTTAATAACATTAGTCCCTAAAAATCAATAAATCAAGATTTTTTACTTAAATAAATCAACTTTATTTAAAGGGCGTTTTCTTGACTTTAGGTCGTTTGAATGCTCTAGACAAGCGCTTCTTTCAAAACTTCTGTAATATTTTTGACAGAAATAATATTTAGATCTTTCAGTATATTGGATTCAATCTCCTCAATGTCACCAAGATTTTCATGAGGCACTATGACGTTTGTAATTCCACTTCTTTTGGCTGCTATAAGTTTTTCTTTGAGACCACCAATTTTTAAAACTTTGCCGGCCAAGGTAATTTCGCCAGTCATAGCGAGGTTTGCTTTAACTTTCTTTTTTGTTGCAAGCGATGTTATAGCTGTGCACATTGTTATACCAGCACTAGGCCCATCTTTTGGTGTTGCACCTTCAGGCACATGTATGTGAATGTCATGTTTCTCGAAGTAGTCAGTATCAATCTTTTTTTCTTTAGTAATGTTTTTGGCTACTGTTAGAGCTGCCTGTATTGACTCTTGCATGACATCTCCAAGCGAACCAGTTTTAATCACCCTACCCTTCCCTGAAGTAACGGCAGCTTCAATTTGTAAAAGTTCTCCGCCTACTGATGTCCAGGCTAGACCATTGACTTGTCCAAGAGAATTTTCTGCATCATGTTGACCATATTTAAAAGGCTCTGCTCCTAGGATATTTCTTACAACTCTATTGTCGATTAATTTTGTAGCTTTTGCTCCAAGAGATAAATCCTTAACTTTTTTCCTACATATCTTATTGATTTGTCTATCTAAGTTTCTCACCCCTGCTTCGCGAGTATAATTTCTTATGATTTTTAAAACGGCATTGTCACTAAATGTTATTTCCTTTTCTTTTAAACCATTTTTTTCTTTATTTTTTGGAACTAAGTAGTTTTTTGCGATATTAAGTTTTTCATCCTCAATATAGCCAGGCAGTCTAATGATTTCCATTCTATCTAATAACGGGGGTGGAATATTTAATGAGTTAGCTGTACATATAAATAGAACTTCTGAAAGGTCATAATCAATCTCAAGATAATGGTCGTTAAATGTGTTATTTTGCTCAGGATCAAGCACCTCCAATAAAGCAGAACTTGGATCACCTCTATGATCCATACCAACTTTATCTATCTCATCAAGAAGAAATAATGGATTCTTAACTTTACCTTTGGATAATTTTTGGATAATTTTCCCAGGCATTGAACCAATGTATGTTTTTCTATGGCCTCTTATCTCAGCTTCATCTCTTACTCCACCTAGTGACAATCTAGAGAACTTTCTATTTACTGCTCTAGCAATTGATTCTCCCAATGAAGTTTTTCCAACTCCAGGAGGGCCAACAAAACATAGTACTGGAGCTTTCATTTTGCTAACTCTTTTTTGTACTGCTAAGTATTCTAATATTCTCTCTTTGACTTCTTTGAGCCCATAATGATCTTCATCGAGAATAGCTTTTGCTTTTTTTAAATCTAAGTTTATTTTTGTTGATTTGTTCCAAGGCACATCAAGTATCGTGTCTATATAAGTTCTTACAACAGTTGCTTCTGCTGACATTGGTGACATTTGTTTAAGTTTGGTGAATTCAGAATTTACTTTTTCAAGAGCTTCTTTCGATAGCTTTGTTTCCTCTATCTTTTTCTGTAATTCATCTAGCTCGCTTTTCTCATCGTTAATATCGCCCAATTCTTTTTGCGCAGCTTTAATTTGTTCATTTAGGAAATATTCCTTTTGAGATTTTTCCATTTGTTTTCTAACTCTACCTCTTATTCTCTGCTCTACTTCTATTAGTTCAATTTGAGCCTCTAAAAGACTGGATAAAAATTCTGATCTTTCAACTACATCAACTTTTTCTAAAATCTCTTGTTTATCTTGCACTGATAAATGAATATTCGATGAAATAACATCAACTGCTTTTGCTAGACTTCCCATTGATTCAACTTGGTTAATTATTTCGTGCGAGACCTTTCTTGAAACAGCAACAAATTCTGTAAATTGGTTTTTTATAGTTGAGAGTAAATCTCTTTCGTACTTAGAATCTTCTAATACTTCATCTATTTTTTGGATTTCAGCAAAATAGCCCTGGTCAGTTGTAATCTTTTTTAGTTCTGCTCTTTGTATCCCTTCAACCAATATTTTTACCGTGCCATCTGGCAACTTAATCATTTGAAGTAATGTTGAAAGCGTTCCAATCTTTGGCAAATCTTTGATGGATGGCTCCTCATTGGACGGAGAGTTTTGTGCAATCAGAAAGATCTTTTTATTGCTTCTTAAAGCATCTTCAAGAGAAAAAATTGATTTTTCTCTACCCACAAATAATGTCGATACAGTGTTTGGAAAAATGACAACATCCCTTAAAGGGATCATGGGCATTTTAACTTGAGGTTTTAAGTCTTCTGATTCCATTAGTTGGCGGCTTTTTTATCCAATAACCTGAGTGGCTGATCTCTTCTAAGAACATCCTTTTTATCAATTACTATCTTTTTAACATTTTCTTCTGATGGTAGATCAAACATAAAGTCTTGAAGAATATCTTCAAAGATTGATCTAATGGCTCTTGCGCCTGAAGCACTATCTTTTGCCTCTTTAGCGATTGCCTCATATGCTCCGTTGGTAAATTCTAGATTTATGTCATCCATTTCAAAAAGATGCTTGTATTGAGCGCTAATTGAATTTTTAGTTTCTGACATAACCCTGACTAATTCCGACTCAGTCAATTCTTCTAAAGCTGCTATAACCGGAAATCTACCAATAAACTCAGGAATAATTCCATATTTAATTAAGTCTTGTGTTTTTGCATTCTTAAACATAGATGTTAATAAAAATTCATCAGTAGTTTTTTGGTCGGTATTAAAGCCTATTGAAGATTTTGATAATCTTTTTTTAATCTGTTCTTCTAACCCATTAAATGCACCGCCACATATGAATAAAATATTTTTGGTATCAACATTAATAAACTCTTGTTGAGGGTGTTTTCTTCCACCCTTTGGTGGTATTGCTGCTGTAGTACCCTCGATTATTTTCAGGAGGGCTTGCTGCACGCCTTCACCAGAAACATCTCTAGTTATTGAAACGTTTTCACCTTTCTTCGAAATTTTATCTATTTCATCAATATAAATAATTCCTCTTTGAGCTCTTTCCACATCATAATCAGCATTTTGAAGAAGTTTTTGGATTATATTTTCAACATCTTCTCCAACATAACCTGCTTCAGTTAAAGAAGTTGCATCTGCAATGGCAAATGGTACGTCTAGATACTTTGCCAATGTTTGTGCTAGCAGAGTTTTTCCAGATCCAGTTGGCCCCAATAACATTACATTGCTTTTTTGCACTTCTACGTCATCTGCAGATGTTCGATTAAAAACTCTTTTATAATGGTTATAGACAGCAACTGACAGTTTTTTCTTTGCATCGTCTTGTCCAACTATAATTTCATCTAAATAAGAAAATATTTCTTTAGGTTTTGATATTTGTGGGGCCTGTGTTTCTACAATCTTATCTTCTTCAATGAGGATGTCGTTACACAGATCAACGCATTCGTTACAGATATATATATTTGGACCTGCAATTAATTTTTTTACTTTAGCCTGTTCTTTGCCACAAAAGGAACAATTGAGTTTATTTTTATCTTCTGACACTATTTTCTTTCCTTAAGAACCTCATCAATAATTCCATATTTAACAGCTTCTTCTGCGTTCATAAAAAAGTCTCTTTCAGTATCAGTTTGAATCTTTTTAAGTGTTTGCTTTGTTTTGTCAGCAAGAATCTTATTTAATTTTTCTTTAAGTGTAAGAATTTCTTTCGCCTGGATTTCTATATCTGTGGCTTGGCCTCGTGCTCCACCAAGTGGTTGGTGAATCATCACCCTGCTATTTGGTAAAGCAAATCGTTTTTTTTCTGCTCCATTTGCTAATAGTACTGCTCCCATACTTGCTGCCTGCCCAAAACATACAGTCGAAACATCGCACTTTAAATAATTCATAGTATCTAGTATTGATAAACCAGAAGTAATTACACCTCCTGGAGAGTTTATATACATGTAGATATCTTTTTTTGGGTCTTCTGATTCTAAGAACAACAACTGAGCTACAACTAAATTTGCTACATAGTCATCAATACCTCCAACAATAAATACAATTCTGTCTTTGAGTAATCTTGAAAAGATGTCAAAGGCACGTTCACCTCTAGAGGTTTGCTCTACGACCATGGGGACTAAATTATTTTCAAACATATTTTTAATATAGAGCACTTTGCATATAAATCAATAACTTCCAAGAAAAATTGAAAACTTTATGTATTTTGTCTAAAACTTAATATAATTAGCAGGAAACATGCCTAATTTTTTGCCAAAAATAAGGTAGAATTTTAATTTTTCTTATTTAAGAGTAATTCTATTTCTATGCTATCCAATATAGAAAAAAGTAAAAATGGATTCTCTGATGCCATCATTAAGTAAGATGAATCTAATCCTTCTTTGGATTCAATGCTTAAGCCTAAACCTCTTGGTTTATTAGCAAAAGCTCTTATCTTGGGTTGATAGTCTGTATAAATTTTATATAAATCATCTGATACAAAAAGCTCTGAAACAAATACCGCAAGTTCAGGGCCAGCCATCTGTTGCAGTAACATTTCAAATTCTTCTTTGTTGAGCCTGTTCTCAAATAATCCTTTTAAGGTAAACAATGCAATGTCTATTACCCCTTCCGAGCTCAAAGAAATGTCCTCATAAAGTCTTTCAGACCATGCAGCATTAAATCTAAGACCATATGCTTTGCCAGTGTTTTGAAG
>CAJWNO010000014.1 GCA_913044115.1 uncultured Gammaproteobacteria bacterium | reverse complement strand
TTGATGAGTTTGGCTGGGACTCATTTAAAAGCTAGAAATTTTTTCTTTTAAGCTCTCAATATCTAGACCATTAATCTGCAAAACTTCATTTCTGCTACCATGGGGTGGAAAAACATCATTCAAGCCAAGATTCATAACAGGTATCAAATATTTCTTATGCGCAAAATATTCATTCACTGCACTGCCTGATCCTCCAACAGTTGTATGATCTTCAAGTGTAATAACTTTCTCATAATTTTTAACTATCTCATCTAAAAGCTTGTGATCAAGGGGCTTAACAAACCTCATGTCGTAAAGTCCATAGTTAAATTCATTTGCTATAACCTCAGCTCTATCTAGAAGCACACCGAAATTTAAGATACATACTTTTTTACCAACTTTTATTTCTTTTCCTTTTCCTATTTCGGCAACAGAAAAATCTTTAAGGATCTCTGTTCCTCTACCAGAACCTCTTGGGTATCTTATGGCTGCAGGCCCAGGATATTCATAGCATGAGTTCAGTAACAAGCGCATTTCATTTTCATCTGAAGGCGTTGCTATAACTATGTTTGGTATGCACCTCATGAAACTTATATCAAAATTACCTGAATGTGTTGGTCCATCCTCACCAACTACACCCGCTCTATCTAAAGCAAAAGTCACATCAGTATTTTCTAAACAAACGTCATGAATAAGCTGATCGTAGGCTCTTTGTAGAAAGGTTGAATATATAGCGACAACAGGTTTCATGCCACCAAGTGCTAACCCAGCACCAAAAGTAACCGCATGTTGTTCTGCGATAGCAACATCATAGAACCTATCAGCATGTTCTTTTTCAAAATTTACCATCCCAGAACCTTCTGTCATTGCTGGAGTGATAGCAACAAGTTTTTCATCTTGTTTGGCTTTATCACATAGCCACTCCCCAAAAATGTCTTGAAACTTAATTTTTGAAACAGCAGGGCTAGTTTCAATCTTAGAGATTGCATGAAATTTTATTCTTTCATTTTCTGCTGGCTCAAATCCTGCACCTTTTTTTGTAATGATATGTAAAAGGTAAGGTTCAGTTTTTTCTTTCATTCTTTTTAGTGTTTCAACTAGTAGCTTTACATCGTGACCATCAATTGGGCCAATGTAATGCAGTCCTAAATCTTCAAACAGGTTCCCAGGCATAACTGCTGACTTTAAGCCATCTTTCAATGATCGTGATATATGAAGCCCAAAAGGCAGATTCTTCATAACTTTTTTACCACTTGATTTTAATTTCTTATAACTCTTAGATGCCCAAACTTTAGCTAAGTAGTCTGATAGCCCACCCTTATTTTTTGAAATGGACATATCGTTGTCGTTAAGAATGATATTTAAGTCTCGATCAAGATGGCCTGCATGCATCATGCCCTCAAAAGCCAAGCCAGCTGTCATAGCACCGTCTCCAATGACAGAAAAAATTGTTTTACCATCTTGTAATAATTGGCTTGCTTCATTCAATCCAAGCGAAGCACTTATTGAAGTACTTGAATGACCAACACTCATTGCGTCATATTCTGATTCAGTAATTGATGGGAAGGCAGCAAGGCCGTCTAGCTGTCTCATTTTATGCATCTGATCTTTTCTGCCTGAAAGAATCTTATGAGGATATGCTTGATGTCCTGTATCCCAAACAATTTTGTCATTAGGCAGATCCAAAACATAATGTAAAGCAATCGTTAGCTCTATTGCGCCTAAGCCTGCACCAAAATGTCCCCCAGTTTTACTTACTGTGTAAAGTAAAAACTCTCTTAATTCATCAGCAAGTAAAGGCAATTGATCGATCTCTAATTTTTTTAGATCACTTGGATAATTAATATTATCTAATAACTTATTTGTTGGCTTTTCTTTTGGAAACTCTTTATAAATTTTCATTATTTTCTTCTTCGATACAGGTCTTGTAAGTAATCAGCTAATGGATGACTATTTAAGCCTAATTTCACTAATGATTCCATAGTTTTATCTTCGTATTTTTTTATTTCTTTTTGAGTGTCTATTATTCCAACTACTATTGGTGCGCTTTTCTTATTTTTTTGCTCATCTTTATTTGTTGCTTTACCAAGATTTTCTTCAGACTCTTCAAGATCTAATAAGTCGTCAATCAATTGAAAAGAAATACCAACACTTGTTGCCATCTCTTGCCAGGCATCATTTTTAGTGCCTGAAATTAATATTGGTGCAAGTATGCAAAACTCAATTAGAAGACCAGTTTTCAAGCGATTCATTTCTATTATTTCGTCTTTACTAACTTTTAATTTTTCTTCAAAGCGGATGTCTTGATCTTGGCCTAATATCATGCCCTCATGACCTATTGTTTGTAGTAAAAAAGAAGCTATTTTTACTCTGTTTTCATTACTTAAATTTTCATCTTCAAGAATTATTTTTATTGCTAAAGTCTGCATAGCATCTCCAGCTAGAACAGCAGTTGATTCAGAATATTTCTTATGCAAAGTTGGTTTGCCACGCCTCAAATCATCATCATCCATGCAAGGCAGATCATCATGTACAAGAGAATAAGTGTGAATTATCTCGCTAGCTAAAGCTATTGAATCCAGTTTTCGTTCTGGGATATTTAATGCATCGCCTACAAGGTAAATTAATAAGGGTCTTACACGCTTCCCAGGATTAGATAGAGCATATGAAATAGATTCCTCAATGATATTTTTATTCTTTAAAAGTGAATTTAATTTTTGATTTAATCTGTTTTGAAGTGAGACTTCAAAATTTTCTTTGTTAAGAACTGTCACTACTAAACGGTTTAGTATCGCCGTCTTCTGTTAGCTCTTTGATTTTATTTTCAGCTGTTTCAAGTTCTTTTTGACAGACTTTAATTAAGTTTATGCCTTTCTCAAAACTTTTTAGGGATTCATCTAAGCTAGGCTCACCATCTTCCAGTGACTTAACGATTTTTTCTAATTCTTTTATTGATTCTTCAAATTTAGCCATTTAAAAATTTTACCTTATGTTTCGATCTTTTAGAAAAGTTCTCTTACTTTATTTGGTATTGAAGTGACAAAATTTCTTGCTTGCATACGATAATCTCTTAGATTCTCTAGAATCATCAAGAATGATGGCGTCACTAATAGAGTAATGATT
Source organism: uncultured Gammaproteobacteria bacterium (assembly GCA_913044115.1). Classification (GTDB taxonomy): domain Bacteria; phylum Pseudomonadota; class Gammaproteobacteria; order Magnimaribacterales; family TMED112; genus TMED112. The sequence goes on along the minus strand of CAJWNO010000014.1, from coordinate 14,337 downwards.
GTACTAAAGCCTAGTCCCCAACATATACTTATTCCAAAAACTTGGTACCACTTTACGGTAGACGTGCCTTCATAAATTGCTCTATTAAGAACGTCAATACTGTAACCAAAAGAAAGGAACAACAGCCCAAATATAGTTGTAACTGTAGTTAGGAGCACAGGTCTTAATCTGCTCATACAAGTTTCTGATATCAATTCAGCTGAAGATTTATTTGGGAAGTCTAGCCGCAATTTATTAAAGGTATCGATTAATACAATATTGTTATTAACCACAATACCTGCAAGTCCCACTAGAGCTGTTCCTGTCATAATAGTAGATGGCTCAGATCCTGTAACAGTGAGGCCTAAGAATACACCTGCAGTAGAGAATAAAACTGATAGCAATATAACAATTGGTTGAGAGATGCTATTAAATTGAGTAACCAAAATAATGAACATAAGAAATAATGCCCCATAAAAGGCTTGAATTAGGAAGTCAGTAGCTTCTGCACCTCTTTCTGTTAAACCACCGTATTTGATTTCCATTCTTGGGTCATCAAAACCAGTTTCATCAATCCAATTTTGGATTTTATTTATTTCACCATTTAAGTTAAATCCAGGAACATTAATTGCAGTTATTTCATAAAAGAAGCGGCCATCTTTTCTAACAAGACTTGCAGCATTTGGGCGTGCTTCAACACTTACAAAGCTAGATACAGGCACTGCTCCATTTCTGGAATTTACTGTAATATTTTCTAAACTCGAAAGAGTTCTTTTATCCTTGGCAAACCTTGCTCTAATATCAATTTCTTCTTTTGAATCATCGGGTCTATACTCTCCAAGCTTGATTCCAGAAGTAACCATTTGTATTGCTGAACCTATATCAAATAAGCTTATTCCTGATTGGTAAGCTCTTTCTTTATCAACGTCAACTTTCCACTCAATTTTGTATTTTGGTAGAGTATCATCAACACCTGTTAAGCCTTCAATATTATTTTCAATGTAGTCTCTTAATTCCCTGGTTTTCTTCTCAATAAGAGCTAAATCATCACTTAAAAATTCAATTTCTACAGGGGCACTAAATTGCCCCGGACCTTCCTGAACTTCTCTAATATTTAATTTATAGCCCGATACATTACTTACTGCTTCTCTAAGTCGTTCTAGCACTTCAAATCCAGAGATATCTAATGTCTTTGGGTCTTCTACCACAATGTAACCGCGTCCTACTCCGTCACCACCTCCGCCAGCTCCAGATATGCTCAAGAAAAGATCATCAACACCGTTAACTGCAATCAATTTATTCTCTGCATCTATGGCGAAATCTCTAGCTTCATAAGGAGAGAGATTTCCTCTTGCTTGAATATCAGCATTTATTAACCAAGGATCAATAGTTGGAAAATAAACGAATTGTTTACCATAATTTGGAACAATATTTCCAAGTATTAGAAACATAGTTAGAAAAGTATATGCAATAGATTCCACAGGATTCTTCACCGCAAAACCAATTGCTTTTTTATAAGCTTTTTTTAATGGTGTGTTTTCACTATCATTGGACCTCTCATCATTACCCTTTCGTCTCCCTAGTAAAGATCCTATTACTGGTGCGAAAATAAGAGCATAAGCCAGTGAAGCCGCCAAAATAACAAATACAGTAACAGGCAGGTATCGCATGAATTTTCCAGAAATGCCTGGCCAGATCATTAAAGGTGAAAATGCTGCAAGAGTTGTAAGTACTGAGGCAAGAACTGGTGTAAACATCCTTTCAGCAGCTTTTGTATAAGCTTCTTTTCTTTGAATGCCTTGATCTATAAGTCTATCTGCATATTCGACAATAACTATCCCACCATCAATCAACATTCCTAAGCCTAGCAACATGCCAAACATGACTAAAAAATTGAATTCATAACCGATAAAGAAATGCAAAATACCAAAACCAACCAGGAATGAAAAAGGTATAGCAATTCCTACTATTAACCCATTTCTCAGCCCTAGAGTAGCTACAACTAAAACCATAACCAGAATAACTGCAGTAATAATGTTTCCCTCAAGCTCAGAAACCATTTCTCCAGCAAACTTTGTAGTATCTAAACCAGGAGCAATAACAAGGTTATCAGGGAAATCATCTCTAATTTGCTCTACCTCTTTTTTCACTGCTTCGGCAATATCAAGCTCATTGAAACCAACTCGTTTAGTTAAAGATAGAGATATTGCATCAAAACCATTTATTCTCGAGAAGCTAGTTGGATCTTTAAAAGTTCTTTTAATATCAGCAACGTCACCCATCGTAACGACTTTATTACCATCCGATTTTATGGGTAAATTAAAAACGTCTTGTCTAGTTTCAAATATACTTGGAATTTCAACCGCAAACTTTCCTGACCCTGTATCCTGGAAACCAGCAGGTATAAGAACATTATTTGACCTAACAGCATTCCCAATTTCAGTAAGACTTACACCTAAACTCTCTAATTTTGCTTGTGAGACTTCTACTTCCAAAAGCTCTTCTGGTACACCACTAATTTCAACTCCCAATACACCCGGTACCTTTTCAAATCTGTCTTGTATTTCTTGTGCTATTGCATAACCAGCTCGTAGGTTTGAAAAACCATAAAGGCTGTAAACTAAAATGGGAAAATCATTATCTGATCTTTCGCTGACAACTGGATCGTTTGCCTCTGGAGGTAACTGATATCTTACCTCGCCGATTGCTCTCTCCACGTCCAGTAATGCTTGATCGATGTCATAGTCAACATCATACTGAATGGTCAAATTAGTGAAGCTTTGTGTATTTTGTGACCTTACTTGTTCCTGTCCCTCTAATCTTAAAAATCTATTTTCCAAGGGTTTGGCAACAATTCTTGCCATGTCTTCTGGTGATGCACCCTCTAAAAATACTGAAACGTTTACAAAAGGAAATGTAATGTTTGGGTTTGAAGCAATTGGCATAGCTGCCCTACCAAGAGTCCCCATAATGATTAAGAAAATCATTACCAATAATGTTGTTCTGAATTTGCTAACAGCTGTTTTTACAATACCCATTATCTAAATTTTGAAATAACTTCATCACCTTCTTGTACAAATCCTTGACCACCAATAATTATATTTGTCTGTTCGGGAATGCCTGTTATCCATGCCCCTTGTACTGTATCAATAAGAATATTTACATCTACAACAACAACCTTATCATCTACCACTGTTGCTAAAGCAACATTACCTTCATCGCCAAGCAAAAAAGCTGAAGTAGGAACAAAGTGAGCTTTAACTGGATCAGTATAGATAATAAGTTCTGCCGTTAAGCCATCTTTAATACCTAAATTTTCATTTTTTAGTTCAGCCTCAACTTGAAAAGTTCTAGTTCTAATGTCAGCAGCTGAACTTATGAAAGAAACCTCGGTATTGAACTTTTCGCCTGATATAAATTCAACTTCAGCACTTTGACCTGGTTTTATCATTGCAACCATCACTTCAGAAACATTGCCTACGATTTTTAGTGGCGATAAAGAGATTATCGATGCACAAACCTGGCCGTTTTGTAATAGCTGACCTTTTTTTGCTAAGTTTTCTACAAAACCACTAAAAGGCGCTTTTATTTTTGTTCTTGCTAACTCTATTTTTGCAGTTTCATAAACAGTTTCAGTTGTTACCAATGCTGATTCTGATATCAATCCCTTTTTATTGAGTTCAACTGAAGAATCGTAATCAATTTCACTCTTCTTAAAGTTTGCTCGTCTTTGCCCAGAGTCTAGCTCACATATCACAGACCCTTCCTGAACAAAATCACCATCTAGGTATGCAATGTTTACTATTTTTTCGGATGTTTGAGATCTAATATCTACCTTTGAAAACGCTTGGGATTCTGCTTTTACAGTTATTGGCAATCTAAAATCTTTTGCCGTGGACGCATTTACTAGAACTGACTCTTTTTCAACAGGTGCTTTATATTCAACCGGTTCAGACTGAGCAAAATAACCTGAAAGCATCCAAATTACAGTAAAAAATACGATTGTGGCAGATGCTCTTAAATTTTTCTTATTCATTATATTTTATATTTGTCTCTTAGATTAGTTAACGTCTTGCTACTAGTCTTACTCGGAGACCCTACAGTCTCCTTGTATGGATCATAAAAGTCAAATTCTTCTTTATGTCCATTAGACGAACCTTCAAGGTTAAAATTCCATTTTTGCTTTATAAAATCAAGGAATTTAATGTCCCATGATGTAAAGGCTCTACCATCCTCTTTCCAATAAAGTATAAATTCAGGAAGATATTTTTCTGCAAAAGAAATATCTATGCCTGTCATTTTAATAATGTCTAAACAATCATCAGATGGCGCCCAATCACTCGCTATTACCGAAGGTGCTTTTTTGGTATCAACTTCAGCATTATGCTGGGCCCATTTTAATCTTGCATGTTCAATGAATTTCGAATTATATGAAATTAAGACATCAGGCCTTTCAGACCAGTAAATAACGAATTCAGGTATTAATTCGTTTATGAATGATTCATCCATGCCTGATCTAACTAGGATTTCCAAAACATCATCAGATGGCGCCCAATCCTTCTGCATATTTGTTTTTTGAATTTTCTTCGGTGTTGTAATCTTAGTTTTTGAATTAGTCGTAGCAATACTGACTAATTTTTTTTCAGTATCTAAAGTAATTAAACCTCTTACATTCAAATCTATAAGAATTGCCATTAACTCATTTTCATCCCAAAAAGGCACTTCACTCAGCAGTTCTTGTAATTTGATTTTTTTTGAAGATGATTCTTTTAAATATTCAAGTAACACTGCATTATTTAAGCCTATTGTTTCAGCCATTTCTAAATTGAAGGTAAATTTTTTATTCACTTTCTCTCCTTGCTTTCACTGCAGATGAGAGCTCTTGTAAGAGCTGTTTGGTTTCGTCCCAATGCACACAAGCATCTGTAATGCTTTTGCCATATTCAAGATTATCGGAAATTTTTTGAGCGCCTTCTTTAAGGTGGCTTTCTATCATAACTCCAATTATGTTCTTATCTCCTGAACTAATCTGTTCACATACTGACGCGCAGACTTTTTTCTGATTTTCATGGTTTTTCTGGCTATTACCATGACTAAAATCAATCATAATATTCGTATTAACTTTATTATTCGCCAGCTCAGTTGCACAATTTTTAACATCTTCAGGATAGAAATTAGGCTCTAATCCTCCTCTTAAGATAATGTGAGTATCATCATTCCCAGATGTTTTGAAGATTGCCACTTTACCTTTCTTAGTGGTCCCTAAGAATACGTGTTGAAATTGAGCTGATTTGATGGCATCTATAGCAATTTGAATATCGCCTTTTGTTGAATTTTTAATGCCCATCGGACACGAAAGGCCAGAAGTTAATTCTCTATGAACTTGACTTTCAGCTGTTCTTGCTCCGATAGCACCCCAACTAACAAGGTCAGAAACATACTGAGGTGAAATAAGATCTAAGAATTCAGTACCTGTCGGCATCCCTAGGTCTGCAATATCCTTAAGTAGCTTTCTTGAAACCCTTAAACCTTCATTAATTTTGAAAGAGTTATCGATTCTTGGATCGTTTATTAAGCCTTTCCAGCCAATTGTAGTTCGAGGTTTCTCGAAATAAACCCTCATAACAATCATTAGTTCGTTTTCAACTGATGCTGAAAACTCTTTAAGATGTTGTGCATATTCCATAGCGGATTTTGGATCATGTATTGAGCATGGTCCTACAACAACTACCAATCTGTCATCTTGCCTATGCAAGATTTGGCTGATGCTTCTTCTAGCCCCAAAAATTAACTTTGATGATTCCTTATCTAAAGGAATCTCATTTGTGATCTCTTCTGGTGAGGAAAGTTCCTCTCTGGAAAGAATTCTACTATTGTCAGTTATGTATTTCATTTTAATAAAACAGAGCAGTCAATTTTACATCATCAACGACCAACTTTCCCTTGAAAAATGAAACTATTGGGAGGAAATAATTTTTTTACAATTAAACACAATATTTAGTATTTATTTTCTTTTTTATATACAATATCTAGTGTATGGAAGCCGTCCAAGAAATCGCATTACCAAAGGTTAAAGGCAATCCTGTCGACCAATTGCCTGAAAACCTTTATGTCCCTCCAAAGGCTTTACTATTGTTGCTTGACGTTTTTTCAGGCCCAATGGATTTCTTGTTGTATCTTATACAACGAAAAAATCTTGATATTTTAGAAGTTAATCTTGTTGAAATTACAGATCAATACATTGCTTATATAGAAATGATGGAAGATTTTGAGTATGAATTGGCGGGCGATTATCTGGCTATGGCAGCTTATCTCGCTGAAATAAAATCTCGCATTTTACTTCCAAGAGAAGAAGACAATGAAGAAGAAGAGGGAGATCCAAAAGCAGAATTATTAAGAAGGCTTCAAGAATATAAAAGATTTAAAGAAGTTTCTTTCAAGATTGATGAAATGCCAAGGATAGATAGAGACATTTTTCCTGCATCAGGTAAGCTTCCTGAATTTGAATTACCCAAGCCAAAAAACAACTATGATAAGAATGATTTAACTTTTGCTCTTCGCTCTATGCTGGATGAGATGGTCAGACTTACCAGTCATAAAGTAAAACTTGAAAATATAACTGTAGAATCCAAGATGAAGCTTTTACTAGATAGTTTAAAAGAGAGAGATTTTATATCACTGCCAGAACTTATACTTGCTGGTGAATCAAAATTAGCAGTTTCAGTAATTCTTTCTGCTGCTCTTGAGTTAAACAGAAAAGGTTATGTTGAGATTGTTCAAGCTGAACAATTTGGAGAGATATATTTTAAGGGAGCAGAAGAGGTGGTGCATTAAATGAATATTAAACAAAGAACTGAAGCCTTATTACTCGCAGCAAATAGAGCGCTTACTGTTAAAGATATAAGTGAATTGCTAGAAGTCGAAAGTGCTGAGGATAAATCAAAAGTATTGAATGCTATAACATCACTGAAAGAAGAATATGAATCTAAACCATATGATTTAGTGGAGGTTTCAAGCGGCTTTAGAATTCAATTGAGCCAAGATGTTGCCCAAGATGTAGCTAAACTTTGGGAAGTGAAGCCTCTAAGGCTCTCAAGAGCTACCTTAGAGACCTTATCTATAATCACTTATATGCAGCCAGTAACTAGAGGCGATATTGAAGATATAAGAGGCGTGAATGTCGCAACTAATGTAATAAAAATTTTAATGGACCAAGGTTGGATAAAGATTAAAGGTTATAGAGATGTGCCTGGTAGGCCTGCTTTATTCATTACAACACAGAAGTTTTTAGATGACTTCTCAATGAAATCACTTGATGATCTGCCGGTATTGCCTGATTTGCCAGAAATAGAGAATATTTCTCCAGAATTACAACTTCAGGAAGACTCAGTTGAGCAAGAAGCTCCAGCACAATAAGGAAAAGATATCGAAGTATTTGGCAAGCTTAGGCTTTGCTTCGCGTCGAAATATTAAAGATTTCTTTAAATCAAATAAAATAACTCTCAATAACAAAGCTGTTTCACACGATTCTTTGGTTGAGAATAGTGATGTTATAAATATTGACGGTGAAGACTTTGTTGTAGACCTGAATCCTGAAACAGAAGTTCTTATTTACCATAAACCTACAGGTCAGGTTTGCTCTAATATTCCCACGGATAAAAATGACAGTGTCTTTTCAGCTCTTCCCCCAAGAAAAAAAGGTAAATGGATTATGGTTGGAAGGCTTGATGTGAATACTTCAGGGCTTTTAGTTTTTTCTAATAATGGCGATTTTGTAAACCTCCTTGCTCATCCAAGCAGCAAGATAGATAGGGAGTACCTTTGTAGAGTCTATGGAGATATCACTGATAAAAAACTAGAAAATGTTACAAGAGGAGTAAATATAAATGGAGAAAAATCTGGTTTTTCCGACGTAGTGGCTGTCAAAAAAACTTCAAAATCAAAAAACCATTGGTTCTATGTTTGTTTATTCACTGGGAAAAATCGTGAGGTTAGAAAGATCTGGGGGACACAAAAACTTACTGTAAATAGACTAATGCGACTAAGGTTTGGCCCAATCATTATGCCAGAAAACCTTAAACCAGGTGGTTGGAAAAAGTTTTCAAAAAAAGAGGTAAGTAAGTTACAGAATCTTTTAAAAATTCAATAAAGGGCTATCTTTGCAACAACTGGAAAGTGATCTGAAACTCCATACTTGCCTTCAGCGTTAAATCTTAATGGGCTTCCATTGTCTCTTAGTTGGATTTTAGCCTTAACTACTACAACACTGTTTTCAACAAAATTTGCTTGCTTATTTTTTTGAAGCATAACAGCATCAAGAAATGACCATCTATCATCAACATAGTAATAGTTAGTTCCATCACAATCTTTGCATTGATCTAAGTGTGAAATAAACCAGTCTTTATTAAATTCACCATATAAGTTTTCTTTTGCATCTTCTATTGAAGTAACGTTGAAGTCGCCAAGAGCAATATTGATTCTGTTGGTTTTTGAAGCTAAATCATCTAAGGTTGCAAAAGCATTCTTTCTCATAAAAAGTGGATTATAAGGGGCAGGAAAATGAACATTAAAGATGGATATCTTCTGCTCATCCACACTAAATACTCCTTCAAGAATTGGTCTAGTATCTCCTATTTGCTCCTTTGATCCTCCTGTAAATTGGATTGGATGTAATTTCGTATTTAATATTTCATATTTGGAGACAAAAGCATTATCTATTCCACGATTATCATTGCCTTCAACTAAGGCATAGTATTTGTATCCGTGAGGTTTTAAAAGATCGAATAATTGTTTAAGAACATTTATGTTCTCAATTTCCTGAAAGCCAATAATATCAGGGCCATGTTTGTCATAGGTAAGAATTACTTCTGCTATTGCGTTAAGTTTGTAATCTATGACCGCATCATTCCAGTCCATCTTCAGGCAGTCATCTCTCCATGATTGATATCTCAATTTATTGCAATCATCGATATGTATTTTTGATGTTTTCATTGAAACTGGTAGATATGTTTCATCTTTTTTATTTGGATCGTCAGTATTGTCAAATAAGTTTTCAACGTTAAAAGACATTACCGAAAAACTTTTAGCATTAACGGTTCCAGAAAATATTATTGTTGTAAGTATTAAGCAAATTTTAATAAAGTTATTCATTTTCAACTCTCCATTCTGTAATTGTATCGGATCGAATATCACGCCATGCGTTTTTATCCAATGACCAAACCATAATAGTGTCACTTGAAGAGTCAACATTTACTGCATTTGTCATATTTGGAATTAATTCAGGCTTAAGTGTTGATGGCATTCTTCTTATATCTCCTGTATCTATCTTCTTAAATGAGATCATTACAATACCATGTTTAAGAGCTTCAATTAATTCATTCATGATAGTTATACATTACACCTGTTTCTTTACAATCATTAGACAAAAGCCATAAATAATCTTTAGCAATTTGCTCTGGAGTTCTAAGTGTATTTGGATCTTCAGCAGGAAAAGCTTGAGCTCTCATACTTGTTCTAGTTGGGCCTGGATTATAAGAATTTACTTTCATATCTTTTTCATATTCATCAGCAAGACTTTGCATTAACCCTTCAACTGCGAACTTTGAAATAGAGTAACTAGTCCAAAATGCTCTTGCCTTTCTTCCCACCCCTGAAGATGTGAAAACTACACTTGGATTTTTAGCCTGTAAAAGCAATGGCAAACATAGTTGAGTTAACAAAAAATTACTCTCAAAATTAACTTGCATTACAGTCTTTAGCTGACTTAAAGATGTATTTATTATTGGTGATAAGTACCCCAATATGCCTGCAATATGCACTAAACCATCAAGATGCTCATATTGTTCATAGAGATTTTCAGCTAAGGTTTTATAGTCTTTTTCCTTTGCCTTGAAAAAATCAAGCTCAACAACCAGAGGATCACTGTGACCTTCATTACAGATTTCATCTTGCAGAGAATAGAGTTTCTTTATATCTTTCGATAGCAATATAAGATTAGCACCTTGTTTGGCTGCTGCTTTTGCGACAGCTCTCCCAATACCTGAACCTGAACCTGTTATAAGGACATTTTTATTCAGCAGCAAGCCCTCTTGATTTTCTAATTTGGGAACATGTTTCATACGATTTCCATAATATCAGAAACCTTATGAACTAAGTGATCAGCATTCCATTCATGCGGGTTAGTTTCATGATAACCATAAGTGCATGCTATGGAGATTACTCCTGCATTCTTTGCTGTTTGAATATCTCTTTGATGATCTCCTACATAGTAAGAGCTATCAGGAAGACCATTTAAGATTTCTAGACCTTTCAATACTCCCTCTGGACTTGGCTTAACTTCCTTCAAATCTTCTGGACAAATAATAGCATTGGTTAATTTATGCCAATTTAGTTTTTCAATAATAGGCAGAGTGTATATTGCTGATTTATTTGTGACTATGCCCCAAGGTATTTGCTTTGTAGTTAGGTAATCTAATAATTCATCAACTCCGTCATATTTCACGATGCTACTTGTCATAATTTCTTTATATCTATCAAGGAATAATGTTTTTAGATAGGCAATTTTTTCTTCTGAGGCTATAGGAAAAGAATTCTTCAAAACTAAGGTTGCTCCTCTCGAAGAAAATTTGCGAACAACTTCAAAGTCAACTGGCTCTTCACCTTCTCTTTCTTTGAGTTCATTTACTATTTTGAGAAAAGATAACCCTGTATTAATTAAAGTTCCATCAAGGTCAAAAAGAACTGTTTTACTTTTTGGTGGCATGAATAATGTAATTGACTGAAGGATCGTCCGTAAGCTTAACTATATCTACGAAAGGTAAATAAGACATTCCTCTTACTTCTTGAAAATCAAGTTTTGCAGAATCTATAAAGTTTTTCATTTCTGATGGTTTAATAAGTTTTTCAAATTCATGGGTGCCTTGCGGCAATATATTTAAAATATATTCAGCTCCTAAGATTGCAAAAATAAATGATTTTAAATTTCTATTGATTGTTGAGAAAAACAAATGACCTCCTGGTTTACATAATTCACCACACTCTTTTACCACCTGTGAAGGATCAGGCACATGCTCTAACATTTCCAAGCAAGTAATTACATCAAATTGCCTGCCCTCTTTAACCATGTCTGTAGTACTTATCTTTCTATAGTTAATTGGTAGCTTGGATTCTTTTTGCCTTATTTTAGCTACATTTAAAGGCCCATCAGCTAAATCTATAGCTGTTACAATACCGCCTTTGCGACATAGCAATTCTGCCAGTATGCCACCACCACAACCAATATCTAAGATTTCTGAGTCCTTAATTTTTGCTCTTTTTTCGATGTAGCTTGTTCGTAATGGGTTAATGAGATGCAATGGTTTAAACTTGCCATTTGGATCCCACCATTGATCTGCTAATTTTGTGAATTTCTCTAATTCTAATTGATCAAAATTTTCCATAAGTTAAAGTATATCTTGAGACATTTTATATTTTATGATTTTAGGGGCCATCACACCAAAAAACCAAAAAGATCTTAGATCAAGTTTACATCCAAACACACTAAAACCTATTTTGGATATGGGTATAGATATAATTTTTGAAAGTGGTATTGGTAAAGGAATTGATACTGAAGATTCTATTTTTATTGAGATGGGCGCTAAATCCGTTTCAAGAGAATCATGTATTTCTAGCGCTGATATTTTATTATCTTCAAGCCCAATGGCGGATCATGAGATTGCAACAATGAAAGATAAGTCAATTTTCTTAGGATTAATGGAGCCTTTTTCAAATCGAAGTCAATTTTCAGCTTTTCAGCAGAATAATATTTCAGCAGTAAGCATGGAATTTATTCCTAGAATCACAAGAGCACAAAAGATGGATGTCCTAAGTAGCCAATCAAACCTTGCTGGTTATGTAGCAGTAATAGAATCAGCTAAAGTTCTGAAATCAGCTTTGCCGATGATGATGACAGCTGCAGGAACCTTAAAACCTGCATCTGTGTTTGTCATTGGAGTTGGTGTTGCTGGGTTGCAAGCTATTGCAACAGCAAAAAGGCTTGGGGCAAAAGTTGAAGCATTTGATACCAGGCCTGTGGTTGAAGAACAGGTTAAATCGCTTGGTGCAAAGTTTGTGAAATTAGACTTAGGAGACACTGGCCAGACTGATCAAGGCTATGCAAATGAATTAACGAAAGAACAGATTAAATTACAAAAAGATTTACAAAGCGATGTTTGTGCTAGGTCTGACATAGTGATAACTACAGCACAATTATTTGGAAGACCTGCTCCAAAATTAGTTGACGAAAGCACAATTAAAAAAATGAAACCTGGTAGTGTAATTTTCGATATGGCTGTAGAGTCTGGAGGCAACGTAGAGGGCTCAGCTTTAGACGAAATTAAAGAAATACATGGTGTAAAGGTAATAGGATTTTCTAATCTGCCTTCCTTTACTGCAAACCATGCATCGTTTGCTCTGAGCAATAACTTTATAAATTTTATTACTGACTTTTATTCTGTCGATGATAAAGATATTAAATTAGATCTTGAAGATGAAATAATTAAATCGGCTTTGTTAGTTCATGACGGCACGGTTTTAAATGAGGCTTTTAAATAATGGAAATATTCTTGTTATTATTTTTCATATTAGTTCTAGCAGTATTCCTAGGCCTCGAACTTATCTCTAAAATACCTAGCACTTTACATACGCCTTTAATGTCTGGAGCAAATGCTATTAGTGGTATCACTTTAGTAGGTGCTTTAAGTTTAGATACAGGAAGCAATTTGCAAATGATTCTAGCTTTCTCTGCAATAACTTTTGCATCAATAAATGTTTTCGGTGGTTATTTAGTCACAAATAGAATGCTAAGGATGTTTAAAAAGAAATGATTGACCTTGATTTTCAAATAATTCAGCAATTGGGTTACATCTTTTCGGCAATGCTTTTCATTTATGGTCTTAAGATGCTTTCAAAAGAGGATACAGCTGCCAAAGGTAATTTAGTTTCTTCAGCAGGTATGTTTTTGGCAGTACTAGTCACAATTGTAGAAATTATCAATCCAGTATTAGTGCTATCAGCAATAGTTCTTGGAGGATTGATAGGATCAGCTTTTGCGTTAAAAGTAAAAATGACTTCTATCCCAGAAATGGTCGCACTTTTTAATGGTTTCGGAGGTCTTTCTTCCTTCTTTTTAGCTTGGTCAGAATTTAATAACCTGACAACTACTTCCTTAATTATGTTGATAACCTATGCCACTGTTATTATTGGAGGCATTACATTTAGTGGAAGTGTAATAGCATTTCTTAAACTTTCTGAAATGTTTAAAGCTTCAAATAATTTTTTAAACAAAGCATCAAGATGGTTTTTAATTTTTAGCTTAATTTTTATAGCTATTGCTGCATTGCAGATAGTTTCAAGCAGTTCAGGAATATATATTTTTGATTTTGAACTAATCCAAAAAGTATTCATAGCTGTCTTAGTGGTTTCAATTATTGCTGGCTTAGCATTTGTGACTCCAATAGGGGGAGGAGATATGCCTGTGGTGATATCACTTCTTAATTCTCTTTCTGGAATTGCTGCGGCATCAGCAGGCGTGCTTTTAACAAATACTGCTTTAATAGTCGCTGGGTGCTTGGTAGGTGCTTCAGGTTTGGTGCTTACTCTTATTATGGCCAAATCCATGAATAGAACTCTTTATAATATCTTTTTTGTTGGTTATGAAAGCTCGGGATCAAGCAGTGCTCAAATTGACGGAGAGATAAAGCCAATTTCTGCAGAAGATGCCTATCTTGTTGTTGAATCTGCAAGATCAGCTTTGATTGTTCCTGGTTATGGTATGGCTGTTGCTCAGGCCCAACATGTTGTAAAGGAGCTAGGAGATCTTCTTGAAGAAAATGGGTGTGAAGTTTCATTTGGAATACATCCAGTGGCAGGAAGAATGCCCGGCCATATGAATGTGTTATTAGCTGAAGCAAACGTCTCTTATGACAACCTCCTAGAACCTAAAGACATCAACCCCAAAATGGATACTGTTGATATTGCTATAGTTATTGGTGCTAATGATGTTGTTAACCCATCAGCTACTGAGGAGCCTGGTAGCCCAATCTATGGTATGCCTATTTTAGAAGTACATAGAGCCAAAACTGTCATGGTCTTAAAACGTTCTATGGCCTCAGGTTTTGCGGGCGTGCAAAACCCTCTTTTCTTTAAAGAAAATGCAAGGATGCTTTTTGGTGATGCCAAGGAAAGTATTTCCAAATTAGTAGCAGAATTTAAAGATTAGTTCAGTTCCCTATGATAAAATAGCTTCGTGCAAGAGTTTGCTAAAGAAGTCCTTTCTGTTGACATAAAAGAAGAGTTAAAAAAGTCCTATCTGGACTACGC
>CAJWNO010000013.1 GCA_913044115.1 uncultured Gammaproteobacteria bacterium | reverse complement strand
ATTACAGGTTCAATAAAATCTGTTAATTGAAATCTTTTAATGTTGCTTAAAAATAATGGAAGTGTATTTACCTCATTAGCTTCGTAATCAAAAATTTCCTCATCAAAATATTCTTCTCCTAATTGTTGTTCTTCTGAACCTTTATGATGATCTACTGAATAAAGTTTAGAACCAATCTCTTTGCAAGCTTGCCCAATATAACACGCTGATTTACCACAATATGAGCCTATCTCAGCACAAATACCATTCTGAAAAGAAGATTTACAAAACTCAAAAAGTGTCTTTCCCTCTTCTGGGTCTAAGAAGCCTTTTATTTGGTTAAAATCTTTAATCATAGATTTCTGGTGCCTGTGATTTAAATCTTCTGTGGTGCCACAAGTAGTGTTCTGGGGCAAGATTTATGCTTTTTTCAATGATCTCATTGATTCTGTCAGCAAACTCTTGCTTACTTTCCGTAATTTCAGAAACATCTCTAAGAATAAATTTGTAGCCATTTTCAGTTGCATAGAAATCCAAATAAATTAATTTGCAGCCTGTAATTTTTTGTAAATTGAATGGAACTGTTGTGGTCAAGCATGGCTTGTTAAAGAATTTTGATACTACTGACCTCTTATTTCTATAATCCTGATCTGGGCCATATAAAACTGTTTTTCCTTCATTTAGCCAATTGATTAGTTGGTTTACATTTGAATTTGCAGTTAAGCCTTTCATGGCTTTGAGCCTACCTTTTTGCTGAAGCTTTTGGATTGCAGCATTATTGTTTGGTCTTTCCATACCATAAATATCAAAGCGTTCTGAAATTAGTCTCGCAGATAATTCAAGAAAGATACTATGCCTAAATAATAGAAGCACCCCCTCATTTCTTGCTTGTGCATTTGTTAGGATCTCACCATTTTCAATATCACATTGATAGTTTTGAATTCTTTTATTAGCAGTCCATGCAAAATTATTTTCATATAGAGCTAAGAAGGTCTCACCCCAAATCCTTTCGATTAAATCATTTCTCCATTCAGAATTTTTATCGCTATAACAATAATTTATATTTGCTTCAATTATCCTCCGGCGTTTTTTCAAAAGCTTTGAAAGCAGGGACCAAAGAGGTGAATTTTTATTCGTAAAGATTGATTTAGGCGCAAAGCTTAGCAACTTTGTAAAAGAAACTAGTAATATAAGAATGATATTATTCATCTAATGTTTTTTTTATATAACTTAATCTATCTAGCAATATTGCCAATCTTAATTGTAAGAGACTTATTTGTATTAGATAAGGATAAATTAAAAACCATCTACCAAAAGCTTGGTAATGGAATACCTCAAAATAATCAACCAACAGTTTGGATGCATGGCGTAAGTCTAGGAGAAGTGAAAATACTTTCACCTCTAGCTAAAAAATTGGAAAGTAAGGGTTTAAAAATTTTAATTACGTCAACCACAAATACAGGCCTTAAACAAATACAAAATACTTTTTCAAACTCAAATATCAGCGTATTGCCATTTCCTTATGATCTAAGTTTTGCGCACCAAAAAATTATAAAAAATTTTAAGGTTGAAAAAATTATCTTATTTGAAAGTGAGTTTTGGCCAAACCTTATAAATTCTGCGAGAGATACAAAATTAGTTTCATTAAATACAACTATTTCTGATGGAAGTTTTGAACGTTTTATGGCTCTCAAACCTTTTGTTAAAAACATTTTTAGTAAAATTGATTTGTTTTTAGCTCAATCTCATCAAACTATAGAGCGACTAAAGCTATTTGAAGTCTCAAAAGTTAAATTGCTAGGAAATATAAAAAATAACGCAGAAAATTATGTTGTTGACCAAGAAAAAAAATTGCAATACCAAAAATTACTCGGAGATACAAAGCTAAATGTAGTGCTAGGTAGTTCTCATGATGGTGAAGAGGCTTTCGTAATAAATGCTCTTTGTGATCTTGATATTAATTTGGTTCTTGCTCCTAGACACCCAGAGAGAATTGCAAAAGTAGTGCAAGAAATAAAGCAATTGGGATTTTCAGGTATAAAGATTTCAGATTTAAGTTTTAAAGATGATCTTAAGCTAGGTGAGAAAGATATCTTAGTCTTTGATAAGGTTGGAGATCTCATAAATCTTTATGCTGCAGCAGATTTAGCAATTGTTGCAGGCAGTATCAAATTCACTAAAGGCCATAATTTCATGGAACCAATATTTGTTGATACTTTATCTATTACTGGCTCAAAGCTTGACAACTATAAGCAACTAAAAGAAGAACTTTGTGATACAAATGTCATAGAGACATTTGAGGATGAAGGTCAGCTTATAGACTTGGTTAGTAAGTATAAAAATAAAATTATTAGACAAGAAAAGTTGAAAGATCAAAAAAATGTTTTAACAACAAAGTCTGGAACATACGATGAAATCATAAAGTTTTTAGATGAACTATAGCTCTAATTCGCCAGCAATAATTCTAATGGGCCCTTCAGCTGCAGGAAAGACAGCTATTTCATTAGAGTTGGCTAAAAAATATCCAGTGGAAATTATAAGTGTTGACAGTGCAATGGTTTTCAAAGGAATGGATATTGGTAGCTGTAAGCCAACATTAAAAGAGCAAAAGATGGCGCCACACCATCTTTTAGATATTCTTGAACCAGATCAGAACTTTAATGCTGGAATTTTTCTAGATCATGTTGAGCAAGCTTTAGACAAAATTACTAAAAATAATAAAGTTCCTTTATTTGTTGGTGGTAGCATGATGTTCTATAAATTATTGCTTGATGGTATCCATGATTTTCCATCAGACTTAGCAGTTCGAACAGAAATAGAATTAACTAGAAGCAAAAAAGGGGATGAGGCATTAATTAAAGAACTTGAGATTCTTGATCCAGAAACTTTTCGAGCAATTGATCTAAAAAATCCAAGAAGAGTGGCACGAGCATTAGAGATAATTAAGATCACCAATACAAAACTCTCTCAACTAAAACGAAGACCAAAAGAATCTTTGCTTAACAAAAAAAATTGCTTACTGTTAGGTATTTCAGGTTCAAAGGAAGAATTAGATTTAAAAGCTGCATTGAGAATAGAAAAAATTCTTAATGCTGGATTTTTAATAGAACTTGAGAAATTAGTAACTACCTATAAATTAAACTCAAACTCTCATAGTATGAATTCAATAAATTACAAACAATTTTTATCCTATTTGGAGGGAAAAATCTCGCTAGAGGAAGCAAAAAAAGATGCACTATCTGCGACAAGAAAGCTTATTAAAACTCAAAAAACCTGGATGAAAAAATTTCAATTAAACTATGTCAAAATTGCATCAGATGAAAATGACTCGAAATATTTTTCTGATACAATAAACACTTATCTAAGGAGCTATAAATAAATGAGTTGGAATCCAAATGAAAATGATCCGTGGGGTAGAAAAAATTCACCTCCCGATCTCGACGATGCAATAAAGCAATTAAGAAAAATGTTCTTTTCTGGAAACTCTGGTGGTGGTAGCACTGGTGGAGGCGGAGCAAGCTTTAAATTTAATTTTAAGTTTTTCTCTTATCTTTTAACTGGTCTTCTTGCACTATATGTCTTTCTTGGCATAAGAATAGTCAATGAAGCAGATAGACTAGTTGTTCTTACGTTAGGTGAATATAACAGAGTGCTTGGACCAGGATTGCAATTCCACTTTCCAATAATTGAAGAGGTGTATGCAGAAGAGAATATATCTAAGATTAGAACCTTTGTCCTTCCAACAAATATGCTTACTAGAGATGAGAACATTGTTGATATTGAACTTAACGTTCAGTACACCATCAGTGATTTAGTGAAGTATTCCTTAATAGTTGAAGATCCTGAAATAACTATTAGACAAGCTACAGAAAGTGCACTTAGACACGTTGTAGGTGAAAATAATATGGATAATTTATTAACCTCAGGAGCAGCGGCTATAAGTTCAGGAATTCTTTTGCGACTTGAAGAATATCTCGATATTTATGATGCAGGTATTTCTGTTCAACAAGTCAACATTGAGCAAAGACAGCCCCCAGCTGAAGTTATTGACTCATTTAGAGACGTTGTTGCTGCACGAGAAGATAAAGAAAGATTAAGAAATGAAGCAGAAAAATATGCTTTATCTATAGTTCCTCAAGCAAGAGGTGAGGCTCAGAGACAATTACAAGATGCTGAAGCTTATAAACAAAAAGTGATAGCTGTTGCTGAAGGTGAAGCTGAAAGATTCAAAGCTCTGCTTGTTGAATACGATAAAGCACCAGAAGTTACTAGAGAAAGACTATACATAGACGCTCTAGAAGAAGTTCTGTCATCAAGCACAAAAGTAATGATTGACGTTGAAGGTGGCAATAATTTACTTTACTTGCCATTAGATCAGTTAATTAAAAAACAGGAGGAAGATAATGAATAAGAATACATTTATTACGTTACTCGCTGTTTTAGTTATTACCGCACTTTTTCAGTCTGTTGTGATTGTAAGGGATACAGAAAAAGCAATACTCCTTAAACTTGGCGCTTTTGAGAGGACTTTAGAACCAGGACTCAATTTCAAAGTTCCATTTGTTGATAGTGTTATCAAATTTGAAGGAAGATTAAGATCTTTGGATACACCTCCAGATAGAGTGCTATCCAGCGAAGCAAAACCATTGAATGTTGACTCCTTTGTAAAATATAGAATTGTTGACGCAGAAACTTACTATACATCTACAAATGGTGGTCAAGATCGAGTTGCTGAAGATACGCTTCAGAGAAGAATCAAAGATAAACTTAGAAACGAGTTTGGTAAGCGAACGCTGATTGAAGTGGTTTCTGGAGATAGAGACGGTCTAATGCTTGCATTAAGAAATTCACTTGGTGAGGATTCAGCACAATTGGGTGTTGAAATAATTGACTTCAGAGTCAAAAGAATTGATTTTGAACGAGAAATAAGAACCTCAGTTTTTGAAAGAATGAAAACTGAAAGAAACAGAATTGCTGAAGAGCTTCGAGCAGAAGGTCGTGAAACTGCTGAAAAAATTAGAGCTGATGCCGATAAGCAAAGAACAATTATCTTGGCAAATGCAACTAAAGAGGCAGAAAAAACCAGAGGTGAGGGTGATGCAATTGCAACCTCAACTTATGCCGAAGCCTATAACAGAGATCCAGAGTTTTATGATTTTACGCGAAGTCTCAGAGCATACAAAAATACTTTTAGAGATGAAGGTGATATCTTATTGATAGATCCTGATAGTGATTACTTCAAGTATTTGAATAAATCTGAACCGAAGTAAATGAAACAATCCCTTATCCTCGTAGGAACTCAATGGGGTGACGAAGGTAAGGGAAAAATCGTAGATTTTTATTCAAAAAAATTTGAAGCTGTTTGCAGGTTTCAAGGTGGTCATAATGCTGGCCATACTATCTATAAAGAAGACGAGAAATTTGTACTCCATTTGATTCCATCTGGAATTTTTTATGATCATGTTTCTTGTTTCATAGGTCAGGGAGTAATTTTATCTATTGAATCTCTACTAGAAGAAATTAAGCAGCTAGAAGAGAAAGGGATTGAGCTCGAAGGTAAATTACGAATCAGTAGATATTGCAGCTTGCTTTTACCTCTACATGCAAAAATTGATCAATTACGTGAAGATAATAAGAACTCAATAGGAACAACTCGAAGGGGCATTGGTCCAGCTTATGAGGATAAAACAGCAAGGAGAAGTATTAAAGCATTTGATCTCGAAGATAATGATTTATTAGAACATAAGCTGAGAAGTTTAGTTGAGTACTATAATTTTCAAATTCAAAATATTCATGATGCAGAGCCATTTAGATACGAAGATGTTTATAAGGAATTAGTTGATTCTTACAATCAAGCTTCAAAATATTTTGGGGATGTAACCGATACTTTAGAAAGCATTTATGAAGAGGGTGGAAACATTTTGTATGAAGGAGCTCAAGGAACATTATTGGATGTTGATTATGGCACTTATCCTTATGTTACTTCTTCAAATACTTTAGCTACCTCAGTTGGCATTGGTTCTGGTTTCCCAAGGAGCATTTATTCTGATGTGCTTGGCATTGCAAAGGCATATACAACAAGAGTAGGAGCAGGCCCATTTCCTACTGAGCTTTTTTGTGAGGAGGGTGAAAAAATTGCGAAATTAGGTCATGAATTTGGAGCAACGACCGGGAGACCCAGAAGATGTGGATGGCTAGATCTAGTTGCTTTGAGATATTCAGCAAAATTAAATAACCTTACAGAACTCTGCATAACTAAGCTTGATGTTCTTGATTCTTTTGAACAGATTAAGGTCTGTACAGAATATGAAGTCGATAATAAAAAAACTTCTTTTAAATCGAGACTATTGCATAAAGTGAAGCCAGTTTATAAATCATTCGAAGGATGGAATTGTTCACTTGAAGAATGTAAAAATTATGCGGAACTTCCTGATAAAGCTAAAGAATTTCTGGAATTTATTGAAGATTTCGTTGGAGTAAAGATAAGTTTAATTTCGAATGGGCCAAATAGAGAAGATTTAATCCATAGATAATTCAGTTGCTCTGTTCTTTGCTGCATCGACAGCATCAGAAAATATTTTGATAAAATTTTCACTGTAAAGAAGGTTAAGACCAGCCTCTGTCGTGCCACCTTTCGATCTTATACTACCGATAAGATCTTCCAAGTTTTCACCATTTTTAATAGCGCTTATAAGACTAGTCAAAAACAATAAAGTGATATCTCTTTTTGAAACTTCCTCAGGCAATAATTCATTAAGTCTATTTTCAAACTCGTTAATTATTTCAAAATAAAAAGCTGGACCACTACCAATAAGAGATGTATGTAAATTAATTTTTTCTTCATTGTCTACTCGGAAGGCTTTCCCTAAAAAGTTAAAGATCTCAAGTATTTCATCGTCTAACTCAGAAGAAAAAATACTAGTTATGCCAAGATTATCTTTTGCACCAATATTAGGCATTGCCCTAAATATTTTTCTCCCTGGCAATGCTTTATTTAAATTTTCTATTGTTACACCTGCTGCAACACTTATTACTTTTGTTTCCTCATCAAGAACATTATTTAATGAGACGCAGAGCTCATACATATCTTTAGGTTTAACGCAAATAATCACTATATCTGAATCTTTGCATATGCTTTCAAGGCTCTTATGCTCAATGTCATGGTCTTTGAGCCAAGAATGATTGGCAGGGTTTCTATCGTGACCAAAAATTGTGTAGTTTGCATGGCTTTTTAACCCAAGCATCAATGCTTTTGCCATATGCCCACAACCAATAAAGCCAATTTTTCTCATACTAGGATTCTAATATTTTTTCTAAAGTTGCGTTAATGAACTTATAGGAGTTATCAGAACAGAATTTTTTACTTAATCTAACTCCCTCATCAATGAGAATTTCTCGGGGTGTTTTATCTAATTCATATTCAGCTTTAATAATAAGGAGTATATTCTCCTCCATAACTTCAATTGTCTTAATACCAAATACCTCCAACTCAGCAACTTCTAAAATTTTCTCTTTATGCTCAGAAATATTATTTGTGATATGTGTGAAAAGGTTTCTAAAAAAAATGTAATCAACCTTTGTCTTGGTGAAATCTTTTCTAAAAGATTCTTCAATAACTTTTGCATCATTGTGACCAAAAGAAAATTCATAAAGTGCTTGTACTAAAAGTTCGCGAGCATTAACTTTTTCTTTGTGTTGGCTGAGATTTTTCATCCTATGAAGACATCATTTGAAAAAGAGATTCTATAAATTCTTTACCTTTATTCATTTTTTGAGGATTGATTCTGTCTTCAGCTTGTACTTTATTGTCAACTGTAAGCACTCCGTTGATTAAAGGTGTGCTGTGAAATTCAAGAGCCACGAGACCGAGATCATGAAAAGTTTGTCTTGAAACCAATTTAAAATGTGGGGTATCGCCTTTAATAACAAGGCCTATTGCTAAAACTCCATCATATTTATCTATGGATGATCTTTTCAGAGTAGCAGCCAATTCTAGGGAGCCAGGACAAAATATTTTTTCATGATTTACTTTATGCTCATTTGCTATTGATTCAATTTCATTGACTAGTGGTTGCAGCAATTCTTTATTCCATGTCGTTGTTACTATAAGAATATTTTTATTTTTTAAATTTGATAGATATTCTGAAAAGCTAGGTGCGTTATTCATCAATAAACCCCTCAATTTCAATATTGAAACCTGATAGACCGCTGTATTTAGTTGGGGTGCCCAAAACTTGAATTTTGGTTAAGCCTATTGCTCTCAAAATTTGCGATCCTATCCCGATAACCCTTCTGTTTCTTTTAGGTTCAATGCTTTCATCTTTCAGCATTGATAACCAATAACCTTTTGCATCCCTATGATTAATTAAAACAAATACTCCTGTTCCTTCATCAGCAATACGTTTTAATGATTTTCTGATTGACCATTTTTTGCCAATCTCATCAATGCCCAATGTATCTTGTAATACGCTTTGAGTTTGAACTCTTACTATTGGCATTTCAATATTTTCTGGTTCACCTTTTGTTAAAGAAAAATGATGTTCATCAAAAATTACATCTCTCCAGACATCTAATTTAAAATCACCAAACTCTGTAGAAACATTTTTTGTATGAACATTCTCAATTGTTGATTCTTTTGAAAGTTTGTAATCAATTAAGTCAGCAATCGTTCCAACTTTTAAGCCATGTTTGTCACCAAACTTTAGCAAATCATCTCGTCTAGCCATGGTGCCGTCATCATTCATAATTTCGCAGATTACTCCTGCACCTGAAAATCCTGCCAATGATGCTAAGTCACAAGCGGCCTCTGTATGTCCAGCTCTGGCTAGAACGCCTCCCTTCATGGCTTGTAAAGGAAACACATGACCAGGTTGGACTATGTCTTCTTCTGTTGCTTCTGAATTTACAGCTGTTGTAATTGTATGAGCTCGATCTTTTGCAGAAATTCCAGTAGTAATGCCATCCTTAGCTTCAATTGAAACAGTAAATGCTGTTCTATTACTTGCTTTATTATTATTAGTCATCGGTTTTAAATTTAATTTCTCACACTTTTCTGATTCAAGAGCCAAGCAGATAAGACCTCTTCCATTAGTAGCCATGAAATTTATTATCTCTGGTGTAATTGCATCTGCAGCACATATTAAGTCACCTTCATTCTCTCTATCTTCATCATCAAGAATAATGACCATCTTCCCTTCTTTTAGGTCTTCAATTATTTCTGGGATCTCATTTTTATTCATTTTTCAAAAACACTTTTTTTATCACGGTCAATTGTAAACGATGATTTAAGACTTAAACCATATTTATCAATTGCTCTTCCTCCCTCAAACCAGGAAACACCATTTTCTCCAAGCTTGTCAGGCGACTGATAAACAATTAATTGATCACATAGACCATTTTCTAAGAAACCTTGAACTAATTTTGGCCCTGCCTCAACAAGCACAGAGTTTAGATCTTCATCTGATAGTTTCTCGATGACTTTAAACAAATTTTTCTCATCTAAGACCTTAACTTCAGAATTTTTAAAGAAATCTAAACTTCTATCCCAGTCTTTCTGAGCAGATAACAAAACTTTTTTTGGTTGATTGATTGGGAAGCTTACTCTCGCATTCATTCTTGGTTGGTCATTTCTAACTGTATTGCCTCCTGTAAGAATGACATCGTGTTCAGCTCTCACTAATTGGACATCCTTTCTAGAATTCTCGCAAGTTATCCAAGTAGAGCTTCCATCTTTATTGTGAGATTTCCAATCTGAAGAGCTAGCTATTTTTATAGTTACATAAGCCCTTTTATTTTCATGTTTAAAAAAGAAAAATTTATTTAATTCTTTTACCTCATTTGCTAAGACACCATGTTTAACTTCAATTCCTGCAGCTTGCAGTTTTTTAATTCCTTTTCCAGCAACTTTTGGATTTGGATCTAAGCTACCTATGACAATTTTTTTTATGCCAGAATCAATAATTCTTTCTGTGCAGGGCGGTGTCTTACCATAATGATTGCATGGCTCAAGCGTACAGATCATTACATGACTATCATCAATTTCATCATCAAGCGCATTAAAACAATTTACTTCAGCATGAGCGCCACCAAATTTTTCATGAGCACCTTCAGCTAAGATCAAACCTTCTTTGGTTATTAGTGCTCCAACCATAGGGTTCGGCTTGGCAAGATATTTATAGGGTGCAGAAATTTCTAGAGCCCTTTTCATGAGCAATTCGTAATTCATTTAATCTTTGGATAATTCAGAAACTTCGTCAGCAAAGTCTTTGATGTCTTGAAAATTTTGATAAACAGAAGCAAACCTTACATAAGCAACTTGATCAAGTTCTTTTAATTGGTTCATTACTTGTTTTCCAATTACTTGGGCTTGGATTTCTCTCTCACCAATTTTTCTGATGTAATCTTTGACATTTTGCAGCGCATTTTCAATTTGATCAGCTGAAACAGGGCGCTTCTCTAGAGCAGTTAATAATCCAGCTCTAAGCTTTTCTTCATCGAATGGCTCTCTTCTTTCATTTGATTTAATTATTCTAGGCATTACTAGTTCAGCTTCTTCATATGTGGAAAACCTCTCTCCACAATCGGTACATTCTCTTCTTCTTTTTATTTGCGAACCATTAGTGACTAGTCGTGAGTCTACAACTTTAGTTTCTTCGTTAGTGCAAAATGGACAAAACATTATTTATATACAGGAAATTTAGCACATAATTCCTTTACTCTTGTTCTTACTATATCAAGTTCATCGCTGTTGTCTTTATTTTCAACAGCATCACAAATTAGATCAACTACAAGATTAGACTCTTCAATTGTAAAGCCTCGCGTTGTCATAGCAGGTGTACCAATTCTTATACCGGAAGTAACAAATGGCGATTCAGGATCGTTCGGAATTGAATTTTTATTAACGGTTATATTCACAGTTCCAAGCAGTTCTTCTACTTCTTTACCGGTGACATTTTTATTTCTTAGATCCATAAGAATTAAATGATTTTCCGTCTCAGGCTGGACTAGGTTAAAGCCTCTTTCTTTAAATCTTGCACACATAGTTTTTGCGTTTACTAAGATTTGTTTTTGATAATCTCTAAAATCTTGTGTCATGGCTTCTTTAAAACAAATTGCTTTTGCAGCTATGACATGCATTAATGGACCACCTTGGGAGCCTGGAAAAACAGCAAAATTAAGTTTCTTTTGAAAATCTTCATCTTCGTTCGAAAGAATTATTCCTGACCTTGGCCCACGTAAAGACTTATGAGTAGTACTTGTCACAACATGAGCATGTTCTACAGGATTTGGATAAACACCTCCAGCAACTAATCCTGAAACATGTGCCATATCAACAAGAAGATATGCGCCAACCTCATCTGCAATTTCTCTAAATAGCTTCCAGTTTACTGTGCCCATGAATGCTGAAAAACCAGCCACAATCATCTTAGGTTTATGCTTTTTGGCTAACTTGGCTACTTCAACATAATCAATATCTCCTGTTTCAGGATCTAAGCCATATTGAATTGCATTATAGTTTTTTCCTGAAAAATTAACTTTAGCACCATGGGTTAGATGTCCACCTTGATCTAATGCCATACCGAGAAAAGTATCGCCTGGCTCAAGAAGGGCAAGAAAAACAGCAGCATTAGCTGAAGCTCCTGAATGAGGTTGTACATTTGCAAATTTTGCATTGAAAAGAGTTTTTGCCCTTTCAATAGCAAGGGTTTCGGCTCCATCAACATGTTCACAGCCGCCATAGTATCTTTTGTTTGGATACCCTTCAGCGTATTTATTGGTAAGAACACTTCCTTGAGCTTCAAGTATTCTCTTGGATGCATAGTTTTCAGAAGCAATTAATTCAATATGTTCTTCTTGTCTATTTGATTCTGCTTCTAGATGTTTTGATAAATCAGAATCGTATTCAGCAATTGTAATATTTTGATTTTTTATAAATTCATTCATTATGGTTTCTTATGTTTAAATTTTGATTTTCTTTTGGGATAGCAAGCTTTACAAATAGGACATTCAAGACCGAAGCATCCTCTTGCAGAACAATATTCCCTTGCATACATAATAATTTGGATATGAAGTTTATTCCATTGTTCAGGTGGGAAAAACTTCTTTAAATCTTTCTCTGTGGTAGTAACATTTTTTCCAGAGGATAATCCCCATCTTTGAGCACATCTATGTATATGTGTATCAACTGGAAAAGAGGGTATTCCATATGCTTGCGAAACAACTACTGAAGCAGTTTTATGGCCTACACCTGGTAAAGTCTCAAGTATTTCAAGGTCTTTTGGTACTTCACCACCATAATTTTTGACTAAAATCTGTGAAAGCTTCTTAATTGCTTTGGATTTTTTTGGGCCTAATCCACAGGGTTTGATAATTTTATATATCTGTTCTTGTCTCAATTTGCCCATTTCAAAAGGGTTTGAAGCTTTTTTAAACAAAAAAGGAGTTACCTGATTGACCCTTTCATCTGTACATTGTGCTGAAAGTAAAACAGCTATGAGAAGGGTATATGGGTCTTTATGGTCAAGGGGCACATCAGGATTGGGAAAATACTGATTTAAAAGTTGTGCTATTTTTTCTCTTTTCTCGCTTTTTCTCAATGTTTCAAATGTTTGCTTACCTAGTTAATTGTTATATTATATGAGGATAAATATCTTATGGGAGAGTATATGAGATACATACTATTATTATTAGTTCTGCTAGTCAGTTCTTTTTCTTATGCTCAAGAAAATTCTGAGTCTGTTGATTCAGATAATATTGAGGAAGTTGTTACATCAGCTTTGAGAAAAGAAACAGCACTACAGGATACTGGTCTAGCTGTTACAGTTATTTCTGCAACAGATATCGAATCAAAGAACCTGAAGGAATTTTACGACTTTCAGTTTAACGTTCCAGGTGTTCTTTTCCAAAAAACTAACTTCTCTGGTGCAGGTGTCCAGATAAGAGGTATCTCCAACTATGCAGTTGGTGGTTCTTTTGCTGCTGTTGCTTCAATGCAACAAGATGGCATTCTTATGGGTAACCTACAAATGGCTCAAAATGAGTTATTTGATCTAGAAAGTTTTGAGGTTCTAAGGGGTCCACAAGGAACTCTTTATGGCGGTAACAACCCTGGCGGTACTTTCGTTATGAACAGTCGTGACCCAGGTGATGAAACTGATGCTTATTTCAAAGCGGAATTCGGTGATAAAAATCTTGAGAGATACACAGGTGCTATAACATTTGGTGCAGGTGAAAGAGTGAGAACAAGATTTTCATTCAGATCTCTTAGAAGAGATGGGTACACTGAAAACCTTTTTGATGGAACTGATATAGACGACAGAAAATACTCTGGCGTGAGAATGAAAACAATTTTTGATATTTCTGATGACACAACATTGAAACTTACAGTTCTTCATAATGAAGAAGAAGACTCAAGACTTAGAACTCAAAGAGCGGCTTGTAACATAAACCCTCTTCTAGGTTGTGATCAATGGGGTGACGGTCTACCAACAGGTGGCGCAAGTCATTCTGGTGTTAGTGCTTTCGGTTCAATTGACTTTATTACATTGAACTATCCAGGTAATATTGTTCAGCCTGATCTGTCTTTAAGTTACACAGATGGTGCAATATTCCCAGCAGACTACAATCAGACATTTACATCTTTAAATCCAAAGCTTGATAGATATGATTACAGCGCGGCTTTAACGCTAGAGCATGTTATCAACGATAACTATACGCTATTCATGACAGCTGGTTACAATGATCAAGAGTATGATCATTCACAATCATTAAACGGTTATGTAGCTACAAGACCATACAGAATGGGTCCTATCCAAGCTAATATTTATGGAACTGAAAGAAACTTCCAAACAACTGAAGAAGCTGATGCTTCTCTCTCAAACTACACAACTAAGCAGTTTGAGATAAGAATAGCTTCAGATCTTGATAGTAGAACAAACGGTACTGGTGGTATTTTCTTATACTCAAACGATGGTTTAACAAATTACCGTGTTACTTCACCAGGTATGCAATATTACTCTGATGTAAGTAGAGGTCCTATTGGTGGAATGTTCCCTGACCTTGGTGTTTATGG
Organism: uncultured Gammaproteobacteria bacterium; assembly: GCA_913044115.1. Lineage (GTDB taxonomy): Bacteria > Pseudomonadota > Gammaproteobacteria > Magnimaribacterales > TMED112 > TMED112. The sequence continues at coordinate 3,695 of CAJWNO010000013.1, read as the reverse complement.
TGGTCTAGGTTTCTGGGCAACATATTTCACTACATATGGTAATGTTGCATTAGATAATATTACTAATGGAGTTGTTAGTGCAGCTATCGACTACGTTACTAATGACCCAACAACGCCTGCACAAATTGCAGCATTAATTCCACAATTAATAGCAGCAGGTCAATGTGTAGATCCAGCTACTGATTGTGCTCAATTAGCACAACAAATCCTAGTTGGTAATGCAGCACAACTTCCACAAATTGTTGGAGCAGGTACTGTTGCTGGTGTAGCTCAATCTCATACAGATGCAGCTAACCAAGTTAGAGCACTTGCATCTTTACCAATAAGTACTGTTTTAGCTTTGGGAGCAATTCCAGTTCTTCCAGCTTTGCCTGAATGGCAACAGCAGTTCCAGTCATGGAATAAAAACTTAAACGATACGCTTGGTATTTTTGTCGAGACAAATACTGAATTACCAGAAAATCGTTTCTTCGATAACCTAACTTTAGGTGGTAGATATAACCAGATTACTGTTACTGATTATGTCTTCTCAGGTATCACAGATATTTCACAATCTCTGGCAGGTTATAACGGAACTTTACAAGGTTTCCCTAACCCTCCAGAACAGTCAGTTGATCTTACTGAGTTCACTGGAAGAATTATCTTAGACAAGAAACTTGAAGATGGTACTTTGCTATATGCTAAGTTCGATAGAGGTTTAAAATCTGGTGGATTTAACCCAACATCAAACTTATTGCCTGGTGAAAACCAATCTTTAGTTGATGCAGAAATACACAATGTATTTGAGCTTGGTACTAAAGGAACATACTTAGGCGGAGCATTGCAAGTTAACTCATCCTTATATTGGAATGCAGTTACTGGTATGCAGTTAAACAAGATTATTGGTTTAGCATCACAAACATTCAACTCTGATGTTGATGTAAACGGTGCTGAGCTTGAAATATTGTTTGCACCTAACATGTCTTCAAGATTTAACTTTACAGGTTCTATGCAAAATTCAGAACTTGCAGGTTATGAAGATTATGATCCAAGAAACCCATATGGAATTTCATCAGTTGATGTAAGCACTGTTGGAAATTCTCAAGGTGTTGTCTTTGGTATGACAGACGTAGGTATGATCTATAGAAGTTTAGGTAGCACATGTAATCAACCATTTAACGCATTGGTTGGTCCAGCATGTCCAAACACAGGTTTTGTAATTCAAGACCTTTCTGGAAGAAAGTTACCAGGTGTTCCTGATTTGAACTTCTCAATGGGTTATGAAGTTGACCTTATGAATAATGATAATGGTTTAGTTACTGCTAGACTTGATTACATTTACAGAGGCGACTTCTTCCTAACTGTATTTAATAATGATCATGAATTAGTTGATGAATTTGATTTCATGAACGTTGATCTAAGCTATTCATCACCAGATGGTAAATGGATGGTAGATCTATATGTTCATAATATAGAAGATAAAGATATTGTTACTGGTGGATTTGTCGGTTCTCAATCAAATGGAGGTGGTTATAACCTTTATTTCCAAGAACCAATGAATGGTGGTATATCAATACAATATAACTTCTAATACATAAGATTTTATATAATTAAACCTCTGCTTCGGCAGAGGTTTTTTTTTGGAGATAAATATTAATAAGTATTTAGAAAATTTAATAAATGCATTGAGGGAGGAGAATGAAGCTAATACCGAGATGCTGGATAATTTCTATAAGTATCTTGAGACTGAAGATAAGATTTATTTGAAATTAGCCAATAAACAGCTGAGAGAGATTCTTAAAGGTGCGGGATTTGGTATTCTTCTAATTCTTCCATTTTCACCAATCACAATCCCTTATTTATTTAAAAGAGCAGAAAAGTTAGGCATTGATATCATCCCTAGCTGGTATAAAAAACTAGATTTAAATGATGATAAAAACAAGTTAAAATAATTCATTCCGGAGATTTAAAAAATGAAAAATGTAGTAATAGTTGATAGCGTAAGAACAGGCTTAGCCAAGTCTTTTAGAGGAACTTTTAATATGACCAGAGGTGATGATATGCTTTCACACCTTATAGACGAGATGCTCAATAGGAACCCAAACCTTCCTGCTGATGCAGTTGAAGATGTGATTATGGGTTGTGGCAATCCTGAGGGAGCAACAGGACATAACATAGGCAGGAACGCAGTAATTCTTTCTAAATTACCTATCACAGTTGGCGGTACAACAGTCAATAGATATTGTTCATCCGGTTTACAAACAATATCAATGGCAGCAGGACAAATTATGGCAGGTGGTTATGACACTGTTATAGCTGGAGGCGTTGAATCAATCACAATGACAACACCGAATATGAATATGAATGGTTTTGTCAATGATAAGATAAACGCTGAAAATCCAGGAATATATTTCCCAATGGGCACAACAGCAGAAGTTGTTGCAAAGAGATATAACGTTTCAAGAGAATCTCAGGATGAGTACTCCTTGCATAGCCAATTAAGAACAGCAGAAGCACAAGAGGCTGGAAGGTACGATGACGAAATAGTGCCGATGAAGACTCAAATGTTACTGACTAATAAAGAGACTGGTGAACAAAAAGTAGTAGATGCTGAGTGCGTAAAAGATGAATGCAATAGACCATCTACCACAATGGAAGGCTTATCTGCTTTAAAGCCTGTATTTGATGAGAACGGAAGTGTAACAGCCGGAAATTCTTCTCAAATGTCTGATGGAGCTTCTATCACTCTGGTAATGTCTGAAGAAAAAGCATTAGATTTAGGCTTAAAACCAAAAGCTTACTTTAGAGGTTTCACTACTGTTGGGTGCAACCCAGATGAGATGGGAATTGGCCCAGTTTTTGCTATTCCAAAATTGCTTGATCAGAATAATCTTAGCATTGATGACATTGGTTTGTGGGAGCTAAACGAGGCATTTGCAGTTCAGGTTGTATATTGTCGTGATGAATTAGGTATTCCAATGGATAGACTAAATGTTGACGGCGGATCAATCGCAATTGGGCATCCTTTTGGTATGACTGGCTCAAGATTAGCAGGACATCTTGTAAGAGAGCTGCAAAACAGAGACCAACAGTTTGGTGTTGTGACAATGTGTGTTGGTGGCGGTATGGGAGCAGCGGGGCTGTTTGAGAGATACCCTTCTTAGTGAATAAAGAAGATTATTTTTTAGAAAAATTCATCAAGCCTTGCACTGAGATATGTGAGTTATTTCCACTTGAAGTTGGTGATGACTGTGCTGTTATAAGTTCTAGTAAAGATGTCTTAGTCTCAACGGATAGTTCAATTGAAAATAGACATTTCCCAAAAGATTTAAACCCTTACTTCATTGCATACAGATCTGTAGCTATAGCAGCATCAGATGTTATTGCCATGGGCTCATATCCAGCTGGGTACCTTTTAAGTATTTCTCACCCAGATCCTACAGATGCCTGGTTTAAAGATTTTGTACACGGCATTAGAGAATTTAATAATTTACATAAAACTAAACTTGTTGGAGGAGATCTAACAAAAGGTAGTTTAAATATCTGTGTCACAGTCTTTGGAGAAGTTCAGAAAAAAATTCTAAAAAGAAATGCTGCTGAGCTTAATGATGATATCTACATTTCAAACATTTTGGGCTTAGGAAGAGAAGGTTATAAATCATTTTTAGATGGAGATACATCTATACCTAATCAATATATACAGCCAAAGTTAATGA
>CAJWNO010000012.1 GCA_913044115.1 uncultured Gammaproteobacteria bacterium | reverse complement strand
AGCAACTGACTGTTAATCAGTGGGTCACTGGTTCGAGCCCAGTTCGGGGAGCCACTTTTCAGTAGTTCTTATATATTATCTTGTTGCTTATTCTTCAACGTTGAAAAGTTTGTTGTAGATACTCCACTGATCATCAATCTTTATTAGTGACAAAGTATCTAGAAAAGTAATCCCTAAATATTTATCTCTTACTTTTACTGCAGCCGTTGTACCCTCCACAACAGTTGATAATATTTCATATTCAACATCTGATGGTTCTTGAGCTGCGACAAAACCAGCAAAATCTTCAGTGCTCATTTCTAAGAAATCTCCATGCAAGTGTCCTACGACTTTACCGTTTGGATGGAATGCTTCTCTAACTTTATCTGCGCTAGATTCTTTTAATGAATCTATATATGTCTCAACGACTTTATTTACACTTTCTGAACAACTCATAATTCTCCTTAAAGCTTAATTATAAAATTTTCTTAATAGCTTCAGCTATGCTTTCAGCACTTTTAGGATGGTTTCTTATCCAGAGCTCTGGTTCTATGATTTCTAATTCTGACAAATAAATATTCTTTTCTTGGTCCCATACAATATCGACTCTGCCGTAGAGCGGAGCAGACTTGCAAGCTTTGAGAACTTTTAAAGCAAATTCGACTTCCTCTGTTGAAGGTGAATAATCATGAACTGTGCCTCCGAAATCATCTTGCACTCGGAAATCTCCTTCTTTGGCTTTTTTTAATATTGCATGCGAGAATTTTCCATCAAAAATCATTAATGAAGCTTCTCCAAACTTGCTCACAGTTTCAAAGAATGGCTGTACAAGCATATCTCTGTTTATTGTAAGGTTCTGAAATAGTTCTTCTTTATCGTTTATTTGATCATTGAGTATCTTGAAGGTTTGGAATGCTGCTGCTGAAATAGCTGGCTTGATAACTAGATCATCCCATTCCATTTTTTTTGATATGTCAGATAAAGTTTCTTTGGTATGCTGATGAGCAAAATATGTTGGCACAGTTCTTATACCACTTTGACTTAAATCCTTAAGATAATGCTTATCAATATTCCATTTAACTAACTCGTAGGAATTAATTAATTGTGTTTGGCATTTTGCCTTATCAAGCCATCTAAGAAATTCTTCAAATTTTTCAAAATAATCCCAAATTGTTCTAAATATTACAGATTTTGTTTTGCTCCAATCATATGAAGGGTTATCCCAATAAGTGATGTCTACAATTAAGCCATGTTTTTCTAAAGCAGATTTTAAAAGTTGCTCTTCAAATAAAATATTTTGAATATAGGGAGTGATTTTGTCAGGCTTATAGTAAGCCTGACAAGTTAATAAAGTTACATCAGTCATTAAAGAAGCTTTTCTTTAAGATACTCAAGCTGAAGTGTTGTCATATAGGCTGATTGTTTAAGATTTGCCGCAGCTGAATGCCCTCCTTCAATATTTTCGTAATAAATTACTTTGTGCCCTTGGTCTAGCATCTTCTTAGCCATTTTTCTTGCATGACCAGGATGAACACGATCGTCTTTAGTTGATGTGTAGAAATATATTTCTGGATATTCTTTATCAGCAAAAACATTTTGATAAGGAGAGTACTTGCTAATATAGCTCCACTCTTCTGGATTGTCAGGATCTCCATATTCGTCAACCCAAGACGCTCCAGCAAGCAGTTTGTCGTATCTAAACATATCTAATAATGGAACAGCACAAATAACCGCATTAAAGAGATCAGGTCTTTGAGCTACTACAGCGCCTACTAATAAGCCGCCATTCGATCCTCCTCTAATACCAAGGTGTTTGCTGGATGTTATGCCATTCGCTATAAGAGCTTCTCCCACAGCAATAAAATCATCGTAAGCTCTTTGGCGATTTTGTTTCAAGGCTGCTTGATGCCATTTTGGCCCAAATTCACCACCACCTCTTATATTGGCAATAACATAAACACCGCCATTATCTAACCACTGTCTGGCAAATGAGCCAAGATAAGAAGGAGTCAAAGGAATCTGAAAACCACCATAACCATATAGAAGTGTTGGGTTATTTGAATTTTTTTCCATTGAAACATTTGAAACTTGGAAGTAAGGGATTTGTGTGCCATCTGCTGAGGTCGCATAAAGCTGTTCAACCATATATTTCTTTGGATCAAATTTCTCTTTAAGAGATTTAATTTTTACAAAATCTTTATTTTCATCTGAATAGTAAATAGAGGTTGGTTCAGTAAAACTTTCTGCACTTATAAAAAGATGCTCATCCCATTCATCAATACTGGATATCGAAAGAGCAGCATTACCGAAACTTCTTATTTCACTCTCTCTCCAGTTAAGTCCTACTTTTTCAAAATGCAGAATTTTTCCATTAATGTTATCTAAAACATTAACGTAGATTTCATCCTTACCAAGACTTACGCCTTGCATGAATCGCTTTTCTGTTGGTGCAAATATAAGTTCAATTGAGTCATCAGATATTTCTTGATTAAGAGCATCTTCTATATTTACAGCAACTAATGAGCCAGAAACATAACCTCTCCAATCCTCGTCAAGACTTACAATCAGTGAGCCCTTGAAAGTTCCACTGACATCCATCTTTAAGGGCAAATCAATCTTTACTAATTCTTCGTCCTTCAATAAGTGAAGTACTTGAGTAAAAAATGTTGGTCCTTCAACTACTCCATAATAGTTTCCGTCTGGTCTTATCGAAGCAAATGGGAAGCTAAATATTTTGGTGTAATCACCATCAAAAATTGGTGAAATATCTTCTAGATTCTCACCTCTTGTCCATACTTTGACTTGCTTTGGATAACCCGATTCATTCATAGTTCCTTCTCCAAAATTGGTAGCAACCATAATTTGATTTTCGTTTATCCAACTTAAATATTGTTTAGATTCAGGAGTGTTGAAACCATTTTCAACAAATGTTTTATTAACTAAATCAAACTCTCTTACGACCACAGCATCTTTGCCTCCTATAGAAAGGCGTAGAAGACACTTATCATAGTTCGGAGCAAGACAACTAGAACCTTTATAAACCCAATTCTCATTTTCCTTCTTAGCTAGCTCGTCAATATCTAGCAAAGTTTCCCATTTTGGATTGTCGGTCTTATAAGACTCAATGGTTGTTCTTCGCCAAAGCCCTCTTACATTTTTTTCGTCTCGCCAGAAGTTATACATCATGCCACCTTGTACACTGGCATAAGGTATCCTGTCTGTTGACTGATATTCTTCTAATAGCTCTTCGTAAGTCGAAGAGAATTCTTCAGATTCTGCATATCTAGTTTCTGTAATTTTGTTTTGAGACTTTACCCAATCAAGAGCATCTTTGCCCTCTACCTCTTCAAGCCAAATATATGGATCAGAAGTATCTATTACTATTTCTTTTTCTGTATTACAGCCCATGATTAATAACGTTAAGCAGATAATAATTATGTTTTTTTTCATGGTTGCATTTTAAATGCTTTTAATCGTTTTCCATAATCTAAAAAAAAGTTTTATTATCAAATTATGGCTATCGCATTTATTTCAGATCTTCACCTGGAACCAATAGAGAACAGTAGGCTTAAAACCTTCTATAACTTATTGTCTAGAGCCAATGATGATTTTGATGCACTCTACATCATTGGGGACCTCTTTGAGTATTGGATTGGTGACGATGACGAGCATCCAGTTAATCGAAATATCATTCAAAATATTAAAAAATCTACCGATAATGGGCTCGGTATCTTTTTAATGCATGGCAATAGAGATTTCTTACTTGGCTCTAAATTTGAGGAAATGACAGGAGCCAAAATTATTGATGATATGACTATTATCGAAGACGAATTTTGCAAAATTATGGTTTCTCATGGTGATGTATTTTGTACTGATGATATTGAATATCAAAAATTAAAAAAAACATTACGATCTGATGAATGGATAAAAAGTTTCCTATCCAAAACTATTGAAGAAAGAATTATTTTTGCTAATCAACTTAGATCTCAAAGCGCAGAATCTAGTAGCAATAAAGCAGAAAGTATAATGGACGTAAATTTAGACTATGTTGATGAAGTTATCGAAAAAAATAATCTGGATATTTTAATACACGGTCATACGCATAGACCGGCTATCCATAAACTTGATAGTGGTGCTTCTAGAGCAGTGCTTGGAAGCTGGGAGAATAATGAAGGCTGGATAATTGAATATAAGCAAGGAAACATTGATCTTAAGTCTTTTCCACTCTGATAATTTATTATAAAATACTGTATAAATATACAGTACTTTTATGTTTGCTAATAAAAATTATAAGGATCCCTTTTCTCACAAAAAGCTGAAACATTCAGGCTTTCCGAGCCCAGCTAATGATTACATAGAAAACCCTATTAATATGAATGACCTATTAATTAAAAGAGCCAGTGCTACTTTTTTAATGAGATTTAAAGGCAGTGAAATGATTCTTTCTGGGATAAAAAACAATGCCATATTGATAATAGATAGAAGCCTAAAACCTGCTAATGGAAATATAGTGGTAGTCTCGATTGATGGAGAGTTTCTTTGTCGAAAAATCCTCTTAGGCTCAAAAAAAATTCTAATAACAGATTGTCCAAAAAATAAAATGTTAGACATAGATAAAATAATTAATTTTGAATTTCTTGGAGTTGTTACTTCTTCAATTAATAAGTACTGATGTTCGCTTTAATTGACTGTAATAGCTTCTATGCTTCCTGTGAAAAAATATTCAGACCAGATTTAAAGGATCGTCCTGTTGTAATTCTAAGCAACAATGACGGTTGTGTGATTGCAAGGTCTTCAGAAGCTAAAAAAATGGGAGTGAGCATGACACAGCCCTGGTATCAGGTTAAAGATCAGTACCTATCAAAGGGAGGTGTAGTGTTCTCATCTAATTATGAATTTTATGCAGATATTTCAAATAGGGTCATGAATGTTTTATCTGATCTTTGTCCGGAAATCGATATATACAGCATAGATGAAGCCTTCCTAGACTTAAGATCATTTAAAAAAAATATTGATCTAATTAGTTTTGCTTATGACTGCAAAAGAATAATTAAAGAATGGATAGGAATCCCTGTAAGTATTGGTATAGCCCCAACTAAAACATTGGCCAAGCTCGCTAATAAAGTTGCTAAAGATGATCCAAGATTTGATGGTGTCGTAATTTTATCTGAACCAAGAGCTATAAAGCATTTTTTAAAATCTATGCCAGTTGAAAAAGTCTGGGGTATAGGCAAGAAGCTAACTATAAGATTAGAAAATATCGGAGTGAAAACTGCATATGATCTGACTCAGATAGACTCAAGACTAATAGGAGACAACTTTAATGTTGTATTAGAAAGAACTGTTAGGGAGCTAAAAGGACAATCTTGCATAACATTACATGACTTTATGGAACCAAAGAAACAAATTATGGTTAGTAGAAGTTTTGGAAGAAGCATAAGGTCAAAAAACTTGCTCAGTGAAGCAATTAGTTTTCATGCAAGCAGAGCTGCAGAGAAACTAAGACACGAAAAACAGAAATGTAGATTAATAACAACTTTTATAAGATCAAATAGGTTTAATTCAAAAATTAGACAAATATATGCCTCTAGATCTCTTGAGCTAATACATCCTACAGATGATACGAGAGTAATAATAAAAAATGCGAACCGAATATTGGAGCAAATATTTGCAGATGGTTACCAATATGCCAAAGCAGGAATATTATTAAGTGACTTTACTGATAGTTATGGCTATCAAATGTCTCTTTTTGATAAAAAAAGGGATGATAAAAAAGCAACGAAGCTAATGGAGACTATTGATTACATCAATTTAATGGAGATAGCTAAAGTTGGATTTGGCAATCAAGGTTATCGAAATACTTGGAGAATGAAGAGAGAAATAAAGTCACAAAGATACACAACAAAAATTGATGAAATTCCTCTAATTAGGTAAAGAAACTAGGCTGTATATATCTTTGATAATGAGCTAAAGATAATTCATAGAACTCTTTATTAATGTCATCTTTAAGTTGCGATAAAGGTGTATCAGTAAAATCTTTTCTAATCTTGAGGCTAAATTCTTCTAAATTAAGATTTTCAGTGCTTAGAGACCTAAAAAGATCAAAGACCCAACAGATTGGTTCAAGATCCTGATTAAATCTAACTTTCGCCTCCCGAAGAGCATCTTTGAACATTTCTGAATCCTCAACAATAAACTTTTCTTCAAGCACAATTATTTTAAATTTTTCTAATCTTCTGTTAATTATGCTTTTTTCAGAATCTGTATAATTGATCCAGGATGTTATTTCATGCCTAAATCTCCTACAGCCCCTGCATATATCGTCTCCATAAGTTGTAGAGCATACTCCAATGCAAGGTGTTCTTTTTATAAGTTTGTCTGTCATTAAAAAATTCTCTTTCTTTATATTTAGAGTACTTAGATGTAAAATCTAGATCAAATTTTTTGGTTATGTTGGAAGGGTATTACAAAGAGAAGGAAAATAGAAGAGAGGAAGGTCTTCCCCCTCTTCCGTTAAGTCCTGAGCAAGTACAGTCTATTGCTGATACCTTTGAAAAGGGTGATGGAAGCGTAGAGCTTCTAACTTTACTGGAAAATGAGGTTCCGCCTGGTGTTGATGAGGCTGCTTATGTCAAAGCCGCCTTCCTAAAAGACCTTGCACTAGAAAAAATTACAACAAAGCTAATATCGCCTGAAAAATCCATACAAATGCTTGGCACTATGCTTGGCGGCTATTCTGTAGAAGCATTAGTAGAAGTATTAAAAGCCGATAAATATGGCTCTGAGGTAGTTTCTGCCCTTAAAAATACAATTCTAGTGTACGACTCATTCAATGAAATATTTGACATGAAAGATAAAAATGAACACGCAAACGATATTATTAAATCATGGGCTGATGCTGAATGGTTCCTAAACAAACCTACTGTAGGCAAAGAAATTGCTTTAACAGTCTATAAGGTAAGCGGAGAAACCAATACCGATGACTTTTCTCCTGCTAAAGAGGCATGGTCACGACCAGACATACCCCTTCATGCCCAGGCTTTTCTAAAATGGTCAGAAAATATAAGCGATCCATTACAAAAATTGGATGATTTAAAGAAAGATGGCTCAAAATTAGTTTTCGTAGGAGATGTAGTAGGAACTGGTTCATCTAGAAAGTCAGCGGCTAACTCAGTTCTTTGGCATATGGGAGATGAGATACCATTTGTACCTGCCAAGAAAACAGGTGGCTTCTGCTTCGGAAGTCAAATAGCTCCAATTTTCTATAACACTTTGCAAGATTCTGGAGCATTTCCAATAGAGCTAGATGTAGATGCTCTTACTCATGGGAGAAAAATAATACTAAAACCTTATGAAGGCATTATATTAGATCAAGATACTAATGAAGAGATATCTAGTTTTGAATTGAAAAGCGATGTTATTTTCGATGAAGTAAGGGCTGGGGGCAGAATAAATCTAATTATTGGTCGACAGCTAACCGATAAAACTAGAGAAAAATTAGGACTCGAACCATCAGATGTCTTTAAAAGATATGGTGATAATGAAAAAAATGAGAAAGGCTTTACGCTAGCACAAAAAATGGTAGGCAAAGCTTGCGGTATGGCAGGTGTAAGAGCTGGTCAGTACTGTGAACCAAGAATGACAACTGTTGGATCTCAAGATACAACTGGGCCAATGACTCGAGATGAACTTAAGGAACTTGCATGTCTAGGATTTTCTTCTGACTTAGTTATGCAGTCATTCTGTCACACTGCAGCTTATCCTAAGCCAGTTGATGAGGTTACTCATAGAACGCTTCCTGATTTCTTCATAAATAGAGGTGGAGTCTCCTTAAGACCTGGAGACGGCATAATTCACTCCTGGCTAAATAGAATGTTGCTACCAGATACAGTAGGAACTGGTGGTGATAGTCATACAAGATTTCCAATAGGTATAAGTTTTCCAGCAGGATCAGGTATGGTGGCTTTCGCAGCGACTCTAGGTGTGATGCCACTTGAGATGCCAGAAAGTGTGCTTGTAAGATTCTCAGGAAAATTAAATCCAGGTATCACCATCAGAGATTTAGTCCATGCAATTCCCTACTATGCTATGAAAGATGGCTTACTAACATTAGACAAAAAGAATAAACAAAATATTTTCTCAGGAAGATGTTTAGAAATTGAGGGGTTACCAGATCTCAAAATTGAGCAAGCATTTGAATTATCTGATGCCTCAGCTGAAAGATCTGCATCAGGCTGCACAGTAAAACTAAGCAAAGAACCAATAATCGAATATCTAAAATCCAACATAACACTTTTGAGATGGATGATTTCTGATGGCTATCATGATCCTAAAACTTTAGAACGAAGAGCGCGTGAAATGGAAGATTGGATAAAGAACCCTCAACTTATGGAGGCAGATGAAGACGCAGAATATGCAGCAGTTATAGATATTCCACTCGATGAAATAACTGAACCATTATTATGTTGCCCAAATGATCCAGATGATGTTAAGACTTTGTCTGATGTTGCAGGGGATGAAGTACATGAAACATTTATAGGGTCTTGCATGACAAATATTGGCCATTTCCGTGCAGCTGGAAAACTACTTGAAAAATACGGTGAATCAAATACAAGACTGTGGGTCGTGCCTCCAACAAGGATGGACGAGTATCAGCTAAAACAAGAAGGTTACTATGAGATTTATGAGAATTCTAAAGCAAGAGTTGAGATTCCCGGGTGTTCACTTTGTATGGGTAATCAGGCACGAGCTGCAGACAACACTACAATGGTTTCAACCTCAACACGAAACTTTCCAAATAGAATGGGTGATGGATGTAATGTATATTTAGCTTCATCAGAAGTCACTGCTATCTCATCTTTGCTAGGAAAAATTCCAAATCTTAAAGAATATCAGGAATATATGGCAGATCTAAATACCATGTCTGAAGATGTCTTTAGATATATGAATTTCAATGAAATAGAGGAATATTTGAAAAAGGTAAGAGATATGGATATATCTCATTTAGATATTGAAGAGATAAAGAATTAACCTCTTTTTATTTCTAAATTTTCTAAATAATCTGTAGATATATCGGTTGGATACTCACCATCAAAAATAGATTTTTCAACTTTCTGTAAATCAGGATTGAGTTCCAAAACAGATTGCACCAGATCGTTCAAGGATTGATAAACTAGATTATCGCATCCCAAGAAATCTCTTATCTCATCGTTTGTTCTTGAACTAGCTATTAGGTCTTTCTTCGCTGCCATATCTATCCCATAAACATTTGGATAACGAACTTCAGCAGCTGCAGAAGCAACTGAAACTTTTGTGGCGCCAGCTTTATAACACATCGCAACAATTTCTTTCATTGTTGTGCCTCTAACAATGGAATCATCAACCAATAAAACTTTTTTGTTTTTGAATTCATCATTAATTGGGTTCAACTTCCGTCTTACGGATGCTTTTCGTAATTGCTGTTCTGGCATTATGAATGTTCTTCCTACGTACCTATTTTTCACAAAACCATAAGCTAAATCTTTGTTTAATGTTCGAGCAACTTTTGTCCCGCTTGTTATAGAGCTTTCAGGTATAGGAATTACTACATCAATATCTTCATCTGGTATTTCATCTTTAATTTTTAGTGCCAACTTTTCACCCATAAGCTGTCTAGCTTGATAAACACTTACTCCGTCTATTATTGAATCTGGTCTGGCAAAATACACATACTCAAATAAGCATGGGTTATGTGAGGCATCATCTGCACAAATTCGCGAATAAATCTCTCCATCAAAGGAAATAAAAATTGCCTCTCCTGGCTGTACATCTCTTTCTAACTCATAGCTTGAAGAAGCAAACGCACAACTCTCGGAAGAAATCATATAATCTTTGCCACCATCAGTATTTTTTCTGGAACCTAAAGATAGTGGCCTGATACCAAACTTATCTCTGAATGCTAGAAGTCCATAATCTGTAATAATTGAAACAACATTTATACTGCCCTCGCATCTTTTAAATGTGTTTTCTACTGCATCAAAGAAAGTATCAGGACTTGGTTCATTTTCACCTCTTTTAGAAATTTCATGCGCCAAAATATTCAAAAGTACTTCTGAATCAGAGTCTGTAGATATATGCCTTAAGTCACTGTGGAATAATTCTTCTGAAAGCTCAGCAGTATTAGATAAATTACCATTATGTGCAAGTGAAATTCCATAGGGTGAGTTTACGTACATTGGTTGAGCGTATTCTTTAGAATTTCCACCAGCAGTTGGATATCTAACATGTCCAATGCCATAATTTCCTTTTAACCTTTCAAAGTGTTGCTGATTGAAGACTTCATTAACTAAACCTTTTGATTTCCTAGAATTTAATTTACCGTTTTCACATATGGTCATGCCAGCTGCATCTTGACCTCTATGTTGAAGCATAATTAATGAATCATATAATTCTGTAAAACAGCTTTCCTTTTGTACGATTCCAACAATGCCACACATTAGCTTAATAAGTAGATAAAAATATTTTCAAAATAAGAAAGTATGATATTAACAACAAAAGAATTTTTCACCAAAGTTGCGTCAGTGAAAGTTGGAAATAATTGCAAAATAAAAAAGATTAATAAAAGAAAACGAACAATTGCTATTAAACAACCCATTATTAAATTTATAGTGCCTTTAAATTTTGGGATATAAAGACCAGTAAAAAAATTTACAAATGGTAACCCTGCGCAGGCAAACAACCCTAGAAAAACGTTATAAATTGACTGTGCGTAATCAAAACCCTCATCATCAAAATAGTCATATACTGTTTTTAAATTATTTAGAGTTAAGTAACAGTAAGTAAAAAGGATGGATATAAAGACGAGCTCTTTAAGAAAACCATTATTTTTAACTCTGAAGAATAATAAAATGAGTCCAGTAAATAATAATAAATCTAGAATACTGAAGTTTAAATTTTCCATCGTTCAATGACTCCAAGTTCTTCTCCGAATCGTTCATTAAGGTATTGTTTGGCAAGTTCTAGCTGTGTTTTATCTATGTATGGACCAATAAGAATCGATTCTTCTCTAATTATGGAAATAAAACTATTTTGCAATAACTCTTCCTTAAATTGTTCTGGTGATAGCTCAATTTTTTGTTTTTCAATTTTTAAAACCCATGAAATTGGAGTGCCATCATAATTAATATTGATTTCATTTGAAGATTCCTGAAGATTAGAATCATTAAATAATTCTTCTAAAGAGTCCCTCTCAGCTGCAACTAATTCAACATCACTGGAATAATCTTCTATTTTTATATTGGAATCGTCAGAGTTTATAAAAACAAAAACGTTATAGCTTATGAATATCGTATAGATTATTGTAAGAATTATGACTATTCCAAGTAGGTATTTGACTAACTCTCTCATTTACTGAAGCATAGTAAGAATCTTATCAACAAATTCTCTAAAGTTTTTTCGATCGATAATTTTATCAACAAAACCATTTTCTAATTGCTTTTCAGCAGTCTGAAAATCTTTTGGCAAATCCTCTTTTACAGTATCTTGAATGACTCGTTTACCTGAGAAACCAATCCTAGCTTTAGGCTCGGCTAAAATTAAGTCTCCTAGCATTGCCAAGCTTGCAGTTACTCCTCCATAGCAAGGATCTACTAAAACTGAAATAAAAGGTAATTTCTTATTCTTTAACTTTTTTACCGCTGCGGCCGTTTTGCCCATCTGAAAAAGAGAAATCATAGATTCCTGCATTCGAGCACCACCACTTGTAGAAAAAACTATTAGAGGATAACCATGATCAACGGCATAATCGACAGCTGCAGCAAATCTTTTGCCAACCACCGCGCCCATAGAGCCTCCCAGAAAATCAAACTCGAAAATGGCGCAAACCACTTCTTTTCCCTTTATAAGACCTGTTCCAATAGATAGTGCTTCATCGGACTCTGTTTTATTTTGGGCTTCTTGAAACCTGTCTTTATATTTTTTTGTATCTTTAAATTTTAAATAATCGTTGAAAGATTCACTTTTATTAAGGTCTTTGTAACTATCTTTATCAAAAGTGATTTCAATTCTTTGTTTTACATTAATCTTGAAATGATGTGAGCATTTTGAACATACATAAGAGTTTTTCTCTAATTCTGGTATATAAAGGATTGATCCACATTTATCGCAAGATTGCCACAATCCTTCAGGTATTTTACTGTCCTTTTCCGCACCAAAAGTCTCTGAGAGATTTTTCTTCATTGTCGGAATAAAATCTTTAATCCAATTCATTTAAAAATGCCTCTTTTGTGTAAGTTAGCTCATTATACTCTGGTCCAAGAAAATACAAGCCATTTGCTGATATAGTTTTTCCCGCACCTTTTCTTCTTTTTTGCTTAATTATTTCTTTAAAATCTGTGATATTCATCTTGTCTGTACCTACATTTATTAAAGTCCCCATAATTATTCTGACCATGTTGAGCATAAAAGCGTTCCCTTTAATCTTAAAGAATATGTAGCTGCCTTTTTTGAGTATATTTGCTTCAAATATTTCTCTTACGGGAGAATTAGACTGACAACCAGAGGCTCTGAAAGCAGAAAAGTCTTTTTCACCAATTAAATGTTTTGCAGCTTTATTCATCTTATCGACATTCAGTGCTTTTCTTACCCACAAACAGTTCTTTGCACCTAAGGCTGGCGGTGTTGCACAATTCTTTATCAGATAAACATAACTCCTCGATTTTGCACTAAACCGTGCATGCATATCTGAATCAACTCTATAAAAATTCTTAACTTTAATATCTTCAGGTAAATATGAATTTACTCCTTTCACCCATGAATCAATGTTTCTTTTAGATTTTGTATCAAAATGAATGAATTGATTTATCGCGTGAACACCTGCATCTGTTCTGCCAGAACATATCGTTGTTACTTTATGATTTGCAACCTTAGATAAAGCAGAGTTTAGATGATGTTGAATAGTTTTTTTCGTATTATTTTGGATCTGGAAGCCATGGTAAGCGCTACCATCATATTCAATTTGCACGAAGAATCTAATCATCATTTAATTTTTTCTTAAGAATAGTAAGCTCTCTTTTTTCTGTTCCTGATAAAGATTTTTTTTCTAATCTTTTGATAATTTTTTTAGCTAAACTAATTTTTTCCATACTGATGTAGGCATAAGCCAAATCTATTTTTTGAATTACTGAATTGGATCCAATATCTTTTAAGCCTTTTTCATTATCAGGCAAATCAATTTCTCTAAGCTGGTTTTTTGGTTTTAGTGCATCTATTAGAAGACCTAGGGCAAAAAGCATGATAGCACCTACGCTTAAATAAATTTGTGTATTTGAAAGTACGATACTAAATTTTTCCGTAATAAAGGGGGCTGGATTTTTTATTATCTCTAAGAATGTTGTGAAATCAATCTTTAAAATTTCTCTGAACATTGAAGCATTGCCCTCTATCTAAAAGAATTTGATCAAGAATACACATTGATGCCATTGCCTCCAGAATTGGTGTTGCTCTCAGCCCAACACATGGATCATGGCGACCTTTTACTTGAAGCTCAACTTCTTCTTTATTTGTATCAAGAGTGGTAGTTTTTTGAGATATGCTTGAGGTTGGCTTCAAAGAAGCATAAACATTTATGTCGTCTCCATTTGAGATGCCTCCGAGAATTCCACCAGAATTATTTGATTCAAAACCGGATTTACTAATCTTATCTCTATTTTCTGATCCTCTCATGTTAACAACATTGCAACCAGATCCAATTTCGACAGCTTTTACAGCATTTACACTCATTAGTGCTCTAGCTAATTCACCATCCAGTTTTGAAAAAACTGGTGAACCAATACCTGACGGCATGCCAGTAATATTGATTAAAATTTTTGCGCCAACTGAATCTTGTGCTTTATTTAATTCCAAAAATAGTTGCTCAAGCGATTTGATCTTGCTTGAATCTAGGAAGTTGAAAGAGTTGTCAGCACTAAAATCAGTCTCTGACGCTATAACATCAGCAATTTGAACCACTCCACCTCTAACTTTTATTCCAAGTTCATTAATAACTTTTTTTGCAATGGCACCACCTGCAACCCTCATGGCTGTTTCTCTAGCACTTGCTCTACCTCCACCACGGTAATCCCTTATTCCGTACTTGTCTTGATAAGTTATATCTGCATGCCCAGGCCTAAACTTATCTTTGATATTGTCATAGTCTTTACTCTTCTGGTCTTCATTTCTTATAACTAGTCCGATTGGCGTGCCAGTTGTTAAACCTTCGAAGGTACCAGATAGTATTTCGACCACATCACCCTCTTTCCTTTGAGTGACAAATTTAGATTGACCTGGTTTTCTTCTATCAAGCTCTTTTTGAATGATTGCCTCATCTAACTCAATATTAGGAGGACAACCATCAATAATCGCACCTAAAGCTTTACCATGGCTCTCACCAAATGTTGTGATTTTAAAAATTGTTCCAAATGTATTTCCAGACATATTATTTATAAATATTATTCAATAGCTCATATATATTAATTGAATCTAGATCTTTTTCATCATAAAAACCAACAAGCTTAGAATTATCAAAACTCATAGAAGTAAGGCTTTCACAAAATTTTTCTCTGAGAAATGGTTTTGATTCCTCTCTTCTATTTCTATGTCCTAGTGGATAAAGAACTTCTTTCTCAATGATCTCGCCTGATTTTAATTTAACCGAGACTTTATTTGGGATGGCCCTCTCATTTAGATCATAATATTTTTCAGTATACTTCTTGTCTTCTACGGTTTTTGTGATGCTCCTCAACATATCAATTCTAGGATTAGATGCTGACTCATCAGAATAAGAATTTGAGTCTAGTTCACCATTGATTAAGCACCAAGCTACAATGTACTCAATACAATGATCCCTATCAGCATAATTCGAAAGATTTCCTTTTTTGGAGATTATTCTAACTCCTGGTTCTTGGGTTGAAATTACAATCTCTTCAATTTGATCAATTTTTCCATCTAAATTTCGAGAAATTGCTATTGCAGCTTCAGCTGCAGTCTGCGCATGAAACTCAGCAGGATACGAAACTTTATAAAGAATATTATCCATAACATATGAATCAAGATTCCTTTCGAGCTTTAATGGGTTGCTACCCATGAGCACATCATTAAAACCCCAGACCTTTGCTGTTAAAACGCTTGGATAACTTTCGTCACTTACTTCTGAAATAAATACCTGCTTTAATGCTTTGGCAGATGCGTCTCCTGCAGCCCAGCTTTTTCGCGTGCCTGTATTGGGAAAATGACGATACGTTCGCAAGCTTTGGCCATCAACAAAAGCATTGCTTATTACAGATTTTATTTGAGCATCATTTAAGTTCAACATTCTGGCTCCCACTGCTGCTGACGCAACTTTTACAAGTGCCACATGATCAAGACCTTCTCTGTTTAAACTATTCTCTATTGCCAAAGTACCCTGCACTTCATGTGCCATGACCATATAGTTTAATAATTGTCTAAAAGTTAAGTCCTGATTCTTATGTATTTTTAGATAATCCGTTAAAGAAAGAATGATCGATAGGTTGTCTGATGGATGCCCCCACTCTTTTGCTAACCAGGTATCGTTAAAATCAAGCCATCGTATCAAAGACCCATTCAGAAATGTGGCATCGACTGCATTAGTTTTTATATCCGTACCAAGAACACGCACAGAACCAGTAGAATTTTTTATGTAACCTACTTCGGTAAATTTCTTAACTTTTTCATGCTCTAGTGCCATAAATGCACAAGCAATACTGTCAAAGAAACAAGTTTTAGCTTCAATTAAAGACGATTCATTTGCCTCAAAACTCTGAACGTAATCAGAAATCTTCGCAATTATTGGATCAAAGGTCGACATTATCTAGATTCAATATCAACCCAGCTTCTATCTTCCGGGCCAATATAATCTGCACTAGGTCTAATTATTCTATTATTACTTCTTTGCTCATAGGCATGCGCTGACCAGCCAATAATTCTTGCTATTGCAAAAAGAGGAGTAAAAAGTTTTGTTGGTATTCCTAGATAGTGGTATGCAGGAGCATGAAAAAAATCTGTATTAGGAAATAACCCTTTCTTTTCTTTTAAGTGCGCTTCCATTATTACTGCAGCATCGTGTAGTAACTTATCTTTATGGTCTTTGCTTAATTCAGCAGAGAAATCTTTTATTATGTCGCTTCTTGGATCTTTTACTGAATACACTGCATGCCCAAAACCCATAATCTTTTCTTTATTTTCCAATTTCTGATCCACAAATTCTTTAACCTGATCAACTGACTGAATTTCTTCAAGCATTTTCATAGCTTCTTCATTTGCGCCTCCATGAAGAGGGCCTCTCAAACTTCCAACTGCTGCTGTCAGACAAGAATGCAGATCCGATAATGTTGAAGCACAAACCCTCCCTGTAAAGGTTGATGCATTAAATTCATGTTCTGCATAAAGCGTAAGAGAAACATCTAAAGTTTTTTTATGTAATTCTTCAATATCTTCCTGTCTGAGCAACTTAAGGAAATGTGCTGCTACAGATTTTTCACCTGTTTCTTGGTTTATTCTTACGCCCTCATGTGAGTATTTATACCAATAAACAATTGCGGTAGTTGTTACACCTAAAAGTCTTTTTGTGACTTGTAGTTGTTCATCAAATGATTTTTCAGATTCTATGACCCCCATGTAAGAAATAATTGTTCTTACTACTTCCATTGGATGAGCATCTGCAGGGATGGACTCGACCACAGTAACCAATGATTCTGGCATGTTTCTTAAACCCGCAAGTTCTCGCTCAAATTCTTCCAGATTTTTTTTATTAGGCAGCTCTCCTAACAATAATAAATATGCAACTTCCTCAAAACTGGCATGTTTTGCAAGATCTTCTATGCTGTATCCTAAGTATCTAAGACTTCCTTCTTGCTCAACTGTAGATAAAGATGTTTGACCTGCTGACTGACCTCTTAATCCTGCTCCTTGTAATTTTTTCATGATTTTATCTCGTAAAAGTTGATTCCCCGTTTAATTATTTCTCTACCTTGAGATTTACGCCAGCGGTTGGTATCTCTTAAGCTGTAGACACAGCCACAATACTCCTGTTTGTAAAACTTTTCTTTTTTAGAAATCTCTAACATGCGTGACGAACCACCTTGTTTTCGCCAATTGAAATCCCAATATTCCACATCATTATAGCGATTTGCAGCCTTTAAACCAGAGGTATCAATTTGATTTAAATCTTTCCACCTTGAAATGCCCAAAGTTGTAGCAAAAACATCAAAGTTATTTTCATGTGCATATAGTGCTGATCTCTCAAATCTCATATCGAAACAGACCGTGCACCTCTCCCCTCTTTCTGGGGCATCTTCCAAACCTTTTACCCTGTCAAACCAATTATCTTTATCGTAATCTGCATCAATAAAATCGAAACCTAATTTCTCTGCAAATCTTATGTTTTCGTTTTTTCGTATTTCATATTCTTCTTTTGGGTGAATATTAGGGTTATAGAAATAAATTGTTGTATCTATGTTTGAAGCTGCTATTGCTTCCATTATTTCTCCTGCACAAGGTGCACAACAACTATGCAAGAGTAATTTTTTTCCATTATTTGGTAATTTCAGCTGAGGTCTTGAAAAGTTTTCTACCGATAGATTATTCATTGATCATATGCTGCTTAAGGCTTTCGTAATTATCGAAGGAAATTATATCAGGACGTGTAGCTTTTACTTCATCTGGAGCAAAAATAAACGCGCCATTTGACTGATCTATCATTTGAATATCATTGTATGAGTCACCCATACAGAAGCATTCAAAATTCATTGATTGAAAACCTTTGACTACTGCTTTCTTTGGCTCTTCCTGCCTTTTTTGATAGCCAACAATAAAATCATTCTCAATTACTAATCTGTGGCATAAGAGTGGTAAATTACCCAGTTTATGCACCACCGGTAGACCTAGTTCATAGAAAGTATCCGAAACAATAACAGGCTGGTATTTGTTTGATACAGATGAAAGAAATTCTTTAGCACCATTGAAAGGCTCTATTGTTTTAACAAATTCCAAGATCTTGGTATAACTAATATTATTTTTACGCAAAGCTTCCATTCTTCTACTCATTAGTTCATCAAAATCTGGAATATCACGGGTGGTTAAATCAAGATCATTTATATTGAAAAATTTACCAATTTCTTGCCAAATTTCTGGGGCTAATGTGCCTTCCAAGTCTGTACAAAGAATTTTCATTTTGAATTATTAATTCCATATGGTACGTGACCTGTTGA
>CAJWNO010000011.1 GCA_913044115.1 uncultured Gammaproteobacteria bacterium | reverse complement strand
AAAGTAGATCCATCTGGTTTGAATAGATACCATACTCCTCCAATTCCATTACCTGATGCATCTGAATCAGAAGCATCTCCTGTGTATTGATAAGCTGGTTGATTATTAATAAGAATTTGGTTCTCTGAATTCTTTGTAAATGTGGCTGTGAATGAAGCAGGCTCTGTTACAACTAATTCTGAAATATCTCTATCTGTTGTGACATACGGCCATGAAGAACCTTGATATGTACCTGTACCATTATCAACTCCGTCAGGCGTATATGCATAGACGGTTCTCAAATTAGCTACTGCATTACCACCAGGTGTTGCGCTTGCACTTACTCCTGACATCTGTATTACATCGTAAGCGCTCCCATCTACAGTCACAGATAATAATGAAGCGGTTAATGGTGCTGGTGTTGGTTCCGGTGTTGGTTCCGGTGTTGGTGCAGGTGTTGGTGCAGGTGTTGGAGCTGGTGTTGGTGCAGGTGTTGGATAAGGATTAGGCGATACACTATTTCCACCTCCGCCTCCACATGCAACTAAAACAGCTGTCGAGATAATTGAGACAGCTAAGTTGACTAAACTTTTTAAACGCATAACACTCTCTATATAACCAGTAAATTTTTATTCAATGGCTAGTTCATAATTAATGTGCCATTGAGCCTGAAATTGTAACATCTTTATAAGCGTTCTTTAAGTGGTGGGTCGTATAGGATTCGAACCTATGACCAACGGGTTAAAAGCCCGGTGCTCTACCAGCTGAGCTAACGACCCAACAATTTCAAAGCGCTATTCTAGACTACTTAATGTCTCAGCGGAAGCTTTTGCCGCTGAACTTTCAGGAAATTCTTTTATAACATTTTCTAACTGAGCTTTAGCTCTATCTAAATTTCCCTGTTCCAGATATATGGTGCCAAGCTTAAATTTTGCTAGTGGCACTTTCCAGTGAGTAGGATATAGACCAACGAGTGTATTGTAGTTTTGAGTTGCTACAGCAAGATTACCATTGGTCAAATTAATTTCACCCATCCAGAAATATGCTAAAGGCGTGTTATCAGAATCATTATTTGTTTGAACAAATGTGTTTAATGCACTAAGAGCCTCATTCAGTCTTCCTTTTCTAATCAATAATATTGCTTGATCATAAGTATTTAAAATTTGTTCGGATTGCTCAATTACTGGCTCAAATTTCTGAAGATCTTCAATCGACATGATGGAAGTAAGTTTTGCATCAATATCAGAAATTTTTTCTGCATTTTTACTTTGGTAAAAATCCAGCTGTGTTTGCATTACTTCTATTTCGTTTCTTAAAGTAGCTATTTCCTTCTCCAAGGACTGTATTTTCAAATAAAGCTCAATGAATTCCTTATCACTAGCTTCCTGAGCTACCAAAAAGGAATTTAAAGATATAAGAAGTAGTAAAAAACGCACTATTTTATGAAGAATAATTCAGCTCTTCTATTTTTGGACCATGCATCTTCATTTGATTTTGCATCAACAGGCATTTCTTCACCATAACCAACAACTTCAATATTGAAAGATGAAACCCCGGTAGCTGTTAAAAAATCTTCTACTGCTTTTGCTCTTCTTTCACTAAGAGCAAGGTTGTATTCTCTTGTTCCTCTTTCATCTGCATGACCTTCTACTAATAAGGTGTACTTAGAGTTTGATTTCATTAATCTTGAGATTTCAAATAATTCACTGAGCGAATCCTCTCTAAGAGTATCATCGTCATAGTCAAATAATATAGTTACATAAGCTTCGCCAACTTCAACGTTGTTCATAACTACATCGTCATCAGACTTTTGCTCTTGGGTAGCTGTAAGATCTACTGTTTTAGTTTCTTGAACATCTACCTTTTCAACAGGTGTTGATGAACAAGCAAAAATAAAAAAAATCGAAAGTATTGAAATTAATATATTTTTCATAATTACCTTATAAATGGTGACCAAGCTGGTTCCTTTAACTCTCCGTATAATGCTGGAAGTTTAAAGCTTACTTTGCTGCTTAAATTTATACCAGCCAAGTAAGATAAATTTCCATCTTTTGTTGAGTAGATTATAACATTGCCATTTGGTGCTATGCATGGACTTTCATCATTTTTAGTTGAAGTTAAAACTGAAAGTTCTCTTGTATTTAAATTCAAACTAGCTATGTTGAAATCCATTGCAGATCTGTGAACTAAGACTATTTCGTTTTTGTTTAAGAATGAGGCCCTTGCATTATAGCTGCCTTCAGTAGTTAATCTTCTTTTTAACTTTGTTCTAACATCTATTTCATATATTTGTGGGCTTCCTGATCTATCTGATGTAAAAATTATCTTCTTACCATCTGGTGACCAAGCAGGTTCGGTATCAATAGCAATATTTTCTGTCAATCTAATTATTTTTTTATCTTTAAGATTTATTACATAAATTTCTGAATTACCATCTTTTGTGCTTGCAAAAGCAAGTTCTTTATCATTTGGTGACCAGGCTGGTGAACTTACAGATGCCTTTGAGCTTAGTATTAATTCTCTTTTTCCAGATGCAAGATCTTGTGTAAATACTTGCGCCCTATTATTTTCAAATGATACATAAGCAATTTGCTCTGCATCGTTGGACCATGCTGGTGAAATAATAGAGCTATTAGATTTCAGTAGAACTTGCTCATTAAAACCATCTGAATCGCTAATTATTAGTCTGTGAATATTTGACGTCCTTGTGACATACATCAACCTGGTTGAAGATATGCCGTCTATCCCATAGAAAAATTTATAGATACCATCCGAAACATAGTGACTTGACTGCCTTAAACTATCTGGTAGACCTAGAACTCTTCTTTTGTCCTCTGTATCGTTATAACTAACATCAAATATAGAATATGAAATATCTAAATCAGTGTTTTCATTCTGTACCTCAATAAAAACTATCGAATCAACATCTAGAAGCAGCCAATCTCTTTGTATTACCTCTTTTTCATTCAATGGAACACTTAGCAATTCATCAAAAGCTAGGACTTCAAATTCGCCTGTTCGTTTTAAGTCATTACTTATAATTTCTATTATTTCTTGCCCGACAAGAGAATTATTGTTTTTTTCTAAAATTGCAATTTTTATTGGTTTAGTCGCACTTTCAGTTATTTCCAAAACAAGCTCTGCATAAAAATTAAAAGAAATAATGAAGATTAATAATATTTTTTTCATTCTGGCTTAAACCTCAATGTAAAGTTTGCAAAATAGCTTTGGAAAGTTTCATCGTCAATGTTCTTTATATAGTTGATTTGTTTATATTTTCTAATTGCTGTCAATGCAGCCCGGTCAAATGTTTCGTCTCCGCTAGTTCTTTTCATTTCAATGCTTTCAATTAATCCAACTCTATTAAGTTTAAGAGTGAAATCAACAAACATACCTTTTGATACATTATTTGGCCTTACCCATAAATTTTCTATATCTTTGATAACTTTCAAGCTAATTTGTTCCACAATATCTAACTTAGAAGAATTTTCTTTTTGTAGTTCCTCATCTTTCAGGTATTGATCCAAATTTTTTATTTCTTTTTTTGTTTCTATCTTGGGCTCAGAAATATTCTTATTATTTTGTTTTTTTGGTTTATTTTTCTTAGGTTGTTTTACTTCAACTAATTTTTCTTCTTCTGTTTCCAAAAAATTTACATTCGTGATTTTTCTTGTTGGGGGTCTTTCATTATCAGAAGTGAAAGCACTATAGCCCAAGATAATACCTAGATGAACAATTATCGAAAAAATGATTGCTGTAAACCACCTAATCATGGTTGAGTTGCAAGGGAAAAATTATTAGCCCCATTTGCTTGCAAGACACTTAAGAGCTCAGCTATAGATTGATAAGAGGTATTTTGATCGCCTCTCACAATAATTTCTATATTCGGATTTGTCTTTATAATTTTTGAAAACCTGTCTTCAATAAAACCTAAAGATACTTGAACATTAGTGCCATCTTCCTCTATAAAATATTTACCATTTTCAGTTACATCAATTACGAAAGGCTGTGAATTATCAAGCTCAATTTCTTCAGCTGGAGCATTAGGTAAATTTATATCTAACCCTTGTACAGCTAAGGGCGCAACCACCATAAAAATTACAAGCAAGACAAGCATAATATCTACATAAGGAACAACATTAATTTCATTTATTACTTTTGAGGATTTGCTTCTTTTTTCTAGGAGCATAAGTTATTTCTTACTTATTTGAATTATCAATTGTTCTGCAAAAGCTAACGAGCCATTGATTAAATTATCTAATTTTTTTGAAAATTGGTTATATGCAATTAAAGCTGGAATAGCTGCCAATAGGCCCACTGCAGTAGCAACCAGGGCTTCTGATATTCCAGGCGCTACTGAGCTCAAAGTAAGCTGAGAAGTAGTAGATAGGCCCTGAAAGGCATTTATTATCCCTATAACTGTGCCAAGCAAACCTATATATGGAGCACTAGAACTAATAGTTGCAAGAAGAGATAAGTTTTTTGAAAGCCGTTCTTCCTCTCTATTAACTATTACTCTTATCAGTCTTTCAGTTGAATCAATATCGCCTGCAGTATTTTTACCTGCTTTTAAGCTGTCATATGTTGAAACTAGAATTAATTCTGATGTTTCAAGATCAGCTAGATCTTTTTCTTTAAGGCTTAAATATAGGTTATCAATTTTTTCACCTTCCCAGAATCTATCTTCTAAGTCATGAGAAATATCTGTTGATCTTGAGAGTGTGAAGTATTTTTCAAAAATCAAAACCCAAGAAGTAATTGATGCAATCACAAGAATAGCTAATATGATTTGGACTGGCAAAGAAGCCTGCAATAAAAGCTCTAATGCGTCAAAATCCATTACTTATGTCCCTTTAAGTCTTCTTCATACATTTGTTTTATTAGGTAGGTAAAGCTATCCCAATTTAAGTCAACCACCTTAGAACTATCTCTCAATTCTCTATTTATATTTTTAGCCATTATTCTTACCCTAATAGGTTTGTTATCAAATTTATAGATCAGAGCTGGAAATTCTCCTTCCCTCGTTACACCTAGAACCTGTTCCCACCAAGCTGTTGCTGGTTCAAAACCTTTTTTATAAGCTTTGCACTCTAAATTCCAACGGCCTAACTTAAGGTCAGGGTGATTCTTTTCTTGGTATTGACTAAGAATCCTTCTTACTGGTTTAACAAGCTCGAGATCTTCTTGAAGTTTCTTAGCTATCTTTCTTTCAAAATCATGACCTTTTTTTCTTTGATTTATTGTCATGACGAAAAGACTGACTCGTCCAAATCAGCATTAGTGAATACCTCTTGAACATCATCAAGATCTTCAATGGCATCAGTTAATTTAATATTTTTCTCAGATTGTTCAGCATCAAGGCTTATATTTGTTTCAGTTTCCATAACAACTTCTGAAGCTTCAACCTTAAAATTACCTAACTCTAACTTTTCTTTCAAGCTTGATAGGTCTTTTGGATCACAAACCAGTTCTGTTTTATTGCCTTCTAACTCATTTATATCATCTGCCCCATTTTCAGCAGCTATATCATAAAGTGATTCATCCGTTAAATCTGCGTCAACTAAGATTTTACCTTTTGCCTCAAATAAGTAAGCAACACTACCTGATGTGCCCAGATTACCTCCATACTTAGTGAACGCATGTCGTATTTCAGAAACAGTTCTATTTTTGTTGTCAGTTAATGTCTTAATGAAGACTGCAACACCTCCTGGTGCATAGCCTTCATAAATAACTTCTTCAAGGTTTTGTCCTTCTTGACCACCAGCTCCACGCTGAATAGCTCTATTGATTGTGTCTTTAGTCATGTTTGCCGACAGCGCTTTATCGTAAGCGAGTCTCAATCTAGGGTTATCCTCAACTATTGGACCTCCATCTTTTGCTGCTACGGTCAGCTCTCTTATAATTTTTGTGAATACCGCCCCTCGTTTGGCATCTTGTCTAGCTTTTCTGTGTTTTATGTTTGCCCATTTGGAATGACCAGCCATTTAGTCCTCCTTTCTAGAAATATGAAGCTCATCAAGACTTTCGTCTTTAACAGAGCCTGGTGCTTCTGTTAATAAACATACTGCTGATTGTGTCTTTGGAAAAGCAATTACATCTCTTATTGAATCAGCGCCAACCATAAGCATTGCCAGCCTATCTAAACCAAATGCAATGCCTCCATGAGGTGGACAACCTGAAGTTAATGTTCTCAAGAAAAATCCAAATTTTTGTTGCGCTTCGTCTTCTGATAAACCAAGTAAATCAAAAACTTTTTCTTGCATATCTTTGCGATGAATTCTGATAGATCCTCCACCAATTTCTATTCCATTGATAACCATATCGTATGCTTTTGAATTTATATTAAGAGGGTCAAGCTTACCCAGTTCATCTATGTTCGTTTCAACAGGAGATGTAAAAGGATGATGTAATGAAGTAAGTGTGCCATCAGATGCCTCTTCAAACATTGGAAAATCTGTAACCCAGCAGGCTGAAAACCCTTCTTGAATAAGCTGTAAATCTTCTCCTAATTTTGCAATCAATCTACTCATATAGTCATTTACAACTTTTCCTTTACCTGCTCCAAAGAAAATAAGATCACCTTTTTTTACATCTAAATTTTTTAAGATATCTTTCAAACAATCTTCTGAAAGATATTTAAGAATTGGTGAAGAAAGACCATTGTGATCATTACCTTCAACTTTTATATACGCAAGACCTTTGGCACCAAATTCTTTAACATAATCTGTATACCTATCAATTTGCCCTCGGCCAATTTTTTCTCCCTCGGGAACTACAAGTGCAGCTATTCTAGAATTTTTGTCGTTAGCAGGATCTGAAAAAACTTTAAATTCCTCCGTTTTAAAAATTTCTGACAATTCAACAAGTTTTAAAGGATTTCTTAAGTCAGGTTTATCGCATCCATACTTTTCCATTGCATCATGCCACTTAATTTGAGGAACATTACCAAGATCAGTATCCATTACAGTTTTGAATGCCGATGCAATCATTTCCTCAGCAGTTTTCATTATGTCAGCTTCTTCAACAAACGAAGCTTCAATATCAACTTGTGAAAATTCTGGCTGCCTATCTGCCCTTAAATCTTCATCCCTAAAACATCTTGCTATTTGGTAATATCGATCAAAGCCTGAAATCATAAGCATCTGTTTAAATAGTTGAGGGGATTGTGGAAGTGCAAAAAAGTTTCCCGGACTAGTTCTACTTGGCACTAAATAATCTCTTGCGCCTTCTGGAGTAGCTTTAGTCAAAATTGGTGTTTCTATATCAACATAATTATCTCCTTCAAGATAATCTCTTATGGCTTTAGTTAGCTTTGATTTAAGCCGCAAATTCTTTTGCATCTCTGGTCTTCTAAGATCTAAGGTTCTATTTTTAAGCCTTACGTCTTCCCCTACATCTGAAGACTGATTTAATGGAAAAGCTGGAGTGTCTGCAGTATTAAGCAATTCAATTGAACTACTTTTAATTTCTATTTCACCAGTTGTTAATTGCTCATTTTGCGAATCTTCTGGCCTGCCCTCAACTACACCTTTTGCTTTGATGACAAATTCAGATCTTATTTCATCTGCAACTTTAAATGCTTGCTCATTTTCTGGATTAATCACGACCTGCACGATACCAGTTGTATCCCTTACATCTAAAAAAATAACACCGCCATGATCTCTTCTTCTGTGAATCCAACCACAAATTATCACTTCTTCATTCAAGTGATCTTTATTAAGTTTTCCGCAATGATGTGTTCTCATTATTTAATTTTTATCCTTTTTTGTATTTTTTAAGCTATCTGTACTGTGAAGATTTTTTTTATTTTTATCTTTAAAATCCGTCTCATACCAACCACTCCCCTTTAATCTAAAACCTGGAGCGGATAATAATTTTACCACTTTAGACGACTTCTTACATTTAATGCATTCTTTAAGAGCTTTTTCACTAATTTTTTGAAAAACTTCAAAATTTGAATTACATACTTCGCAATAATACTCGTAAATAGGCATATTCCTTACTAAATTACCATATAATTAATCTTGGAGATTATAGTGTATTTCTCAAAATTATTCGTCCCTACTAGTCGGCAAGATCCATCTGAAGCAGAATTAATTAGCCATAAGTTAATGATAAGAAGCGGTATGATTAAAAAAACTGCTGCCGGAATTTATAATTGGCTACCTTTTGGCCTCAAAGTATTAAAAAAAGTTGAGACTATTGTTCGAACTAATTTAAATAATTTTGGAGCGCAAGAAATTCTCATGCCTATGGTTCAGCCAGCAGAGCTTTGGAAAGAATCTGAAAGATATGATCAATACGGTAAAGAATTACTGAAATTTCAAGATAGATCAGAGAGAGATTTTGTTTTAGGGCCTACACATGAAGAAATAATGTGCGAAATTTTCAGAAGCTATGCAATAAGTTATAAAGATTTGCCTATCAACATGTACCAAATACAAACAAAATTTAGAGATGAAATTCGTCCTAGATTTGGGGTGATGAGAGCTAGAGAATTTTTAATGAAAGATGCTTACAGTTTTGATATAGATTCTAGCAGCATGGAAAAGAGTTATGTGAACATGAAAAATGCATACATTAGTATTTTTAATGACATTGGATTAGATTACCGAATTGTCAAAGCTGATGCAGGCAATATTGGTGGTGATGTTAGTGAAGAATTTCATATTCTTGCAGATTCGGGCGAAGATCTTCTAGCAATTAGTGATAGTAGTGAATTTGCAGCAAATGTTGAAGTGCTCAATTATGATAAAGATCCAAGTGAACTAGATGGATCAAAATCTCCAGATGGAAAGGGTAAGCTTCGCATTAAAAGAGGTATAGAAGTAGGACATATTTTTCAACTTGGTCAAAAATACAGTGAAAAAATGTCTGCAAATCTCAAAGATAGCTCAGGCAAAGATATAAATGTTTATATGGGATGTTATGGGATAGGTGTCTCACGAATTGTTGCTGCATCTATTGAACAGAATCATGATGATAAAGGCATTATTTGGCCTTATTCAATTGCACCATTTCATGTGAATGTAATATGTTTAGATCCATCAAAAGAAGAAGTCCTAAAAGAGTGTGAAAGTGTTTATCAAATTCTTAAAGATGCAGGTCATGAAGTATTGTTAGATGATCGAGATATAAGAGCAGGAAATAAATTCACAGAAAATGAGATTTTAGGGATTCCTTTTTCAATAGTTATTGGCCCAAGAAATTATGCTAACAACAAATATGAATTCAACTCTAGAAAAACAAATGAAAAGCTAGAACTAAATATAGATGAGATTAAACAAATTTTAGAGGAACAAAAATGATGAGATTTTTTACATCAATAGGAGGCTTCTTACTGGGGGCATTATTATTCACCTTCTTAATGATTGTGGCATTTAACCCGAATTTTTTTGCGAAAATGGCGCTGAAAGATTTCGCTAAAGACTTAGCTTCACCAGCCACAAATAGTCTTGATAAATTTTTAGATGAATCAGTTCTTGAACCGATATTAGATAATCCAGAAACTTTAACTAGTCTTGGCTTACATCAACTTGATTTTTTAACTAATCACAATGAAAAACTAGATGATTACTCAGTTGAAAGAGCTGAGGAAAATCATGAAGATTTTTTAAAGTATTACTCAAAACTAAATAACTTTGATGAAACAAAACTCCCAGCTTCTGCTCAACTTAATTTGCAGGTAGCTAAATTCTCAGCAGGTATTGAAAAACGTGGTTTTGAAAGTTTCAGATATTATATGGGACCATTTGTACAGTTTTATGGGACACATCTGCACTTTGTTAATTTCATGACTGATACACATAGACTTGAAAATGAAAACGATGCTGAAGATTACATAAAACGCATTTATGAAATACCTAGAGCAATAGATGAACTAATGGTTTTTGAAGAACGAAGAGCTGAAGGTGGTATTTTCTCTCCTAAATTTGTTTACGAAAAAAGCTTAATGCAACTTACATCATTAATAGAGACTCCAACGAACCAACATCCCCTTTATCTCTCTTTTGTAAATGGAATAGAGAGCATAGATATAACTGCTGATAAAAAAATTAAAATGGCGGAACAGCTTGAAGAAGCTATAGAGATTTTCAAGTCGTCTTACACAAAACTTAAGTTATTAATCGAAAAAAATTCATTAGGTGCTAGAGAGCATGATGGAGTATGGAGCCTTCCAAATGGAGAGGATTATTATAAGCATCGACTTCAAATTTACACTACTACAGATCTTACAGCTGATGAAATTCATAACTTAGGCCTGAGACTTGTAGATGAAATACAGACTGAGATAAAAAGGATTCTCTTAGAAGAAGGTTATGACATAAATAGGCCTCTTGCAGAACTATTTGTTGAATTAAATAGTGACCCAAGATTTCTATTTGAGGATTCGGATAAAGGTAGAGAAGAAATTTTAGAAGAATATAGAAGAATTAATGAAGAGACCTATGAGATGCTTCCAGATTACTTTAATGAACTGCCTCAAGCAAAAGTAATTGTTAAAAGAGTTCCGATCTTTTCTGAAAAAAGTGCAGCAGGTGGTTACTATCAAGGATCATCCTTAGATGGTTCAAGACCTGCAGCATGGTATGCAAACTTATATGATATTAATGCTACTCAAACATTCAAAATGCCAGCATTATCATTCCATGAAGCGGTACCAGGCCATCATTTACAAATAGCCCTCAACCAAGAAAATTTAAACCAAACATTATGGAATAAGTTTGGTTACAGAACATCTGCTTTCACTGAGGGTTGGGCATTGTATGCTGAGAGATTAGCAATTGAAGCTGGCCTAATAAAAGATCCTTATGAAATGATTGGCTCATTACAATCAGAACTATTTAGAGCTGCAAGGCTTGTTGTTGATACTGGACTACATGCAAAAAAATGGACAAGAGAAGAAGCAATAGTCTACATGATGGATAATGCTGGGGAAGTTAGAAGTGAGTCAGAATCAGAAATTGAAAGATATATTGTTTGGCCAGGGCAAGCAACAGCTTACATGATCGGCAGAATCAAAATCTTAGAATTGAGAGAAAGAGCTAAGAATGAATTAGGCAATAGATTCAATATCAAAGATTTTCATTCAGTAGTCCTTATGAATGGAATATTGCCCCTAACAGTGTTAGAGGCACTTGTAGATAATTACATCAAAGAGAATAGTTAATCTGCAAGAACTGCAGATTCTATTTCCTCTAGAAGTTTAGGATTTTCCTTTAAAAATTCTGAAGTTTTAGCAATTCCTTGACCGATCTTATCGCCTTTGTAGCTGTACCAGGCTCCTGCCTTTTCAATAATTCCTTTCTTTACAGCATGTTCTATAATCTCGGCGTTCTTATTAATACCTTTGCCATATAAAATTTGAAATTCAACAACTTTGAACGGAGGAGCCATTTTATTTTTGACTACTTTTACTCTTGTCTCATTCCCAACAACTTCATCTCCATCTTTAATTGCTCCAATTCTTCTAATATCTAATCTGACGCTTGAATAGAACTTAAGAGCATTACCACCAGTAGTTGTTTCTGGGCTTCCAAACATTACACCAATTTTCATCCTAATTTGGTTAATAAAGATAACCAAGGTATTAGATTTTTGAATACTTCCTGTAATCTTTCTAAGAGCTTGTGACATAAGTCTTGCTTGTAGGCCAACGTGAGAATCACCCATATCTCCCTCTAACTCAGCCCTTGGAACCAATGCTGCAACACTATCAACCACTATCACATCTAAACTTCCACTTTTAACAAGCATGTCTGTCACTTCTAATGCTTGTTCCCCTGTATCAGGTTGAGAAAGTAGTAGCTCATCGATATCAACACCTAATGCTTTTGCGTATTCAGGATCTAAGGCATGCTCTGCATCTATGAAGGCTGCACTTCCTCCAGCTTTTTGACATTCTGCAATTATTTGCAAAGTTAATGTGGTTTTACCTGAAGATTCAGGACCATATATTTCACAAACCCTACCTTTAGGAAGGCCGCCTATACCTAGAGCTTTATCTAAGCCAAAAGAACCAGTTGGAATTGATGGAACTTCAACTGTTTCCCTAGTACCTAGCTTCATTATTGTTCCCTTGCCAAATTGGCTTTCAATTTGTTTTAGAGCTGTATCGAGTGATTGTTTTTTTGTATCTGCCATTTTTATTCCTATAGTGTATATATATACAGTATTAGATCATATATTATTTATATAGTCTAGATAATAATAAATTTTTTAACTTTTAATAATTAATTGCAACCATATTAATAAAGTAAAATACTTTTATGGCTTTCATAGTTACAGACTCTTGCATTGAATGTAAACACACTGACTGTGTTGAAGTATGCCCTGTTGACTGTTTCTATGAAGGTGAAAATTTTCTAGTTATTAATCCAGATGAATGTATTGATTGTGGTTTATGTGAACCAGAATGTCCTGTGGATGCAATTTTTTCTGAAGATGAGCTTCCTCC
The DNA here is from genome assembly GCA_913044115.1 of uncultured Gammaproteobacteria bacterium. Classification (GTDB taxonomy): domain Bacteria; phylum Pseudomonadota; class Gammaproteobacteria; order Magnimaribacterales; family TMED112; genus TMED112. The sequence continues at coordinate 7,077 of CAJWNO010000011.1, read as the reverse complement.
AGATCAAATACCATTTATAGAAATAAATGAAAGACTTTCACAAGAATGGCCTAATATTTCAGAAAAAAAGGATGCAATGCCAAATGCTGAAGAATTTGGCCAAAAAACCGGTAAGTTAAGTTTATTAAAAGAAGGTTAATTTAAATGAAGCCACACTGCTGGCACTGACCCAAATATTAAGCCGGAAAAAAAGACTTTAACCTTAAATTCGTCTTCTTTTATGTATCTAAGTATTTGTGTAGGTATTATCAGAAATGATAAAAACATCCCAATTATGAATGGTAGTAATGCATATAGATCTAATTCTTTAATGCTTAAAATTACACTCTCATAGACACCCAGAATAACCAGAACTAAGGATCCTGAAATCCCAGGCAACAAAAAAGCTGTAAATGCTAAAAGCCCTGCTATGAGAAGAAGAACTGCATTATTAAAATCTAATTGGAATATAGATAAAGCTATTATTAGAGCAATTAAGATTCCAATAGAGAAACTTAATAAATATCTTTTTGATTTTTCATAAGCTTGATCAAAAAAACAATTTTTTACTACTGCAAATACCATTACTAGCGATAGGAAAATCTTAAAAAGAAATAAGTAATTCGAAATGAGGTAGTCAATGGCAAAAGCTGACAAGTAAACTGAGATTGCCATTCCTAAAATTAAAGGAACAATAAAATTTACATCTATTTTTTTTAGAAAAATTAATATCCCGTTTTTTAAGTTTATAGGATTCAGTGCTTTCAAAAATGATATGAAACCTTTATAAACATTGAAAATTCCAGCAATTGTTGCACCTGATATTCCAGGAGTAATTTCTGCAATTCCCATGAAAAAACCCGCTATGAACTTATGAAAAATTCTAGGCATTAGGTAATTTTCCACGAGCCTTATCAAGATTTGTCATATCCCAAAATAATGGAGTCACCGAAACATTCTTTTTCATTATTGCCTCAAAATCAGTCCCAGTTAAATCTCCATTCGGCTCTCCGGATTTTCCAATTTTGTAACTAACCTTATTTTCATCACCATCAAATTCAGGTGCTAATGGTATTCCCCTATTACCTAAGCGAGTAAAAGAAAAACCTTGGATTTCGTTAAATGGAATATTGGGTATATTGACATTAAAAACAACACCATCGTGCCGCTCATCTGAATAGTTATCTTCCACATAATTCACCATAAGCTCAGTGGCAAGAATTGCTGATTCATAATGCTCAAACGATTTGCCGGATATAGAGCTAGCTATTGGAGGGTATTTAAGTTTTCTTCCAGTGAATGCAGCCCCAAGGGTCCCTGAATGCATAACGTCATCTCCCATATTTGCGCCCTTATTTATTCCGGACACGATAATATCTGGCATCTCTTTCATAATTGCCATTAATCCCATAAAAACACAATCAGCTGGGGTGCCATCCACTGAATATATGTTCTCATCTAATTTTTCTATCTCAACAGAGGTTCTAAGTGTGATAGCAGCAGCTTGGCCACTTTTATCATGCTTTGGCGCTATTAATGTTACTTTATGATTTTCACTTAACTTCTCAAACAAAGATCTTGTTATGTTTGATTCAATACCATCATCATTTGTTAATAAAATATTCATTTATCTAATTTTGTCACTACAAGACAGGCTGCTCCTTCATTATTTCCAATAAATCCCATTTTTTCCGAGGTTTTTGCTTTTAAACCAATGTTTGCTTCAGACAATCCCGTTATATCTTTAAGACTACTTATAATTTTTTCTCTATGAGGAGTCAGCTTTGGTTCTTCAAGTATCACAATTATATCAACCTGTTTAATTGAATACCCTTTTTCTTTAATCATTTCACTAGTTAATTTATATAAAGTGCGCCCAGAAACATCTTTCCATTCATCTGTATTAGGAAAATGCACTCCAATATCTCCCATACCCATTGAGCCAAGCATAGAATCAATAATGGCATGAATAACAATATCGCCATCAGAGTGCGCATCAAAACTAAAATGACTTGGTACTTTATAACCACCTATCATGAGCCCATCGCCTTTTTTGAACCTATGACTATCAAAGCCGTTGCCAATTTTTTCTGCCGAAATATCATCAGCAACCGTTATCTTGATGTTAGCCCTATCTCCGGGCAAAAATCTTACTTTGCCACCTGCTCTTTCGACTGCCTCAGATTCGTCTCCGGGAACAAAACCATCTTTTAAACAAGATTCAATAGAATCCCTCAAAAAATCTGTAAGACATATTTGTGGGGTTTGCGCTAAATAAAAATTATTTCTATCAACACTTTTTTTCACTGATAAAGTTTCTAGATCAATCTTTTTAAGTGCTTCATAGATTGGAATTCCATATATCAGAGCATCTTCTTTTTCAGAATTAAATTCATTGATTAATTCAATTACCATATCAACAGTTATAAAAGGCCGCACAGCATCATGCACAATAACAATACTATTTGAGCCAATAGATTCTAAACCCTTAAGTACTGATTCAGCTCTAGTTTTTCCTCCTTCAATGACTTCTATTCTGTCATTTTTCAAAATATCAAATTCAGCGAATTTTTTATCTTCAGAGTTTATCGGGACAATAATTTTTTGAATATTTTCAAGAGCAAGAAATCTTTTTAATGTCTTTTCAATTATTGATTCTTCATCAATCTTAAAATACTGCTTAGGAAGTTTTGAATCGAATCTAGAACCAAGTCCAGCTGATGGTATGATTGCAAAAATTTTTTTAGTCTGGGTCGTCATCGATAAACTCTTCATCCTCTTTAATAAGACCTAGATTTTCTCTAGCAATATGTTCAACGTATTCATTATTATTTTTTAAGAGACTTATTTCATCTTTTAAATTTTCATTTTCAGCTGAAATATCCATAAGCTGCAGCTCTTTATCTTCTATCAGTGATTCGATTTTTTGATTTTCTTTAATGCTAAATTGTCCATAAAAAATATCATAAGCAAGCGATAATGAGGCAACAATAAAAAATAACAGAATAAGAATTTTTATAAATTTCTTAAATGAGCTCATGGATAAAGTTCATCTTCTATCATTAATAGACGATTATATTTAGCAGTTCTATCTGATCTAGCCGGTGCACCTGTCTTAATTTGTTTTGCATCTACCGCCACAGCCAAATCAGCAATAAAAGTATCTTCTGTTTCACCTGATCTATGGGATATTACTGTTCCAAAATTACTTTCTTTTGCAAGAGCTATGGTTTGCATTGTTTCAGTTAGCGTTCCGACTTGATTCAGTTTAATTAAAATTGAGTTTGCGGCACATTCGTCAATGCCTTTTTTTAGAATATCGGTTTGTGTTACAAAAATATCATCGCCAACTATCTGTATTGAATTATTCTCTTTTGTGAATTCTTTCCATGAATTCCAGTCTGTTTCATCGAAAGGATCTTCTATCGAATTTATCTCATATTTCTTTGCAAGCTCAGTAATATAATCAACCATTTCATTTCTTTGAAGTATTTTGTTCTCACCTTTCAAATGATAAAGATTGTCTTCAAATAACTCAGAAGCTGCACAATCTAATGCAATAGAAATATCATCTTTATATTTGAGCCCAATGCTCTCTATTGCTGATATTATTGTTTCAATAACTTCCTCAGATTTTCCAAAGTTTGGAGCAAAGCCTCCTTCATCTCCCACTGAAATACTATGTCCATTTTCAGATAAATGTTTTTTTAGGTTCATATATACTTCAACAGATCTCATCAATCCTTCTTTAAATGAAAATTTATTTGACGGAATTATCATAAACTCTTGTATATCTACATCATTGTTTGCATGGCATCCACCATTCATGATATTTAGCATTGGAGTAGGTACTGACATAGAAGAATCTTTTCCAGAAATATTTTTGTAAACAATATTTAAATATTCATAAAGAGGAGTATTAAGCGAGTTTGCTGTTGCTTTAGCACAAGCCAATGAAACAGATAATACGGCATTAGCCCCGATGTTTGACTTATTTTTTGTTCCATCAAATTCTATTAATTTTTCATCGATGGTTTGCTGATCTTCTGAATCAATATCATCTAAAATTTCAATACTTGATTCAGCATTTTTTGCAGCTGTAATTGTGCCCAAACCTTTGTATCTTGAATTGTCACCATCTCTTAATTCATGTGCTTCAAGCTTGCCTGTAGATGCTCCGCTTGGAACGAGAGCTGTTCCGACATTTCCATCTTCAAGATAAACTCTTGTACATAAGGTTGGTCTGCCTCTAGAATCTAGAACTTCTAAAGAACTAATTTTTACAATTTTCATTAAATATTCTTTACAAATTCATCTAAGGCAATAATTTTTTGCATAAAGCCTTCTAGCTCTGATAATTTTAAAGCACATGGACCGTCACATTTTGCTTCATTTGGATCAGGATGTGTTTCAAGGAAAAGTCCTGCTATATTTTGTGAGACTCCAGCTTTGGCCAATTCAAAGACATACTGGCCTCTTCCACCTGTACTTTTTTCTAGCATTCCTGGTTGTTGCAAGGAGTGTGTAACATCAAAAAAGACTGGGTTACCATTTTGCTTGAGTATTTGAAAGTTAAGTGTATCTACAACCAAATTGTTATATCCAAATATATTGCCCCTTTCACATAGAATTACATCATCGTTGCCTGCAGCATTACATTTTTTTACAGCATGAAACATCTCCTTAGCTGATGAAAATTGAGGTTTTTTTATATTAATAATTTTTTTAGTTTTTGAGGCAGCTACAATTAAATCTGTCTGCCTGCAAAGAAAGGCTGGTATTTGTATAACATCACAAACTTGAGCAACTGCCTCTGCCTGAGCAGGTTCATGAATGTCAGTAATAATGGGTAGTTCAAATTTTTCTTTAACTTTCTGAAGGCTTTCAAGGCCTTTGTCTATGCCTGGTCCTCTAAATGAGTCCAAGGATGAACGATTAGCTTTATCAAATGAAGCTTTAAATACGTAGTTAAAATTAAATTTCTCAGATACTTCTTTGAATTTTTCAGCCACTTGAAATAACAATTCATCTGATTCAATAACATTAACACCTCCAAAAACTGTCAGTTTCTTTTCGTTAGATATTTCTTGATTATTAATTTTCATTTTTTACCTCTTAATTTTACAGCTGTATTAATAAAATCGTTGAATAAAGGGTGCCCCTTTTTTGGTTTAGATGTAAATTCAGGATGAAATTGACATGCTACAAACCAAGGATGATCATTTAGCTCTATCATCTCTACAAGGTTATGCATTTCAGATCTTGCAGATACAATCAAACCTTTATCTTCTAATGATGCAATATATTTTGGATTAACTTCATACCTGTGTCTGTGTCTTTCAAAAATTGTGGACTTTTTGTAAAGCTTTTTTGCAAGCGATCCATGCATCAAGGAGGCTTTTTGTGCTCCTAATCTCATAGTTCCACCTTTATCAGATTTTTGGCTTCTCTTTTCAATACTACCATCTTCATTTTTCCACTCTGTTACCAGTGAAATAACATTATTTTTAGTATTTTTCTTGAACTCTGTACTATTAGCATCTTTAAGTTTTAGTAAATTTCTTGCCATTTCAATTATGGCAATCTGAAGACCAAGACAAATTCCGAAATATGGTATTTTAGATTCTCGGGCAAATTTTGCTGCCAAAATCATCCCTTCAATCCCTCTGTCACCAAAACCTCCTGGAACTAGGATGGCATCTGATCCTTTGAGTAATTTTTTATAATTTTTTTTGTCTAGTTCTTCTGAGCTAACAAAATTTATGAATACCTTTGTATCATTGTGTATGCCAGCATGGTCAAGAGCCTCTATTAAAGAAAAATAAGCGTCTTTTAGATCAACATATTTTCCAACAAAAGCTACATTAACTTCATTAGTAGGTTCTAGTTTCCTTTTGACAACTTTTTTCCACTCTCTAAGATTTGGAGGGGTTTTTTCAAGCTGAAGTTTTGTGGTTAAGATATTATCAAGGCCTTCCTTAGCAAGGAAAACTGGTGCTTGGTAAATAGTATCTAAATTTGGAAGAGAAATTACTGTTCCTTTTGGCATAGAACAAAATAAGCCTATTTTATCTTTGCTTTCATTTGTTAGTTCAAACTCTGATCTACAAATCAAAATGTCAGGCTGCACACCTAAACTTCTAAATTCTTTTACTGAGTGTTGAGTTGGTTTTGTTTTTAATTCCCCAGCATTTGATAAGTAAGGAACTAAAGTAAGGTGCAAATATGCTGTCTGAAAGTTTTTAAGTTCAAGTCCTAATTGTCTAATTGCTTCAATAAATGACTGGCTTTCTATGTCACCAACAGTGCCCCCTATTTCAACAATTGCTATATCACAATCATTTGATGCTTCTATTATTCTTCTTTTTATCTCATCCGTGATGTGAGGAATAATTTGAACAGTTTTTCCGAGATATTCACCTTTCCTTTCTTTTCGAAGCACTGAATAATAAATTTTCCCGGCAGTGAAATTATTTTTCTTTGTACAAGTATTATTTATAAAACGCTCATAGTGTCCTAAATCTAAATCTGTTTCAGTTCCATCTTCTAAAACAAATACTTCACCGTGCTGAAAGGGACTCATAGTTCCAGGGTCAACATTAAAATATGGGTCAAGCTTAATTACAGAAACCTTATAGCCTTTAGATTCAAGAATTGAGCCGATGGATGCTGAAGCGATTCCTTTCCCTAGGGATGAAACTACACCCCCCGTGACGAATATAAACCGCGTATCTTTAAGCAAAACAAAATCCTTAAGCTATTCTAAATAATTTTTTGAGACTCTACCTGAGATATTAGCTAATAAGTTATATGTAATTGTATTAAATTCTTCAGATAGTTTAGAAAGATCTGAATCAAAGTCCCAAATTTGTACAGAATCGCCTATCTCGATAGTATCATCATGACCGAGATTAATCATCAACAGATCCATATTGGCTTTTCCAGCTGTTTTAAATTCTTTGCCTTTAATAATGACTGTAATTGGCTCTTTGAAGTAAGGCAGTCCATCTGCATAGCCTATTGGTATTGAACCTATAAAGCAGTCATCTTTAGCAACCCAAGAACCATCGTAACCAACTTTGGTTCCTGCCTTAATAG
>CAJWNO010000010.1 GCA_913044115.1 uncultured Gammaproteobacteria bacterium | reverse complement strand
GCAAGAACACAACCTGCAGAACCTCCGCCTACAATAATGTAATCAAATTCTGTCATGCCTTCTTTGTTTTATCCCAAATTAGGAAAGGTATATAAGTTATAAAGAAAACCATTAGTGCTAACGGCGCAACGCCAAGCATATGTAATGGTGGAGCAGGCATTAGATCCATTAAAGATTCGCCATCAGGGGTATCCATTAGATACCAGTAGTTTGCTTCTCCGCCGATAATAAGATTTACAACTAAAATTGGTATCAGTAATAAAATTGTAATAACTGCCATTTTCCAGAAGTTTTGTAAGTATGGTCTGTGTTTAAGTACTGCTAGTGCAAAGAATATGCCTAGTATGATTTGTCCATGACCATAGAAAAACATGAAGAATTCAATATCCGGCCAAGCAAAATCTAAATCTGGAGTGATTAGTGCCATGGTAGCTCCTCCAACTCCCCAATAGAAAGGTAGTTCAAAAAACATTTGGTTCTTCTTTTTTTGCAATAAGAATATACCTATGAGTACCGCACTAAAGTTACACATATGAAGGGGTAAGTATGTTTCCCAAGGCTTATCAAAACCATATATATAAATAAAAGGCTTTGTAACTTCAAAAACCAAAAGGGATACTCCTATAATTTTTGCTGCAAATTCTTGCACCTTATTGCTTAAAAAATTCCCAAGCAAACATAGAATAAAAATTAGAATAAATGAGTATGTTAATGCTTGTGTATGTTGTTCTCCAAAAAGAATAAATGGTTCTGACATAAAACCCCCAAAAAAAACCTTTCTCTAATAATACAACCTGTGTTGATAGATACAAAATTTAATTTAAGATGAAAAATAAGAGAAAATTTATGTCAAATGATTGTCTTCTATTAAACGGAAACGGAAAACCAGTAAGTTATTTTCCGTTATCAACAATTGACTGGAAAACAGCCATTAGATTACTAATTACCAAGAATATCATTGTCATTAAAAGTCACGAATCATGGGCAGTTAGGTCGCCATCAATGGAAATACCTGTACCAAGCATAATCATGCTGCGCAGATTCCATAAATTTCAAAATTACGTAAAGTTTTCCAGATCAAACATTTTTTTGCGTGATATGTATAGGTGTCAGTATTGCAATGACATCTTTGATAATAAACAACTTACACTTGATCACGTTATTCCAAGATCAAAAGGTGGCGAGACCAACTGGGAAAATATAGTAACATCTTGTAAATCTTGTAATACCTCCAAGGGTGCAAAAACTCTAGAACCTATTAATAAGCCAATTAAGCCAAGTTTTGCCCATCTTTTAAATGGGCACAAACTAAATAAGAAGGATTTTCGAGACCAAGCTTGGGCTGACTATATTTTTTAGTATTTTACGGAGCAACCGTATGGTCTTGTCTTTTTATCTTTGACTTCTTTTCCCGAAACAAGCTCAGAAATTGCATTTTTGACATAATTCTTAGCTTTACTTAAGTCAGTTGAGAATAAAGCACCTGTATTGCCAAGGTTATCTATTGCCCCTTGGTATCTAACTTTACCTAACTCATCTATAACAAACATGTGAGGTGTTGTTTTTGCGCTGAACATTCTTCCAACTTTGCCATCAGTATCAAGCAACACATGAGTAGGATGTGCATTTCTGTCTGATGTTAATTTTTTAGCTTGATCCTTTGTAACATATCCTTGCTTTCCTTTAGCAGAAGAGATAACAGACAACCAAACTATCTCGTTTTCTGTCATGTCTTTCTGGATAGATTGCATATTTTGTGTATCGTAATGCCTTTTTACAAAGGGGCAATCATGATTTGTCCATTCAAGAACTATTTTCTTACCTTTGAAATCTTCTAAAGATACTGTTTCGTTATCTTGATTTAAAAGACTAAAACTTGGAGCATTTTCTCCGTGTTTTACAGATGTTGAAGCTAATAAACTTAGCATTAATAAACTTAAGATCTTAATTTTCATTGATTACCTCCATTAAATAACCTTCAGTTAATATTTCATTAAGAACCATTGGTTCGTCAAGCTTTTCATTCCAAAAAATATACAATGGAATGCCTGATCTATTATATTTCTCAATTTGGGCAGCTATCTCTGGATTTCTATTAGTCCAATCTGCTTTAAGGTAAGTTATGTTCTTTCTTTCAAATTCATTAAAAACCTTATCAGTGAATGCTACTCCTTCATTAACCTTACATGTAATACACCATGCAGCCGTGAAGTTTATGAAATAAGGTTCTCCATTTCTTTGTAACAATGTCTCTTTTTCGAGTGACCAGTTTGTTGAACTTTCATCTTGTACGATATTTTTTGCTTGAAACTCCCAATTACCAAGCTGATAGAACCAAATAAAACTAACTACTAAAGTGCTAAGCAGCGCATATCTAAACTTGATTATGAATAACCACAACACAAAAGATGCTAAAAACCAACCAACCAGGACCAGCAATAAGGAGTTTGCATCTACCTGATTTGCAAGAACCCATAGCAACCAAATAGCTGCACCAAACATCATAAATCCAAATAATTGTTTCAATGTTTCCATCCATTTTCCTGGTTTTGGAAGCAAACTTATCAATGAAGGAAAAAGAGCAATTAAGAAATAAGGCAAGGCAAAGCCAATAGCTAGTGATAAAAATATTAGATACGAGTAAAGATCAGGTTGAATCAGTGCAAAACCTAAAGCAGCACCCATAAAAGGTGCAGTGCATGGAGAAGCAACAACTACTGATAGAGCCCCAGTTAAAAAAGAATTTAATGGTCCAGTACCATTAATATATTGTTCTAGCTTGCCCATCCCTGAGCCAATGTTTATATCTGTAATTAAGACAATACCAATTACAAATATAAGAATTGATAAGAGTGCAACTACAACAGGACTTTGAAGTTGATAACCCCAACCAATTAATTCACCTGCATTTTTTAGTGAAACAAGAGTTAAAGCGATCGCCATAAATGTAGCTATAACACCAATCACATATGCACCTGCATTCAAGCTAACAGATGAGTTTGAATCAGCAGAGCTTTTCACAAGTGATAAGGCTTTTAGAGCTATAACAGGCAAAACACATGGCATCAAATTAAGAATTAAACCACCAATTAAAGCGAACAAAACTGCTATTAAAAGAGTAATTTCTGTTTCTGTATTTGTTAAAGAAGGACTGGCACCTTTGATTTCATAAAAACCATTTTCAGTGGCTATAACTCCTTCAAGTGAGCCATTAAAATCCTCAAAAACTTGAAAGGATAGTCCTCCATTTTCAAATATCTGTGTTGATGAGAAATCCATGGTATTTTCATCGTAAGGAAAAAATTGTGATTGATTAGAAATTAGATTTGATTCAATTTTGAACAAACTGCCATTTGATGAAACTACTGTATCTGGGGGCGCTCTAATAGGCACTTGATTTTGCCATTTTTTTAATAGTTTTGGCTTTTCCTCTATATTTAGTATTTGATTTTTGAGTTTTAGTAAAAGAGTTGCTTCTTCAGGTACACAAATATCATCGCAAACAAGAAACTTGGTTGTTATTTCGGTCTCTTGATCATTGAGGTTTTTAAGTTCAAGTTGAAAAGGAAACACAACCTCATCAACATAACCAAAAGTCATTAATGGTGGGTATTCGATCTTTTGTGGGCCTGGCCAAACATTATCTTTGATTGCCCATCCCTTTGGAGAATTAAATTCAAAGATTGGCGGACCACCAGAGTCTCCTGGATTTACCCAGTAAGTATGCCAACCAGGCGTGAGTGTGAACTTATAGCCTAATTCTATAGTTCCAGGCTCATTGATAATATTCTTTTCGCCAATAATGATTATTTCGGCATGATCGGTCTTTACTGACTTAGCTTCAGCACAAACTACGTAAAATATTAAAAATAAACCTAAATATCTCATAACTGAGAAGGGCGGCTTAGCCGCCCTAAATTATTTAACCTCTATTACTCGAGGTTTCTTGTGATCTGGAACCACTCTTTCCATATCTATAGTCAAAAGACCATTTTTCAAAGATGCTCCTAAGACCTCAAGATCTTCAGCTAAAGTAAATTTCAATTTGAAAGCTCTTTTAGCGATACCTTTATGAAGAGTTTCAGAATTCTCTGAGACATCTTTAGGGCCATCATGTTTAATAGTCAAAGCTCCATCACAAAGCTCAATGTCTATATCTTTCTTTTCAATTCCAGCTAGAGCTACCTCTATTTGAAATTTAAGCCCGTCCTTATAAATATTATAAGGTGGGTAACCAGTTTGAGACTCATTAGAAATTCTTTCGAGTCTATCTACGAGATTTTCAAAACCTAATACACGGTTTGAAAACATAGGATCAGTAAAATTAATTAACATATTAGTCCTCCTTAAAGCGACTAGTTAAATTTACGATGGCCTCACCTGAGCACCACCATTAATAAATTTAGAGCTAAATTGAGAAAAATCAAGAACTTTTTTAAATAAAAGTAACGTAAACTTATCAAAACGTTGTTTTTTTTTCATAAAATGAGTAGTATAAGTTACATATGGGTAAAGATCATAAAAATTTGGTTGTGTTGCTCACACAGAAAAGAAAAGAAGCTGGCATTACACAAGCGAGCTTGGCAGAAGCAGTACAAGTTTCTAGAAAAAGCATTAATGCGATCGAAAATGGAGTTTATGTGCCTTCAACAGTACTATCAATAAAAATTGCCACAGTATTGAATTGTAATGTTGAGGATATATTTAAATTACATGATGGAACTTTTCCATTATTAATGGAGTCAGATAAGTATGAATAGAAAAATACAATCACTAATTCTTATATCTTTATTAACTCTTGGAGGATGTGCAACAGGTGGTTTCTCTCCTGACGTGGTCTCAAGAGATGCAGCAGCAAAAAGCCAATACGTTCAAACAGGGGTAGTAGTATCAATAAGGAATGTAACTATAGAAGGAGATAGAACTAGTGGAAATGTCTTTGGTTCAATTCTTGGGGCTGTAGTAGGTTCAAATATTGGTGGCGATGACGATGAGACGACTAGAGAGGTTGGAGCAGTTGTTGGAACAGCTGTAGGATCTGTTGTTGGTCAGAATGTCAGCGAAAACCTTTCAAGAAAACCAGGTGTTGAGATAATCATTAAATTAGACAGCAACAGTAGAGAGATTTCTATTGTTCAAGAGATGCCAGAAGACGTTGATTATTCATTTAGAGCAGGTGATCAGGTCAGAATAGTTAGATCAGGTGGCAAGTCGAGAGTTGTTCCTTATAATTAAATGATTGGACAGCTCTGAACTATGGAATAAATCTCTGGATATTCTCTCTAGAAGAGAACACTCCATCAGTGAACTAAAAACAAAGCTCAAAAAATTTGATCCAACGCAAAGTGATCTCAACGATGTAATTCAGAGACTCATAGAATCTAATTTTTTGAATGATCAAAGATTTGCAGCCGCTTTCATTCGATCAAAATCAGATTCTGGTTATGGTCCCAACTACATTTCACAGTATCTAAGAAAAAAAGGGATTGAATCTGATCAATACGATATGTTTTCATTAGAAATTGACTGGGAAGAGAAGTGCCTTACTCAATTTAATAAGAAAAGCCGAAATTCTAAATTAGATTTTAAAGAAAAGGAAAAGATTTTAAGGTTTTTGGCCTATAGAGGGTTTAGTTATGAAATAATAAAAAACGCTCTTAAAGAATTCGATTAATGGCACTAGCAAATAAATACAGACCCAAATCATTTTCCGAGGTAATTGGCCAAGATAATGCTGTCATAGCTTTAAAAAACATCATCAAGAATCAAAATTTCCATAATGGCTATATTTTTTCGGGAACAAGAGGTGTTGGTAAAACTACACTTGGTAGATTATTTGCCAAAGCTTTAAATTGCTCAAATTATGATGCAGAGAATGGCAATACCTGTAACGTCTGCACAACATGTGAAGAGATTCAAAAAAACTCTCATCTTGATCTTATTGAGATTGATGCAGCATCTAGAACAGGTGTTGATGATATGCGAGAATTATTAGACTCCGTTCAATATCGACCATCCCAAGGAAAATATAAGATTTATCTAATCGATGAAGTCCATATGTTGTCAATGCAAAGCTTCAATGCCCTACTTAAAACATTAGAGGAGCCACCAAGCCATGTAATATTCATTATGGCTACTACTGAAACTCACAAAATTCCTAAAACAATAATCTCTAGATGCCTTCAATTTAATTTGAAATTAGTTAGCGATGAACTGATCGGAAAAAATATTGAAAAAATATTTGCTGAAGAAGGGGTTAAATCCGATGACAAGTCAATTGATTTGTTGGTTGAACTTGCAAAGGGCTCAGTACGAGATTCTTTAACACTTTCTGATCAAGCAATATCACACTGTGATGGTGATCTTGATGAGGAATCAATTTCAAAACTTCATGGTGTGCTTGACTTGTCATCAACAACAAAATTATTTGATTCAATTTTCAATAATGATACAAATAAAGTTATTGAGGAATTAAGACGCTATCAATCATTAGATGTAAATTACGAAATATTATTTGATAGGGCTTTGAGCTTCCTACATGAAAAAATTATTGAACTTGCTTTAGCAAACAATGCTGGTTCTCAATCAATGAATCTTTATTATCAGTTCTTCTCAAATGGGCTGGTCGATGCAAAACAAACCGGCAAGATTAGAGATTGTTTTGATATAGCTGTTTTAAGATGTCTAACTTTCTCTGAAGCAAACAATTCTGACGTAAAAAAAAAACCTAAATTAGCAGAAAAACCAATACCAGAAACTCAACCAGCTAAAGAGCCGGTAGAGGAAAAACAAATCCCTAATATAGAGGAAGATACAAAACCAAATACAGAGGAAGAAACAAAAGAAGAAGCACAGCAACCCGTACTAAATTTAAATAGTTCAAACTGGTTAGATGTTTTTGACAAATTAGATCTTACAGGGCCATCCAGAGCTTTTTTTTCAAACCTCCAAGTTGAAAAAGTTAATGATGCAAAAATATTTTTTAGAGGCTCAGGGATGTTTACTGAGAGAATAAATGAAGAAAATATTCAGAATTTAATTGATTCTTTGCAAAGGCTAGGATTTCCTGAATATGAAATTGAAATTGAATCTTCGGATAAAGCAGATAATACACCTTCTTCTAAATGGGCAAAACAAAGAGCCAAGGATATAGAAAAATTTAAGGAAGAAATTATTTCTAGCGATTTGCTTAACAAATTAAAAGAAGATTTTGGTGAAAATATTGATGAGAGTAAAATTACAGTAACAGATCATGAAGAATGACGAGAATTTATTAGGCCAACTAATACAAGCTTTTAAAATATTGCCAGGCATTGGCGAGAAATCAGCGCAAAGAATGGCTTTTTTTCTTTTAGAAAAAAATAGAGAAGGTGGCACACAACTTGCAAAATTAATTTCAGCTTCAGTTGAGAAAATAAGAAATTGTTCTAATTGCAGAAACCTTACTGAGGAACAAATTTGTGAAATATGCGCTGATGAAAGAAGAGATCAAAAAACTATTTGTGTTGTTGAGAGTCCATCAGATGTTATAGCCATAGAAAAATCAGGAAGTTTCAAAGGAAAGTATTTTGTTCTTATGGGTAGACTATCTCCAATTGATGGCGTTACTCCTCAAGACCTTGGGATACCTAAGTTAATTCAAAGTCTAAATGCTTCCGAAGTAAAAGAAATTATCATTGCTACAAGCCCGACTATTGAAGGAGATGCAACATCCTTTTATATAAAAGATCAATTAGGTGAAAATAATATTCTTATTTCTCGAATTGCATATGGAGTTCCTATGGGAGGAGAATTAGAATATGTTGATAACACTACGCTGGGCAGAGCAATACAAGGCAGGAGAGAAATAAATTAATGTCTATCAAGTCAGATAAATGGATAATTGAGCAGTCTGAAGCAAATGAATTAATTACACCATTTGAAAAAAAGCAAATTAGAGAATTAGACGGCGAAAAAATTGTGTCTTATGGAGTATCAAGCTACGGATATGATGTTAGATGCTCTAACGAATTTAAAATTTTTACAAATACGCACTCAGCGATAGTAGATCCTAAGAACTTTGATCCTAATAGTTTCATAGATGTCACAGCAGATCAGTGTGTTATACCTCCAAATTCTTTTGCTCTTGCTAGGACCGTAGAGTATTTCAAAATACCCCGTTCTGTATTAACACTCTGTCTTGGTAAGTCCACTTATGCTAGATGTGGAATCATTGTTAATGTAACGCCACTTGAACCTGAATGGGAAGGGCATGTGACACTCGAATTTTCAAATACAACAAACTTGCCAGCTAAGATTTATGCTAATGAGGGCGTTGCGCAAATGATATTTTTTGAGTCCGATCAGGTATGTGAGACAAGTTACAAAGATAGAGGTGGAAAGTATCAAGGCCAAACAGGCGTTACTCTTCCAAAAACTTAGGCATTTCAGAAATCATTAAAACTCTCTCTTCACCATTCTTTAAAGTAGCAGTGCTTTTGATGATTAGATAATCTAAGCTGGGAGCAATAAAGTATTTTATAGGACCTACGTTCGTTGATTCAGCCACCACCACAATCGTCTCAAATTCACCAAAAGATGTTTTCACAATCTCATTTTTAAGTTGTCGGTAGTTTTTTGATACAACTTCGCCCTTAGTATTATCAAAAATATTTAGCACATACGAATTAACGCCTTGCTTTGCATTTATTCTAACTTGCACATCACTAGCTAATTGTTCTAAAACTGAACCTTCATAATTTAAAATACCTAGTTGCATTGACTCTACTGTTCCTCCTGAGAAAGAAGCTGTAAATTTTTTCGGGTCATCTCTGAAAGGATCTTGTACTGAAGTATTTAACGAGATTACTTCATTTTCTCTAATCTCAAAATTAGAGTCTAAAGAATATTTAAGCCAAAAGACTTGCATCTTAACTCTGGTGTTAACCTGATTGTCTTGAACAGTGAAGTATCTTTTTAGGGGAAAGTCACCGAATTTAGTTTGGAAAGCAAATTTAGCGTCATAGCTTTTAAATTCATTTCCATAGAATGATAAAGATAAGAAAAATATTAAAAGTATTCTCATTATTTATTTAAAAAAGAAATGGTTTCAGGGTAAATTCTGTTTTCAATTTCTTTTACCTTATTAATAAGACTATTTTTAGTATCACTTGGTTCAATTTCAAATGCCTCTTGCCTAATAATAGGACCATCATCAAGTTCACTTGTGACAAAATGTATTGTGGTACCATGATATTTATCGCCAGCATCAAGTGCTCTCTGATGCGTATTTAAGCCTGGATACTTAGGAAGTAGGGAAGGGTGGATATTGATAATTTGACCTTCCCAATTATCTACCAAAAAACTTGAGAGAATTCTCATATATCCAGCTAAAATGACAAAATCTGGCTCAATAATATTTAGGTATTTATCTATTTCATTATCAAAATCAGCTCTCTCAGCAAATCTTTGATGGTCAACTATTTCGCAATGTAAGCCATGACTGTGGCAAACATTGATTCCTTCTGCGTTGGGGTTGTTAGTGAAGCAAGAGCAGACTTCATAACCATACTTGTCTTGGTTTTCAATGATAGATTGTAAATTAGTCCCTGTGCCTGAAAAGAAAACAACTATTTTCATATGTATTTAAAAATAGTTTCTTCATCTGATATAAAACCAATCTCTATTAAATCTAAATTAATTTCTTTAGCTAATTTGGCATTTTCTTCTGAAAGAATAACGGCATACCCAATACCACAATTAAAAACACCGAACATTTCATCAGTGCTTATATTTCCAATTTTTTGGATTTCTTCAAATACTTCAGGCATATGCCATTTGCTTCGATCTATATTTATAGTTAATCCATTGCTAGCTCTTGAGAGGTTTTCTTCGAACCCCCCACCAGTAATATGTGCCATACCTTTAATCTCAACTGAAGCTAGTAATTCTAAGATCTCCTTTACGTATATTTTTGTTGGAACAAGCAATCTATTTAACAATTCATCGTCACAATTATTCTCAATTACCTCATTTATTAATGAATAGCCATTTGAATGAAAACCAGATGAGGGTAAGCCCAATATTACATCGCCTTCAGCTATTTTGGTTCCATCAATAATTTTAGATTTTTCGTTAATACCCATTGAGAAACCTACTAGATCAAAGTTTTCACCTTTATAGTGGTTTGGCATTTCAGCTGTTTCTCCTCCAACTAGATCACAGCCTGCTAATTTGCAACCATCGATTATGCCAGACAATATTTGTTGCCCTTTTTCTCGATCCAATTTTGAGCAACCGTAATAATCTAAAAAAGCTATAGGCTTTGCTCCACTAACAATTAAATCATTTACACACATTGCTACAAGGTCAATTCCAATTGTGGTTAAATCTCCCTTTTTTTGTGCAATACGCATTTTTGTACCAACACCATCACATGCTAAGGCATAGACAGGTTCGTTTAGAGAATCTGGTATTTCAACATAACCAGAAAACCCTCCTATTGAACCCAAGGAGTAGTTATTATTCGATGCTGAAGATAAATTTTTAATATCATCAATAAATTTTTGACCTTCCTCAATATTTACACCAGAGTCTTTGTAGTTAAATTTATTTTTTGTCATAAAATAGATTAATCTTTTAATTATGTTTCTAAAGAAATCAGTTCAATTTATAGCAATTATAGTGACCTTAATGTCTTTTAGTTTCAACCTGAAAGCACAGATCTCAGATAATTTTTTACTTCTCTATGAAAGTTACGATAATTTAAATCAAATTGAAGAAGTAATCGAAAGCTCACAAACCAGAATACTAAGGAAATATGGTGTGAGCGAACAGTACATATTAGATAAACAAATCCAATTGCTACCAACAGAACATTTCATTGGCTATCAAATAAAGAAGTTTAATGATCTTAGATTAATTGAGCTGAAATTTAACAAAGATTCGATTGAAGATTTTTTTGTAGTTAATGCTATACCTTTCTTTGGGTTCAAAGGTAAAGCTAAGGTATACATAGCAGCTAATGATTCATTTTTTGATAATTCAAATCTATTTATATTTGATAACAAAGATTTTCAGAATGAACTTCTTAATGCAAAGCTCCTTTCCGAGTTAAATCAAAACATTATCTTAGATTTTGAATACCTTGAAGATTTTCCAGAAGATAATTTTAGTGTTAATGAGCTTGTTGATAAGCTGAGTGAGAACGAAAAAAACGATTGGTTACTGATGTTGGTCAATAGGTTTGATCTTAATAGCTGGAGTTATACTTTTCCTAAATCAGACAAAATAAAAATTGAAAAAAATTTTAATTTTCGAAGTTTTTTGTTGGATGAAGCCATAGCAGAAATCTCACAGAATGGTGGCGAGTTAACAAAGAAAACGTTTATAGCAACATTTAAGGCTGACTTGAGTATCGACGAGATTGAAAACATATTTAACCGGTTATCAGAGAGTACAGACATTCTTAACTTCAGGGTTTTAAAATCAAATACTCAAAGTATTGATTTAGAATATGAAAGTTACCTTGAGCCTGATGATGCAAACTCCTTTTTAAGTAGTTTAGGTGCACTTAATAATTCATGAAAAACGTAAATAGAAAGAACCAGCTATATTTTGATTTTGGTAGAGATTATGAAGCTAATTTAGAAAATTTTTTCTTTGCATCTAAGAATAATATTCTACGGTCAGAAATTATAGGTTTGCTAGAAGGTGCTTCTTCCCAAAAGTTGTTTATTACAGCAAAATCTGAGGGTGGCAAAACCTTTTTACTTAATAGTCTGCTTAACCATGAAAAGATAAAAGATGTGCAATCTATTTATGTTGACGTGAGTTCTTTAAAGAATGATAAAAACTACCTAGATGGTTTATCAAGTTTTGATCTAATTTGTTTAGACAATATTCACAAAATGGAAAAAAACTTAGAAATTCAAATCTTTAATTTAATAAATGAATGTAAAGCAACGTCTTCAAATATCGTCATTGCTTCTAATGCTCAACCAAACGAGCTAAATTATTTAGCTGATTTAATATCTAGATTAAATGAGTTTAAACGATTTAGAATTAATGAAATTGATGATGAGGATATTATTGCATGCATCGAATTTATAACTCATAGGTTAGATCTAAAATTTAGTGCTGAAGTAATTAACTACTTATCAGTAAGAGTAAGAAGAGATTTCTTTTCTATAAAAAAGACACTTCAAGATTTTGATAAGTTTTTGTATTCTGAAAAAAAACAGCCGACAAAGATATCGGCTGCTTCCTTTTTAAAATCTTATTTAAATTAATCTATAGCTTCACACTCCAGACAATAAATTCTGATATTGTCATACATATTTCTGCTGTTTAGATTAAATCCAGCTTCTTTCTCAAAGAAAGATTTAATGAGACTTGGTAACTCAAAAGGGTTAACTGGTGCTGGTGCAGGAGGAAGGACATGATCAACCTTATATTCATCTAGCTCAGCAAGAGAAGCTGCATGATCAACTGCATCATGCAAGGTGCCTAATTCATCCACTAGTCCAATTTCCAAAGCCATTTCTCCAGAGTAAACTCTTCCCTTGGCTATTTCTCTTACAGTCTCAATAGGAAGATTCCTGTCTTCAGCTGTTTGGGTTGTGAACTGAACATATATATTATCTATACCAGCTTCAAAAGTTGCAGTAAATTCCTCTGGCCAATCCATCGCAGTAAAGTCAAATGCACCATATTTAGTTGTTGAATAACCATCGTAATTAATACCCATCCAATCATAAATCTTTTCAAAGCTAAATAATGTTCCATAAACACCAATTGAGCCTGTTATTGTATCTGGTTCGGCATAAATTTTATCGGCAAGAGAAGAGATCCAATAACCACCAGAAGCAGCTAATGTTCCCATAGAGACTACTACAGGTATGCCTTTTTCTTGAGCTTTTTCAATTTCCCATCTCATGTAGTCAGATGCAACAACACTGCCACCAGGAGAATTAACTCTAAGCACTATGGCTTTTGTATCTTCATCTTCATGAGCTTCTTTTAGCATGGCAACAACACCATCTGAGCCTGCGGTACCAAAGGTAACGTCACCTTCCATAATTGTGCCTTCAACAGTTACTACTTTGACTTCATTTTTACTATTTACTGGAAGTTCTTCTTCAAAGCTAGCAAGGTAATCCCTGTAATAAATAACATTAAGTTCTTCTTCATCGTCTTCAGAAGCACCAAACTTTTCAATCATTCTTTCATCAAAAGCTTCTCGCTCTTCTTGAACATCAACTAATCCCCAATCCAGAAAAGCAGTTTTTTGTGTCGTTGTACCATCTATAATTTCTTTAAAAGATTCATCTGCAATCCACTGCATATCGACACCTCTGTTTTCAAAGACAAAATTTTTCCATTTTGCCCAAAGAGGTTCATAGAAAGCAAGATTTACTTTAGCTTCCTCACTCATGCTATCTCTCAAATATGATTCAGGTCCTGTTTTAAAATCTCCAGCAGCATAAATTCTTGGGGTAATTAAAAATTTTTCAAAAAAGTTTTTCAGATACTGTCTTGCGCCACCGAAACCTTGGATATCTACAATGCCATATGTCGGAACTGATATTTCTGAGGCTCCAGAGGCTAATAAATAATCTGTAGTTATCATATAGTCTGTTCGGATAATTATTTCTTTGCCAGCATCAACTGCTTCTTTAATTTTTTGAGCTATTGGTAAGGCATAAACAATACTTACCCCTAAACCTGCTGTATCAAAAATCATGGCTGATACTCGGTCATCGTTCTTAAAGTCCTCAAAGTAATCCAGCATGTCTTGGTATGGATAAAAAATTGGTTGTGCATCAGCGCCAAAATCTAAGCCCTCAATTTCTGAGTACCATTGTGCAGGTGCAGGTGTTGGAGGTTGGTCAACAACTACGCCACGTGGACTAAATACTACAACTTTTCCTGTTGGATCTACTTTGTCTTCCACATCCCATAATGGGCTAATTAGACTTACAACAATATTAAATACAACTACAAGAAAGATTCCTGTTGCGAGTGTGAATCTAACACCTTTCCAGAAGTAATCTCTTCCGGTTGTGATATAGCTCCAAATAGTTTTTAGTAGATTTCCAACTGCATCAAAAAAGCTTTCATTCTTCTTTTCTTTTTTCTTTGGCATAATTTTCCTTATTTTTTGTGAGTTTTTATTGTACGCAGATAACCTGACACCTTCAAATATTTGCTTTAATTAATCATTGTTGGCCTCAAATATAATACTAATATGAGACTTATAACAATTTTATTACTACTTCTGACCTCATGTAGCAGGACGGATATCGATATTACCCAAGGAGGTGCAATATCCTCAGAGAAATTATCTGAAAAAACTGTAGTTTTGAATATTTGGGCTGATTGGTGCCCACCTTGCATCGTAGAAATGCCGTATTTTAACAAGCTTGATGAACAGGAAGATGTTGTAGTTATAGGATTTCATTTTGATCAGTTTGATGTCTTAGACTCAGAAGAAGTTAACAGGCTTATAAATAAGTTTGATATGCAATTTTTGAATATGGAAACAGATCCTAGAGAGATCTGGGGTATGGAAATACCAGTACATGTTCCAACAACTTACATAATTAAAAATAACGAAATAGTAGAAACATTAATAACACCTCAAACATACGAATCGCTAGCAGAGGCAGTAAAAATCTAGTTCGTAACTTTCGATTTAACCTTTCCTTTAGCGAGCTGAGTTGTAATTACATCACCTTGATTAATATCTTTAGCATTAGCAATAGGTTTACCATTTTCATCAAAAGTAATTGAATAGCCTCTATTTAGAATTTCACTTGGGTTTAATGCAATCAATTTTTCATGTATCAATTTTAAAAGTGCAGTTTTCTTGATAATGGTTGCATCCTGTCTTTCGCAGATCTCCTTCTTAAAATTTATGATTTGATTTTTCTTATTCGTAATGGATACCAAAGGCGATAATGAGTTAATTTTTGTTTCAAGTATTTGTTGCAGACTCTTTTTAGCATTTAAGCTCAACTTAGTATTTATGATCAGCCGGTCTGCTACTGCATCAAGCTTCTGATATTGTTCCTCTAATCTTTGCCTTGGTGACCTAAGTAATCTTCTTAAAGTATTAAGATTTTCCTGGGCTCCCAAAACAAGATTGCTTGTTTCTCTTAACAATCTATCTTTGAGATGTAAAAAATAATCATTTAGCTTGCTTGCTCCCTCACTTACAATCTCTGCAGCTGCTGTGGGGGTTGCTGCTCTTAAGTTAGAAACAAAGTCTGTTAACGTGAAATCAGTCTCATGACCAACACCACTTATTACCGGAATAGGGTAGTCAGCTATATATCGACAGAGTTGTTCATCGTTAAAACACCATAGATCCTCAATTGAACCGCCTCCTCTACAGATAATTACAGCATCGTATTTATTTTTTTCATTATGCAATTCTATTTCTTTTAATGATTTCAGAACTGATTGTGCTGAGCCATCTCCCTGAACTTTACATGGCGAAATTACTACATTTACATGAGGAGAGCGTCTTTTAATGGTCGAGATAACATCTTTTATTGCTGCACCATGTTGAGAAGTGACTACTCCAACTCTATTTACAATTTCAGGAATATCTTCCGTTAACTTCTTCTTAAATAAACCTTCAGAATCTAGCTTATTCTTTAGCAACTCATATTTACGCATAAGTTCACCGAAGCCAGCTAATTCCATTTTGCTCGCTATGAGTTGATACCTACCTGATTTGGCGTAAATTGACAGCTTGCCTTGCATAATTACTTGATCACCTTCTTTTGGTTTAAATCTTAGATTTGAATTTTGCATTCTGAACATTGTGCAGCTTAAAACAGAATTAGAATCCTTAATTGAAAAGTACCAATGACCTGAAGTGCCATATTCTTTGAAGTTTGAGATTTCGCCAGCAACCCATAGTGGTGGAAAAGCTTCATTAATAAAATCACTTGCTGTTTGATTAATTTCAGTAACTGAATGTATTTCTCTTTGTTGAATAGTGTTCTCGGAGTAGTCTTCCATTTAAATTTATTATATTCTATTGATCTTCGCGAGTTTAGCTCAGTTGGTTAGAGCACCTGCTTTACACGCAGGGGGTCGTAGGTTCGAATCCTACAACTCGCACCATTACTATTATGTCAGATTCAATTCAAAAATTTCTAGATTTTCACAAAGAAGCAGGTGGTACTGGTAAATTGTTCAATTTTAAACTTGTTGAATATAAAGAAGACTACCTTGAACTTGATGGCGAGTTTCCTGACGAAACTCTTAATCCCGACGGATCCGTACAGGGTGGCATGATGACTTCCATGTTGGATGATGTTACGGCCTTACTAATTATAATAAGATCTAATGCAACTATATATCCAAGTTCAACCAATCTTCATTCGCACCATCACAGACCATTGTTTAAAGGAAAAGTTAAAACAAAGGCTTATCTAATAAAACAAGGAAAAACAATTGCCTCTGTGCGCGGAGAAATTTATGATTCCGAGGGGAGGTTGGCTACAACATTAATGCATACCATTTTCTTGCAAAAAAGAACCTAAAAAAAAGCCCGCATAAATGCGGGCTTTTTAATTAAGAAATACCGACTTAACTTTTTGTTACGCCAGAGTCTCTCATAGCTGCATGCCAGATAACCAATCCAAATAAGAATTTGTTAACTAGGTCAGCTAAGTTATAAATTGTATTTAGAGAACCAGAGTCAACTCCGCCACCTAAATAACCAAGGAAGTAACCAACTGGGTATATTGCCCAACCGATTGTTACAATCCATTTAATTCCGTCGAAAGCCATCACTAGGTTTTCATTGCCTGCAGAATCTTTGATTTGAGCAGCTTCACCTACAAATATGTAATAGATGATAAATACCCAACCAGCCATTCCAACAACAAATCCCATCATTGCTGACATTACGCCAGTTTCACCAAGATATCCTCCTAAGAGCATAACTAATGAACCAGCTAAAAGCTTCCAAAATACTCCAAGACTAACAGCAGTACATGCTGCAAGAATTAGATAAAATTCAACGATTTGCATAGGAACAGTTACTAGCCAATCAATGTATCTATACACTGTTGGAGATTCACCTGTTGCTACCCAAACGTCTCTCATATACATGTAATGCCAAAAGGCTACAAAACATACGAGCGCCGCTACAGTAAGAGATGTTTGCCAAGAAGCCTTTACAGTACTTCTTTCCATCCAGAAGAATAACGCACCAGCTGCCATGACAGCAGTTGCTATCCAAAAGGAAATACCGACAACATCATCTGTTGCTAGAAAATAATCCATAATTTTCTCCCCTATTTTTAGTTAATTAACAAATAGTATGTCCATTTTATTAAGCAAAATACGAAAATACAACTTTATTTACATCTTAAAAAGTTGTAAAAGTTCTTCATTTGTACCAAAATCTACACTTCGCGGTCCGGTAGTTCAGTTTGGTTAGAATGCCTGCCTGTCACGCAGGAGGTCGAGGGTTCGAGTCCCTTCCGGATCGCCATTAGTAATTATGTTTGCTGAAATAGCTCTACAGACCATTCTGGCTGCGATTGTCGGCGGTATTTGGATAACGCCATTAGTTGTTAGTCCTGCTGCAAGATCAAGCTTAGATGATGAGGCATTAAAATTTTTCCTGAAGTCTTTTTTCTTTAGATTCCATCTTTTTATAGTCTTAATGTTGTTCTCTTACTTGAGTATTGTTTATTTTTTTCAATTAGCTGAATATGAACTTATATGGTCATCTACTAAAAATTTAGTGATGTTGGTCTTACTAGGCTTAAATGTAGTGAATTTGCTGTTAAGTCTAATTATTAATAATACAAAGCTTGAAACAGCAAGCACCTTCTTCAAGATTATGCATGGCTTAAGTGTTGCAATTTTTGCCTCCACGTCCTTTGTTTCACTTTTCTACTTAATCGAAAAATTTATTTCACTTTGAAAAAATCACAATTACCATCTAAGACTTGCAAAGTTTGCATGAAGCCATTCACATGGCGAAAAAAATGGGAGAAAGATTGGGATAAAGTGCTGTATTGTAGTGAAAGATGTAGAAGATCAAAAAAAACATCTTAAAGAATCCACCACTTTATATAAAACTTGGCTATTCTAAATTATTCTTAAATTTACTTGATGAATCTCAAATTAAATAATATCTCAATCATATTCCTAACAGCGCTCTACATACCCATGCTTTTTTTAGGCCTTTTTGATTTGGATGAAGGAGCTTTTGCGGCAACTTCGTTACAAATGCTGAAAGAACAAAACTTTTTAATACCAATAATTGGTGATGAGATACGACTTGAAAAACCTATTCTCACTTACTGGATACAAGCACTTTCTATTTCAATTTGGGGTGCAAACGAATTTGCACTTAGGTTGCCCTCAGTTCTTGCTTCTTTTTTTTGGGCTTATAGCTTTTCAAACTTTGTAAAAAAATATGATTCAAGTATTTCAGCCTCAGATATTTTTTTAAACCTACTGACCCTTCCAGGAGTCTTCATAATCAGTTTTGCTGCAACTGCTGATGCATTTCTAAATTTATTTATAACTTTATTAATGATTGAGATCTTCAAATATTCAAAAAACCAAAAAGATATTCACTTAATGAAAGCTGCTTTTTTTGTTGCAATTGGATTTTTACTTAAAGGTCTAACAATTATTGCCATAGGGGGCATGGTTGCTTTAATTTATTTTATTTACCAAAAGAAAATATCAATTTTCTTAAAAATCATTTTTAACTTTAAAGCATGGGCAATATTTTTAATTGTTATTGCACCTTGGTTTTTATTATTTGCTAGAGAGATTGGAACAGAAGAACTAAATTATTTATTCTTTGGCCAAACTTTTGGAAGATTTACAAATACGTTTGAAAAACATGATGGACCAATTTACTACTATTTTATAATTTTCATTTTTGTAGTGTTTCCTTACTTGATAGATTCTTTGAAAGGCATGTTAAGACTAAATCTTCGGCACAATGATCTAGAAGCATTTCTTTTTTTATGGTTTATATTTGTTTTAGTATTCTTTTCCTTATCTTCTACAAAGTTGCCACATTATCTGCTTTATGGAATAACACCAATTGCCTTTTTTATAGCTAAAAATCATAAATATATGAAGGATCAAAACTTAAATATTTTATCTTCTTGTTTTCACATTTTTTTGTGGCTAACCGTCCTAGCTTTGCCTTTTTATTTAAGTTACTTAGCAGAGGTCAGAGAAAGTTTTGAAGTATCAATTACTAAAATATTAGAATTCAAAGAAGACTCATCGTATCTAATTTTTGCATTATCAATGATTCTTTTTTTTGTAATAGGTATATTGCTAAAATTTAATTTATTGTTGGCCAAACGAATATCTTCAATTGCTTTGGTTGTAGCACTATCAACAAAAATAATTCCATTTATTAATGAATCTACTCAATCGGATATAAAAAAATTAGGCGTGTTGGCAGGAAAATTGGAACAAGATGTGTCTATGTACAAACTCAATAAACCCAGCTTTGGTTTCTATGCAAATAAAATTTCTTACCGGGGTCTTGAAAGAGCAGATATAATTCTTACTCGAAAGGATAAAATTGACTCACTTGCTATAGACTTTGAGATTGTCTCTGAAAGTGGAAACTATATTTTGCTAAAAAAATTAAATGACAATTAATCATTATTCATTAATGAGTTTGTGCTTTTTTGCATTAGCTCTTTTAATCAAATCAATGCCATTTCTTGATATTGAGTTACTTAAATTTTTTAATTCGTTAATGTTTAGTGAGTTATTTTTTGCTTATTTTACTGAAATAGGTAATGGGCTTGTTTGTCTAGCAATAATTATTCCTGTTTTATCTTATTTTTCCCATAAAACTTCACTGAATAGCGTCAAAATTCAGACTTTAGTTATGGTTGGGTTAATTATTGGGGCTATAGTGAAAGTACTAAAAGAGTTAGCGAGTTTCTCAGTTAGGCCAGGCTATTATCAACTAGAAGACATAAACTACCTAGAACCAGTTTTTTCCTATAATAGCTTTCCTAGCGGTCATGCAGCTACTATTATTGGCATTTCTTTTGTGTGGATCTCACTGGCATTTAGAGGGATCACAACTAAGCATGCGGGTTTAATAATTTCATTGGTGATTTTTCTTGCGCTATCTGTGTCGTTATCTCGAGTTATAGTGGCAGCACATTGGTTATCGGATGTATTAGGCAGTATTGCGATAGCCTTCTTAGTTTTGAATGTAGTTGAATTAAAATTTTTAAAGAATATTCTTTATAACAGTAATCTAAGTAAATATGCCTCATTCTTTTTAATTGGGTTGGCATGGTTTTATATACTGTCTCAGGGAACTATTTATTAGTATGGATTTTGACTTAAGCTTTTCTGAGTGGTTAATACAATTTTACTTTCTAGAGGAACTAGCAATGGTTTTTTCTGGCCGTTTATTCTCAGCCACGTTAATAGCTGCTATAGGTATATATTTTTACAAAATAAAAAAATTGAGAATTTTCTTTTTTATTTGTTTAGTCACTGGTTTAGGAGATCTATTCGGTAACTTTCTCAAAGATATTTTTTTGCAGCCTAGACCTTGTTTTAACTTGATAGATTTCTTTCCAACTATGGATAAATGTGGTCCTGATCTTACAGGAATGCCTTCAAATCATGCATTAAATTTCTTTGTTTTTTCTACAATGGTCCATTTATACCTAAAAAAACCAATTATTAGCATTGTTTTTTTTACGTCCTCAGTTCTTGTTGCTTTATCACGAGTTTTGCTTCTAAAACATTTACTAACCCAAGTTATAATAGGAGCTCTTATAGGGGTATTGATGGGAATATTATTTTTTAAAGTGCAGCAAAAATGGAAAATCATATAAAAATTTCTGTAATTGCCCCGGTTTTCAATGAAAAAGAAAATCTCATTTCATTTACTGACTCAGTCAAAAAGACAATGAATGATTTAGGACAAGAATGGGAACTTATAATTATTGATGATGGAAGTACGGACGGTTCTGCAGATTTAATAAAAGAACTTTCAATGCACCCAAGAGTGAGGAGCTTGATCCTGTCAAAAAACTATGGTCAGACAACTGCAATACAAGCAGGGTTCGATAATGCTCTAGGTAAGTTTTTTGTGACTTTGGATAGTGACTTACAAAACGATCCAAAGGATATTCCTGCTTTATTACAGAAACTTATCGATGAAAATTTAGACCTTGTTGTTGGGTGGAGAAAAGACAGAAAAGACAATTATTTTTTGAGAAATTTTCCATCCATGATTGCAAATAGGCTTATAGCAAATATTACTGGCGTAAAGTTACATGATTATGGCTGTAGTCTAAAGGCATATAGAGCTGAGGTTCTAAAGGAAGTAAGGTTGTATGGTGAGATGCATAGATTCATCCCAGCATGGATGGCTACAAAGATACCTCCCTCAAAAATATCTGAGATGATAGTTTCTCATCACCCAAGAGTAGCAGGGGTATCAAAGTATGGTATATCCAGAACATTCAGAGTCTTTGTAGATCTTATATCAGTCTTCTTTTTCATGAGATTCTTTAGTAGACCTGGTCATTTTTTTGGATTAATTGGGCTAATGTTGAGTGCTATTGG
This sequence comes from uncultured Gammaproteobacteria bacterium, assembly GCA_913044115.1. Lineage (GTDB taxonomy): Bacteria > Pseudomonadota > Gammaproteobacteria > Magnimaribacterales > TMED112 > TMED112. The sequence goes on along the minus strand of CAJWNO010000010.1, from coordinate 582 downwards.
CTCCATAATCCTGATTTACTTAGTTTCTCTAAAATTTATTTATGGACTTGATATAGGTGATAGGCCACTTTTAATTGCAGGAACTCTGCTTGTCGTCGTCGGTATCCAGCTTATAAGTCTAGGGGTCATTGGTGAAATACTTAGTAGAACCTATTTTGCATCCAGTAAAGAGAAATCTTATTTTGTGAGATGGGATTCTCATGATGAAAAGTAATCTTCTTTTCCCTCTAGTTGTCCTATTAGTAGCTTTTTCAAGGTTAGCATTTGACTATCTAAATGAAATTGATATTCATTATGAAGAGGCTCAGTATTGGGTTTGGTCACAAAACCTTTCACTTAGCTACCTTACAAAAGGACCATTTTTGGCATGGGCCTTATCTTTATCAAATTATATTTTTGGCAATACCTATATTGCCTTAAAAATATTTTCTTATTTAGCACTTTTTACTACAGCTGCTTTGCTTTTATTTACTGTTAGTGAAATATCAGGAAAAAAACCTAAACCATTTTATTTTTTAATTATTTGTTTATCTCCAGCACTATTTTTTTTAGGTGGTCTCGCAACAACTGATATATTTTTAT
>CAJWNO010000009.1 GCA_913044115.1 uncultured Gammaproteobacteria bacterium | reverse complement strand
ATGGCCATTAACGTTAAAAATTTCTCGTGGCTAATTTCTGCTCGAGACAGCTCGCTGACAGAATCTATTTTATTAAAAAGAGCAAAAAGAGCTTCAGCAAACCTACATGAGAGTTTAGCAGGGTTTTTAGCCTTAGTTTTGGCCGCAATGTATTTGGAAGTAGATGTTTCTAGTGTGGCGTGTTGGTGGTTAATTTTGCGCGTAGTTCATGGCATTTCGTACTTAGCAGCCATCCCTTTGGTTAGAACAGTAGCTTATATTGGTTCGATTGTTTGTATGGTAATGATGGCATTGGCATTGATATAAAATGATTAAAGGGTTTTTACAGTTACTAATCGTTATTTTGATGTTTGGTTGTTCGTCTTTACAACAGTCTGAACCAAAAGGCGAATATAGATATGTGCCGATTACTGATAGGTTAAAATCACTACCTGATGACGAGTTCACTTCGAGACTCAGAAATGCTTCATTGGTTTGCGAGAATGAGATGCTCACAGTTTACGTGCCTTCGAGGGCAATTGATGAGGCAGGTTGGGAAGCTGGGCAAAATGAAAGACGTCGATATTTTAAAAACTGCATGGAATTAAAGGGTTTTGAGCGAAAATTTTTCTCTGCACAGGCTATAAAGCGTGAAAAAACCAAAGAAATGCGGGATTTTAAAGACGAAGACTATATAGAAAAACCAAGGTTTTATTAACTAACGCAATTCCCAAGAAACCACCTCTCCAGAAATTTCTTGATAGGCATACCAATGCTTGTACGAAGTCTCATTATTGGTTTCGCCGCAACGAACTCTGGCACAGACTATAGAGACATTGGCGATCTTCTTTATCTCTGACCTGAAAGAATAGTCTTTATATAGTTTCGATAGCTTTTCTCTTAAGTCTTTTTCTATAAAGTTTTTACTTAGTATGCCCTGCATGTCTGAGAGTTCAGATTTTGTTCTAAAGCCCAAAAGAAAGAGAAAATATTTTATATTATGCCCACTCATAAAATAATGTCTGTAAATTGTACATATCATTTTGCCACAAAATTTGAACTTATGTAAATTAAATAAACACAAAAAAACTTTGATATTTGGGCTTAATGGGTTAGTTTAAGGGCATAAGAGAGAGGGTGTTATGAAAAATTTAACTACATATTTATTGTTATTGCTTGCGACTAGCTTGAGTTTTGGTTTGAGCGCGCAAGATGCTGAGGACTCAGAAGCAGATACAGATTACATTGAAGAAGTTGTAACTGCTACTTCACGAGAAACTACTATATTAGAAGTGCCTTACAATATTTCAACGCTATCTGGCGATGAGATTAGTGCAAGGACTATTCTTGATGAAGGCGAGCTATTAAGAAACTTTGTTGGTATTTCAACAATAGACAGAGGGTATAGAAACGCTGGCACAACCAGCAATGTGACAATTAGAGGTCTGAATGTAGATTCGTCTTTGCTGCAAGACTATCCAGTTAGTGCAGATGCATCAGTTTCAACCTATGTAGACAAGACACCAGTCTTTGCAAATTTTTTATTAAGAGACTTAGACAGAGTTGAAGTGCTGAGAGGGCCACAAGGGACTTTATATGGTTCTGGCGCGCTAGGCGGCACAATTAGATATATCACCAATGATCCTGTTTTAGGTTTAAGAGATGGTGGAGTTACTTATACAGCTTCAAGTGTCGATGGCTCGGATGGAATTGGAAATGCTGTTGATGCAATGTTCAACTTTCCAATTGGCGATAGAATCGCATACAGACTAGTTCTTTCGCATCTAGACTATCCAGGAATTACAGATTACGTAAACATTTACGAGACAACAGATGTGCCTGATATCGGTGGAGCTGGAGCAAACCTTGGAATACCAGTTACAGGCGATTATGGGTTCCCAGGATTCTTTACTGCACCTCCTTCCGTTGGTAGTGCTAACGATGCTGATACGGTTGGCGTCGAGTTTATGAGACACAAATTTTACATAGATGTAAACGATAAGATGGATGTTATGTTCATGGCCATCAACCAAGAAGACGATATTGGAGGTCGAAGACAAGCATCAATCGGCACAAAGTATGTGCTCAACGATAATTGCACATCTTTATTGGCGGCTAATTGTTACGACGAATCAACTTATGGCAAGTATGAAAATGGTGCTTTAATGCTAGAGCCGTCTTCAAGAGAGGTCTCAATGGAATCAGTTGAAATCACATACGATTTCCCTTTTCATGATTTAGAGCTAACAGCTTCTCAATATGATAGATCTGGCGAAAGCATCACAGACAATACTGGATTCTTTGCAGGTACTGGCACATTTACTTCTGCTGCATATGGCTACTTTAGTGATGTATTTGCAGCAGGCGGCATCTTTGCTGTTCCGCCAAGACCATATGCTCCAACCGAAAGACAGTACGAAAATAGTGCTGAAGTTGTTGAGCTTAAACTCATAACAGATATTGGCTATTTCGATAAGTTTGATTACGTTGTTGGTATTTTCCAAAAAACAGAAGATCAAAGCAGAGCCCAACAAACTTATGTTAAAGGCGCAAACCTTTGGAACTACTATTACTGGGGCGTTGATTATATCGTTGACCCAAACGAACAAGATTTTGACTACAACGTTAGTGAAATAATCTCCAATGAAGCTACATACGGTGAGTTTACATATCACTTTACTGATGAAGTAGATATTACGCTTGGCGTTAGGAACTATAATGTTGAAGCATCAGCGGCTATGAATAGTGCATTTAAGCTTTACGATGTCTTTCCAGTTATTGACAGAGACTTTAATACCGATAAGGGCACACTGAATAAAGTAAACGTTTCTTACAGACCTTCTGGAAAAAGCCAAAACTACTACTTTACTTCATCTGAAGGTTACAGAAGAGGTGGTGTGAATGCTGTGCCAACAGAAGGACCACTTGCTGAAGATGCTGGTTGGGTTCCTTTTGAGTCAGATACAGTGAAGAACGTTGAGTTTGGTGTTAAGGGAGCTCTAGCAGATGGCACTTACTATAACGTAAGCTACTTCTTAGTTGATTGGGACAACCCACAACTCAATACTTCAACACCAGTTAATGGTTACTACGCTGTTGTTAATGGAGATACCGCTCAAATAAATGGATTCGATGTTGAGTTTTCTGGCTCAGCCGGAGCGATTGATTGGAATTTCGGGTATTCAAATAAAAATGCGAGATTATCTTCTGATTTTTATACACCTGCAGATGTACCTGTTTTATATGCAAGATCAGGAGCAAAATTACCTGGTAGTCCAGACCATACTTTTAATTTGAATTTGGCTCATACTTCATATTTTGGTAAGACAGACGACTTCTTATCAGGTATGGGCATGGTAAATAGACTAGACCTATATGCTCAATCATCTACAAGAAATTATATTGGTGATAACTCTGCATACGATGCTGAGTTTGATGGCTTTAATATCATTAATGCATCATCAACGATCTTTAACGATGATATGTACGTATCACTATTTATTAAAAACTTAACTAATGAGCGAGGTACCACAGGAGCTTTCTTAAACGAAGCTTTTGGACCTCAGCCAAGCCAAGGTTTTTACGGTAGCAACAGCAGAGAGTTCTTTGCCCTACCTAGAACTATTGGTTTCTCAATAAGCAGAGGCTTCTAAGAAGCTTGACGAGACTACTGCTTTTCCTGTGCGTGTGCATTTCAATGCACATGCATAGCGAAGGGCTAGTTGATGTGCTTGAGGGTAAAAAAAGACTATCTTCAAGCATTAATTTCAACAAATTACCCACATACACATCTCAAGAAAACGGGGAAGACTTTTCTGGCCAATTAATAATTTCCAACTCACCTAAAGGTCTCGGCGTCACTCCCTTGAGGGATGAAACTTACCTTCATCAGGAGAGCAACTTCACTCAATTTCCAGTTAGTTTTATTAATGTAGTGTCAGTTGATGGTGTAGTTACTCCAGAAATAAAAATTAACCTTGCAACTGAGCACCCATATTTTAATTTTCATGTAGGTTTTGGCACTAATAAAAAACTTAAAGAATCTAATAGCTCTTTAATTACTATGCCTTTTTCATTCCTGCACAAAGGTGCCAACTGTGTTCATAACGGTATTATGCTGGCAGTTTTTGACGGCAAAAACATATCCAATGCTATCTTTCAGATATCCAGCGAAACTTGCGCTTACTATAAATTTGATTACATAGCTCTTTATGAAACAAAACTTCAACAAGCAAACAAAACTAAACAGGTTTTTGATGATTCACTTTTAAATAAAGTTGAAAAACAACCTATTGAAACCCTTTATAAAAAAAGCAAAATTAAATCTAAGGTTTTTGCCGATGGTAAAAGCTTTGCACCAGAAAATGTAACTTTATTTGGTCTTATTGATGATGATATCCACTACACAAGTGCCTGTGAAACGCGCGAGGGCATTTATCCGCTTTGCGACCAAATGCTTTTGCCCAGCTACTCATTGGCAAAATCTTTAGCAGGCACTTTTGGCATTGCATTAATTGAGAATGAGCACGACAAGATATCAGATCTAATGGTTGAGGATTTGGTTAAAGAATGTAAGGGAAGAAAATGGAGGGATGTCACAGTTGAAGACCTTTCAGATATGGCTACAGGAAATTTTTTCAGCAGCATTTTTGACATCGATGAAGCTGGTTTAAAGCAATTAAGCTTTATATTCGATGCGCCTACAGATGATAAAAAAATTGAATTAGCATGTAATGCTTATCCAAGAAAATCTAAACCAGGCACAAGGTTTGTTTACCACACTTCTGATACTTATATTTTGGGCAAAGCTCTTAATAGTTATTTAGAAAAAAACACAAAGATAGATGATTACTACTCAGATCTTTTGATACCTTTTTTTACAGATTTAAAACTTAGCTATGCACCAAGTTTTACTCTTAAAACAGAGGGAGACGTTAAACAACCTTATACAGGCTGGGGCATGTACTTATTGCAAGATGATTTAATGCAATTATCAAAGTTTATACACGCACAAATGAAAGATAAAACTGAAAACTTTAAATTTTTGAAACAAGCCTTGCTTCAAAAAAAAGATACTTTAGTCGCAATACCTGGCGCCAATATTTTTTATAACAATGGTTTTTGGTTAAGAAAGTACAAAAAAGGCACATTTGGTTGTAAGACAGAGACATGGGTGCCATTCATGTCTGGTTTTGGCGGCATTACTGTGGCTTTTCTTCCAAATAATATGACGTATTATTACTTTAGTGATGGTTACACATTTTCTTGGGACTCTGCAGTGTTTGCAGCCAACCAAGTTAGGCCATTTTGTTAGATAACTTAGACATGAGAGCAAGCATTCATCAAGATAGCACCCTAGCAGCAATTATGTATGCAATTTTAGCTACAGCTGGTTTGTTTTACGTAAACCTGGGTGGCGCTTTTTTGTCGGCATTTGTAGATGGGCTGGGTGTTGGTAGAGATGAGGCTGGGCTTATTGTTAGTGCAAACAAATATGGTGCTGCAGCAGGCGCACTGATTGCCACATTTTTAGTCAAAAGCATTCCTTGGAGAAAAACAGCAGCTATTTTATTAATACTAATGATGGTTGTTGATGTGATCTCATCTCAAATAACCTCAGCCGATAATCTCATAGCTATTCGCTTTCTGCACGGAACTATTGGCGGCATTTCAGTAGGCATAGGTTTATCTGTTATAGCAAGAACACTTAACCCTGACAAAATTTTTGGCATGTTGTTAGTTGTTCAGTACAGTTTTGGCAGCCTGGGAATCTGGACAGTCCCCAGATTGGTCGAAAGCTTTGGCCATATGGCAGTATTTGGTGTTCTCATGCTGTTTAGTTTGATGACTCTTCTGATACTACCTCTAATACCAAACGTAAAAGAGGCGGACAATAGCAAGAACCCCTTTAAGATCAACTTAAGCTTTTTGCTTGTATTGGCTTTAGTAGCATTATTTTTATTTCAGGCTTCAAACATGGGGGTAGCTGATTATGCTTTTGAGCTTGGAAAAGATATTGGTTTAGTAAATACTGAAATTAGCAACCTTCTAACAGTGGCAAACATAATCTCTATCTCAGGTGGTTTGCTTGTCTATATCATTGGCACTAAGTATGGCCGTACAATCCCATTGCTTATTGGGGTATCAGTTTCAGCGATTTTTACATTCCTATTACATTATTCTGATAATGTCAGCATCTATTTTATTGCTAATGCCGTTACAGGAATTGCATGGGCTTTTGTTATTCCCTACATACTTGGTCTTTGTGCTTCATTTGATAGCCATGGACAAATGGCAGCTTTGGCTGGCTTCATATCTAAGGTTGGCTTAGCTACTGGTCCATTAGTTGGCTCATTGCTGATCTTGGATTATGGTTTTGAGATGATCCTTAACATAGCAACTGTTGCACTAATTGGGGCAACCTTGCTGATAACCTATTCAAGTGCAAATCAAAAGGAAACAACTTAATGGCAAAACTAAGAGTTGGCTGCCTTCAGCTTAATCTAGAAAAAAGTGAGAACTTTGAGTTAGTAAAAGAAAAAGTTCTAAGTTTTAAAGAAGAAGCTTGCGATCTAATTGTTCTTAGTGAATTGTGTGTTGGCGGTCCTGGCTCTGAGAATTCACAGCATTATTTAGGAATTTATGAAGAAAGGCTTTCAGTTTTAGCAAAGGAGCTTGATGTCTGGCTTATACCAGGCACTTTTTATGAGAAAGTGGGTGAGCAAGTCTTTAATGTAGCACCAGTTTTTAACCCTGAAGGTGAGATTGTTCAAAGATGCAAAAAGAATTTTCCATGGTTACCGTATGAAAAAGGCGTGGCTCTAAGCAATGAGGTATGCATTATAAATATTGATGAAACAACTAAAATCGGAGTTCATATTTGTTACGACCTATGGTTCCCTGAAACTAGCAGGGCCCTAGCACTTAATGGAGCTGAGGTAATAATTAACCCAACACTTACACCAACAAAAGATCGAGATATAGAAAAAGTAATGGTGCAAGCAACAGCAGCACAACAGCAGCTTTTTTATGTTGATATAAATGGTGCTGGCGAGCAGGGTTGTGGAAAATCTATTGTTTGCAACCCTGATGGTGAGATTATGCATGAGTCTAATGGAGGTGAAGATAGGTTTGTTGTAGAGCTTGATCTCAAACATGTTAGAGACACAAGAAAAAATGGAATCTACGGATTAGGGCAGCCATTAAAAAGCTTTCGAGACCACCAAGATTTTAATAAAATGTATGAGAAGAAAGACAATGAATTTCTTGATTCGTTGGGACCGCTAGCAGAAACAAAAGACAAAAATGAAGACTGAAAATTTAGCAATTAAAGATATTGAAAACTTATTCCATCCAGCTACTAACTTAGTAGTTCATGAGGATTCAGAACCATTAATACTCAACAAAGGAGACGGTATCTATGTATATGACATACATGGAAATAAGTATATTGAGGGTTTGGCTGGCCTTTGGTGTAATGCATTAGGTTTCGGCAATGAGAGCTTGGTAGAAACAGCTGCAAATCAAATGCAAAAATTTGGTTATGGTTCATTATTTGCCTCAAAAAGTCATGAACCAGCAATTAGGCTTTCTGAAAAGCTAATAGAAATGTCACCATACGAAGAAGGCAAAGTTTTTTTTGGAAACTCAGGCTCAGATGCAAATGATACTCAATACAAGCTTTTCACATATCTTAATAATGCAATTGGAAAGTCGGATAAAAAGAAATTTTTAGCGAGAAAAAAAGGGTACCATGGCATTACTGTTGCAAGTGGCAGTATGACAGGCATACCTGCTAACCATAAGTTATTTGACTTGCCTCTCCCTAACTTTTTTCATACAGACACCCCACACTTTTATCGAGAACAAATAGCGAACGAAACAGAGGAAGAGTTTGTCGCTAGACTAGTTAACAATCTCGAAGAATTAATAAATAAAGAAGGCAAAGATTCTTTTATGGCTATGATTGCTGAGCCTTTAATTGGGGCTGGCGGTGTTTTAATTCCACCTAAAAACTATTTTCCTGCTATTCAAAACATTTTAGACAATTACGATATACCTTTAATTGATGACGAGGTTGTTTGTGGTTTCGGAAGAACAGGTAATTGCTGGGGCTATGAAACATTTTCTATGAGGCCTTCATCAATAACTATTGCAAAAGCTCTTTCATCTGGTTACATACCAATAAGTGCAGTTATAGTGCCAGAGGAAATTTTTGAACCAATCAAAAAAGCCAGTAATGACGTAGGTGTCTTTGGACATGGCTATACTTATTCTGGGCATCCCGTAGCATGTGCGGTAGCTCTCAAGACACTAGAAATCTATGAAGAGTTAAACCTTTTTGCTCATGTAGTAAAAGTAACTCCGAAATTCCAAGACAGATTAAGCAAGTTAGTGTCATATGATTTTGTTGGAGAAGCCAGAGGCATAGGTCTAATTGCAGCACTTGAAATAGTTAAGGACAAAGAGACAAAACAAAACTTCGAGCCATATGGAAAAATTGGAAAAAAAATAGCAGAGACCTGTCAAAAGAATGGTTTGATTGTAAGAGCAATTGGCGATGTAATAGCGCTTTGCCCGCCCCTAATAATAACTGAAGCACAGATTGATGAAATGTTTGATATTCTCGAAGTCTCACTAACTGAAGTTGAGAAATCTTTATGAACAAAACATATTTTTCAAACTATAATTAGCAAGCATGATAATTGGTGTACCTAAAGAGATAAAGAATAACGAATGCAGAGTTGGCTTAACTCCAAAATCTGTAAATGTTCTATCCAAAAACCACAAGATCTATGTTCAAAAAGACGCAGGAAAAGCCATAGGTTTTACAGATCAAGATTATCAAGATAACGGTGCTGAAATTCTTGGTGCAGCATCTGATATTTATGAAGGTTCTGAGCTAATTGTAAAAGTTAAAGAGCCTTTGCCTGAAGAAAATGAATTTTTATCTTCTAAGAACACGCTTTTTACTTATCTGCATCTTGCAGGCAATAAAGAAAATGCAAGAAACCTAATTGCAACTGGAGTTACGGGTGTTGCTTATGAAACAGTAACTGCCGACGATGGTTCATTGCCGTTACTAGCACCTATGAGCAAGATTGCTGGCCAAATAAGCCTTGTTGTTGGCCAATACTTTTTACTCAAACCCAATAAAGGCCTAGGAACACTTTTAGGAGCTATCGAAAATGTTAGTGCTAGAGAGGTTTCAGTTGTTGGGGCTGGAGTAGCTGGCACTGAGGCAATAAAAAAGGGCTTAAGCTCTGGAGCGCATGTAAATGTTCTCGATATATCACAAGACAAACTAGACGAGCTTCAACACTCTTTTGGTACAGATAATATTTCTTATATTCTTTCAAATACAGATAGCATTTCCGAAGCAATTAGCAGGTCTGATTTAGTCATTGGTTCTGTATATGTGGTTGGTAAAGAAGCGCCAAAAGTGATTACCAAGGATATGTTAAAAGTCATGAATCCAGGCAGTGTGCTAGTTGATATTTCAATCGATCAAGGCGGATGTATTGAAACAAGCAGGCCAACAACGCATGATGATCCAATCTTTATTGAAGAGGAAGTTGTGCATTACTGTGTAACAAATATGCCTGGAGCTGTGCCACTTACTGCATCTCTAGCTTTAAACCAAGCGACTTTACCCTACATAGAAAAAATTGCTGACCTAGGTTTGAATCAAGCAATAAAGCAGGACGAGCATCTAGCAAATGGCTTGAACATGGCTAATGGCGAAGTTAAACACGATTCGGTTAACACGGCTCTAAATACTTAATTTTTAGTCTTCGCTAACTCTAACCAAGTTTCAATTACAGTATCAGGATTAAGAGATATGCTTTCTATTCCTTGGTCTAATAACCATTTTGCAAAGTCTGTGTGATCAGATGGGCCCTGACCACAGATTCCCACATATTTCCCATTTTTCTTACAGGCTTGAATGGTTAATGAGAGCATATTCTTTACAGCTGGATCTCTTTCATCGAATATATCTGCAACTAATGATGAGTCTCGATCAAGACCCAAAGTTAGTTGCGTCATATCGTTTGAGCCGATTGACATACCATCAAAATATTTCAAAAATTCGTCAGCTAAGATGGCATTAGATGGAATCTCAGACATCATAAGTATTTTTAAGCCATCTTCACCTCTTCTTAGACCATTCTCTTCTAGTAACTCTGAAACAGCTTTAGCTTCGTTGAGTGTTCTTACAAATGGAATCATCACCTGGAGATTTGTTAGGCCCATAGCTTTTCTTACTTTATTCAGAGCAATGCATTCAAGCTCAAAGCACTTCTTAAAATCTTGTGAAATATAACGGCCGGCTCCCCTAAAACCCAACATAGGATTCTCTTCTACAGGCTCAAAAAATTTTCCGCCTATGAGGTTTGCATATTCATTAGATTTAAAATCTGACATTCTTACAATCACAGGTTTTGGCGCAAATGAAGCAGCTATTGTAGAAATGCCTTCTGACAACTTATCAATAAAAAAACTTACAGGATCCTCGTAGCCAGATATTCTCTTTTGGATAATTTTTTTTGTTTCATCGTCAACTGAATTAAGATCAAGCAGGGCTTTTGGATGAATGCCTACCATTTTATTAATAATAAACTCTACTCTAGCAAGCCCAACACCTTCATTGGGGATCATCGAAAAACTCATTGCTCTATCCGGGTTGCCGACGTTCATCATTATCTTAACTGGGATTTCTGGCATAGAGCCAAACTTTATTTTATTTGTTTTGTATTCAAGAATTCCATCGTAAACATTGCCTACATTGCCCTCTGAACAGCTAACCGTAATTTCAGATTGGTCTAATATGTGTTTAGTAGCTGTGTTGCAGCCTACAACTGCAGGTATACCAAGTTCCCTAGCTATGATAGCTGCGTGACAGGTTCTGCCACCTCTATTAGTGACAATTGCTGATGCAATTTTCATCACAGGCTCCCAGTCTGGATCTGTCATATCTGTTACCAACACATCGCCAGGCTCTATATTGCCTATTTCAGATATGTCTTTAATAATTTTTGCTGTGCCAGAGCCAATTTTTTGTCCCACACTTTTGCCAGAAACAATTAGTTTAGATTTTTGCTGAAGTGTAAATTTTTCAAAGTAATCAGTGACCTTGCTTTGCACTGTTTCTGGTCTAGCTTGAAGTATAAAAATATCACCTGATACCCCATCTTTAGCCCATTCGATATCCATTGGAACTTTATAATGATCCTCAATTATTTGGGTGTACTCAGAAAGCTTGATAATTTCATCGTTAGTGATTGAAAAGTTGTTTGCTTCATCAGCACTAACTTTTACGTATTTAACACTTTTGCCAGCTTTATTATTATTGGCAAAAATCATTTTTTTTGCCTTCTCTCCAAGGGTTTTTTTAAGAATAGGAAACTTCTTGCTAGCTAACGCTTCCTTATAGACATAAAATTCATCTGGGTTAACAGAGCCTTGAACAATACCTTCACCAAGCCCATATGAGGAAGTTATGAATATTGCACCTTTATAGCCTGACTCAGTATCAAGGGTAAATGCTACTCCTGAAGAACCTAAATCACTTCTAACCATTTCCTGAATGCCAACAGATATAGAAAGCTCGCCTTCAAAACCTCGCAGACTTCGATAAGAAATAGCTCTATCTGTGAAAAGCGATGCATATACTTTATGAATTGCCTCAAGCAAATTATCAAAGCCCTTAATATTTAAGAAAGTTTCTTGTTGCCCCGCAAATGATGCATCAGGCAAATCTTCTGCCGTAGCTGATGACCTGACAGCAAAGCTTTTATCGTCTGTAGCAATCTTTTCCCACTCATTCTTTAGCTCGTTTACTAATTTTTCCGGTAAAGGTGTTTTTAACACTTGACCGCGCAATTTTTTCCCGGCTCTTCTTAAATGATCAAGATTTTCAACATCCAATGAAGCAAGTTCGTCATTGATAACTAAATCCAAACCAGCACCTTTTAAAAAATCATTAAAAGCATATGAGGTAACAGCAAAACCACCAGGCACATTAACACCTAATTTGCTTAGATTGCTGATCATTTCTCCGAGAGAAGAGTTTTTGCCTCCAACTGTTTCGAAATCAGCTAAAGAAATGTCCTTAAGATTTTTAATATAAGGTCTGGCCATAAGTTCCAATATAAAAACTACAATTATATAATTTAATCGACTATTACTGTTTATAGTTGCTTTTTATTTAATAACACCCAAATAAATTTTATGAATGACGCTCTTAAAAACATACTTGAACGTAACTCGCATAGAAATCTAGTTGAGCCAGCACCAACTGATGAGGAGATGCATTTAGTTTACAAAGCAGCACTTAGAGCACCAGATCATGCATGGTTGAGGCCTTCAAGTTTTATTGAAGTGCAAGGCAAAGGGCTACAAAAGCTGTCAAAAGCTTTTGAAGATTTTGCACTAGATCATTTTGATAATATCGAGCCAGAGAAATTAAAAAAATATGCAGATGCTCCTTACAGAGCACCAATGATAGTTGTTCTTGTTAATACTCCAAAAGAACATGCCATGGTTCCCGAAGCTGAACAGATGATGTCAACTGCAGCAGCAGCACAAAATATCTTGCTGGCTTTACACTCTCTCGGATATGGCGGTATTTGGAGAACTGGAACATTTGCTCTTAATAATAAGGTCAATAAATTCTTGGGGTTAAATAATGAACAACAAGTGCTTGGTTATCTCTACATTGGCACTCCTGAAGGAGAAGCAAAAAGGATTCCTGACTTAGATCCTAGTGACTATGTCACAAAGTGGACCTCCTAAAAAATGAATTACAGAGTTTTCTTTATACCCTTAAGCCTATCCGGTTTATTTTTCTTTTTTTATATTTTGCTGGCTGCCACAACAAATTTTTTATCAGTTGAAGCAGGTTATGCAATTGGAGAAGTCTCCCGTTGGTGTGAAAGGATAAGTGATGGATATTTTAGAGAACCAGCAAATGCACTAAGCAATATCGGATTTATGCTTACAGGTTTATTTATGTTTTGGCTGTTGGCTAACGAAAAAAAAGTTAAGGGCAGCAGATTTCATGGGCCTACAATCACGGCACTAACATATGCAGGTGCTGCAGTATTCTTAGGACCTGGATCAATGCTTATGCACGGCACTCATACAGAATGGGGACAATGGGCTGATTTGTTAAGCATGATCATGTGGATATCAATACCATGGCTTGTAAACGTATTTACTATAAGAGATTGGAAAGAATCTCTTTTTTTGAAAACCTACTTAATGATTGTTGGGATGTATGGAATTTTAAGCTGGTTTCTCGGCACCAATCTTGGTATAAATTTTAATTTTTGGTTTCTTTCAATTGCTTTGTGGGTAATCACAGAAGTCTTACAATCCTTTTACAGTCAAATAACAAGATATCTTTCTGGTTTTGTTGGGATTTTAGTGATGTCAGTATTTGGAGTGTTTCCGAATGAAATTATTAATAAATTAGATGAGTTTTGGTGGATAGCATTATTCTGGATACCAGCCATTTTTATTAATAAAAAACATGAAACCAATAAAAGGTATTTTCCGTGGTATTGGTTAGGAATACTTTTCTACCTGTCTGCCTTCACAATATGGTTACAAGGCTATCCTGAACAGCCTCTTTGCAACCCAGATTCCATATTACAGCCACATGCAATCTGGCACCTTTTGAGCGCATGTGCCACTTTATCTTTCTTCTTTTTCTTTAGAACAGCTACAAATAAATAATTCTATTAGAATAAATAGATGACAGAATTAACTGTTACACAGACATTGTCTATTGGTTTACCAATTGCTTTTTTTATAATTTTGCTTGAAGCAATTATTTCTACATCGCAAAAAAGAAGCCTTTACAAAAAAGAAGACACCTTATGCACTATTGGCTTACTGTCAGGAAATATGGCTGTGGTTTTCTTAACCAAAGGTCTTACTCTAGCCTTCCACATTTTTTTATATCAATTTAGGGTTTTTGATTTGGCAGAGTATCTGCCTTTATGGGCTATGTGGGCTCTTTCCTTCATTCTTATTGATTTAGTTTTTTATTTGTACCACAGGATGTCACACCGAATTAGTTTTTTATGGGCTATTCATATGAGTCATCACTCCAGTCAAGAAATGAATTTTGCAGTCTCCTTCAGGCAGGCATGGTTTGGCCCAGTTTCGAAAATACCTTTTTTCATGGTGTTGCCATTAATAGGTCTTGACCCAACAATAATTGCTGTAGCAGGAGCCCTAAGTACTCTTTGGGGCATAGTAGGACATACACAAATGATCAATAAGCTTGGGCCGCTTGAGCTGATATTAAATACACCCTCTCATCACAGAGTTCACCATGGGGCTAACAGCCAGTATATCGATAAAAATTATGGAAACTTGTTAATTATTTGGGACAAGATGTTTGGAACGTTCGAGCCAGAAATTGAAAAAGTTAAGTATGGTCTTGTGAAAAATGTAAATACTTTTAATCCAGTAAAAATAACTTTCATGGCTTGGCAAGATATAATAAAAGATATGAGGAATTCAGAAAATTTTGGAGAAGCACTCAAATATTTTTTTGGCCCTCCGAAAACAAAACATAAGGCAGAAATTCAATGAGACAAATAGGCCTTGGTTTTGCATATTTATGCATCTATACGACCCCAATTCAAATAGCTTTTATTGTTTGGCAATTAATAATTATTTTTACAAGCGATTACACTTTTTTAAACCTATCTACTAAAGAATTTCTTGTAGATAATTTGAAGTTTTTTCACGACTGGATATATTCCTGGTTTTGGAATGCTGCTCTTGATTTCTTCTATCAATTTCCAGCTATAGTCATGACTTCTCTTAAAACAGTCATAAACTATTATCTTGGTTTTTGGTTGTTGGATAAATGTAAGCAATAAATGCGAATAATATTATTCCTGTTATGTATCAGCACACTTAATGCAGACGTTTTAAGCAATCTTGAAAAATCCTTTGCTTCTGATGGACCATTTGTTGCAGGAAAACTGCTTACAAAACTTAAACCAGGCATACATTACCTTGAAGGGGCCAGTGACAATCAAAGCGAACTTCTAATTTCGATACATGGGTGGAAAACTAATGGCTTTGAATGGGTTTATCCTTTAATTGAGCTTGATAGTGAGGATAATAGAATTGCTTTTTTTCGATGGAACACAAGTGGTTGTCCAAATAAAGCTACAGAACAGCTTTATAAAATAGTTAATACCCAGGCACATAACTATGAAAAAATTACTTTAATAGGACACAGCTATGGTGGCATTATTGTCACGAAACTTTTAAACAGAGATTTTGCCAAGCCTATAGATATGCACATTATAGCTTCTGGAATATCTGGCGATCCTAGACTGAATTCTTTTTGTGGCTACGAGCCACCAGCTAAAACCAGTTTAAATGTCACGGCTTTTCAATGGATGACACAGAAAGACCTTGATGGTGCTTTTAAAGACTTAAAAATAGATACGCAGATACAAAAAATAGAAGGAGTTTCAGCTGTGAGGTTGCCAGAAGAATATAAAGGTAATACATTATCACACAACCGGTCTATAAGTTGGTTGGCCGATTTTTTGAACTCAAATTAAAAATGCTTCCAAAAATTTTAGAAAATAATTTGTCTGTTCCAGTGGTTGGAGCACCTTTATTTATTATTTCACGACCACAATTAGTTATAGCTCAATGTAAGGCAGGAGTGGTTGGTTCATTTCCAGCTCTAAATGCAAGACCACAAGAATTACTGTCTGACTGGATAAAAGAAATCAAAGATGAGTTAGGGCAATTTAAAGAAGACAACCCAGAAAAACCAGTAGCACCATATGCTGTAAATCAGATTTGTCATTTATCAAATGACAGGCTATTTAAGGATGTAGAAACTTGCGTAAAACATGAAGCACCAATAATAATTACATCACTAAGACCACCTGAGGACCTAGTTAAAGCAATCCATTCATACGGTGGTTTAGTTTTTCATGATGTCATTAATACAAGACATGCTCAGAAGGCTGTAGAACAGGGTGTAGATGGCTTAATTTTAGTTTGTGCAGGAGCTGGAGGTCATGCTGGGGCGCTATCACCTTTTGCGCTTCTTAGAGAAACTCGTGAATGGTATAACGGAACAATTTTATTGTCTGGAGCAATTTCAGACGGCCACTCAGTTGCAAGTGCAATTGCCATGGGAGCAGACCTTGCATATATCGGAACACGTTTTATAGCTACAGAGGAATCAGAAGCTGATGATGGGTACAAGAATATGTTGATTGAATCCGCTGCTAAAGATGTTGTTTATACGAACTATTTTAGTGGAGTTCATGGAAATTACTTAAGTCCGTCTGTAGAAAGAGCAGGAATGGATCCAGCAAATCTACCTGAAGCGGATAAAACAAAAATGAATTTTAATTCCGGAGGCAATGCATCAGCAAAGGTTTGGAAAGACATATATGGTTCTGGGCAAGGAATTAATTCGATTAAAGACTCGCCTAAAGTGTCGGCATTAGTAGATCAAATGAAGGCCGAATTCCAGCAAGCAAGAAGTGAATTTAGCTCTAAATCTGAGAATTACTAAAAAAAATTTTTGCCTTAAAGTATAATAAACACATGGAAATCGCAGCATTTGTTATATCAATTTTTGCCCTTATCATAGGTTTGCTAGCTTTAGGCCTAGCTATGAGAGCTCTTTATATAATTGGTGTTGATGCAGGCCTTGATAAACAATTTAATCCTGAACCAGTAGTAACTCCTGCACCGGTTGTAATTAAGAAAGAATTTAAGAAACCCATTCGAACAGAGGGCAATAAGATTATTTACAACGATGACCCTTTAATTTATGTAATCGAAGATTTTATTTCTGATGAAGAATGTAATCATTTTGTAGAGGCTTCTAATACAAAATTGGAGAGAGCAAAAACTATCGGCGGTAAGGATGGCATTTACCATGAAAACAGAACAGGGAGTAATTGTTGGTTGCCACATAGTCATTCAACAATGACTGAACAAGTTGGAAAAAGAATAGCTGATTTAGTTGGATTTCCTTTAAAGAATGCAGAATCATTTCAAATCGTGTATTACACAGGTGGAACTCAATATAACGACCACCATGATGCATTCAATGGCGAAACAGAAGAAGGTAAAAAACATCTAAAAAGAGGTGGCCAAAGAATCTACACCGCAATTGCATATTTAAATGATGTTGAAGAAGGTGGAGACACAGAATTTAGAGACTTAAATATTTCGGTTAAACCAAAAAAAGGCTCAATACTTGTCTGGAAAAACGTTTTACCTGGAACAACAAAAGTACATCCTTTATCACTGCACGCAGGCAGACCTGTAACCGGCGGTGAAAAATATGCCTTCAATCTTTGGTTCAGAGAAAATAAATTTGTTTGATAAATGGATGTATCTTATATCCTTGATGATCTCAACGATGCACAACGTCAAGCTGTAACATCTGAAGCAAAAAAACTCTTGGTTTTAGCTGGAGCTGGTTCAGGCAAAACAAAAGTCCTAGTTCACAGAATAGCATGGCTAATTAAAGCTCTTTCAAGCTCAACTCACAGCATACTTTCTGTAACATTCACAAATAAAGCTGCCAATGAAATGACGGGAAGAATTGAGGCTATTCTTGATCAGCCAATACCAGAGATGTGGTGTGGCACTTTTCATTCAATATCAAATCGTCTGTTGAGGCGCCACTACAAAGAGGCAGGCTTAGAAAAAGATTTCAATATTCTAGACAGTGATGATCAGCTGAGAATTATTAAGAGAAATCTTAAAGACCTAGATATTGACGAAGACCAATGGCCCCCAGAGAAAGTTAGATGGCAAATTAATAACTGGAAAGATGAAGCATTAAGGCCAAAAGATGTAGATGATAAAGGAGACTTTAATTTAGAAACCCTTAAAAGAATCTACACTTACTATGAAAGCTATATGCAAAAAGAAAACCTTATAGATTTTGCAGAATTAATTTTGAGATCTTATGAACTGGTTAGGGATAACCAAGAAATTAAAAAGCTTTATCAAAATAAGTTTAGAAACATTTTGATTGATGAGTTTCAAGATACAAATGAAATTCAATTTAAATGGATTAAGAACCTAACTGGTCCAGATTCAACAGTTACAGCAGTAGGCGATGATGATCAATCAATCTATGGTTGGCGAGGGGCTAAGATTGAAAACATAAATAAATTTTCTAAAGAAAAAGAAACTTCCATTGTTCGATTAGAGCAAAACTATAGATCAACACAAAAGATTCTGAATGCTGCTAATGCCGTGATAGGAAAAAACTCTAATAGGCTGGGCAAAAAATTATGGACAGAAGGTAACGAAGGCGAGCCTATTGAAGTTTATGAGGCATATAACGAACAAGAAGAAGCGAATTACATTGCGGAAAATGTTCACAGGATTTTTTCAGGCGGCGAGTATTACAAAGATATTGCTGTTCTATATAGGTCAAATGCACAATCAAGAACTATTGAAGAATATTTATTAAGACAAAACTTACCTTATGTTATTTATGGAGGAGTAAGGTTCTATGAAAGACTTGAGATCAAGAATGTAATTGCATATCTCAGGCTGATAGTTAATAGAAATGATAATTCAGCTTTCGAAAGGTCTATTGGAGCACCAACAAGAGGAATAGGTGAAAAAACTTTAGAGACTATAAGGTCTTATGGTGAGGAACACGATTTATCTCTATTTCAATCTTGTAAAGGACTTATTAAAGACCAAGGCATTAAAGGCAAAGCAGCTACATCTTTGCAATCATTCATTAATTTCATAGAAACGAGCGCAGAGACTATCAATGATTTGCCATCGGATGAATTTGTCGAGAAAGTTATAAATGAAAGTGGCCTCATTGAGCATCACATGAAAGAAAAAGGAGAAAAAGGAAGAATAAGAATCGAAAATATCAATGAGCTTATTTCTGCTGTTAAGTCCTTTGAATTAATAAATAAAAATGAAGACTTATCTGATTATGATTCATTTATTGCTGCATTCTTAAGCTCGGTATCTCTTGATATGGGTGAGACTCAAGCTGCAAAAACAGACGACGCAGTACAACTCATGACCATGCACTCAGCCAAAGGCTTAGAGTATAAATATGTGTTTATGGTAGGCATGGAAGAGTCATTATTTCCGCATTCTAGATCTATGGAAAATCTTAATGAGCTAGAAGAAGAAAGGCGCTTGTGTTATGTCGGCATAACCAGAGCAAGAAATAAACTATTTTTAACGCATACTGAGTTTAGAAGATTGTATGGGCAAGATTCATACAATCCGCCCTCAAGATTTATTAATGAGATTCCAGCAGATTGCTTAGAATTTGTTAGGCCAAAACAAACTTATAAAAATTCCTATTATGGTTCTGTTGTTTCAGAGAATTTAAGCCAAGGGGGAAGTGAATATGGGCTAGGAGATCGTGTTAACCACAAAAGTTTTGGGGAAGGAGTAATTCTTAGCATTGAAGGCCAAGGCGATTCAGCAAGGGTTCAAATTCACTTTGATGCAGTGGGAGCAAAGTGGCTTGTGATGGCATACGCAAAGTTAGAAAAGTTATGACAAAGTTAAAAGTTAAAGACTTAGGAACTGTTGATTACAAAGAAACTTACGAGGCTATGATGTCATTAATAGCGGATAGACCTGATTACCATTCAATTTGGCTGCTAGAGCATAATCCAGTTTTTACCATTGGCATTAGTGAAAAAAATATTAAAGAAGATAAAAGCAAAAAACCACCATTTATCAAAACTGATAGAGGTGGCAAGACAACATTTCATGGTCCAGGGCAAAAAATTTTTTATTTCATTTTGAATATGAAGGATTTGCCCTTTCAGCCAACTAAGTTAACTAGC
This sequence comes from uncultured Gammaproteobacteria bacterium, assembly GCA_913044115.1. GTDB lineage: Bacteria > Pseudomonadota > Gammaproteobacteria > Magnimaribacterales > TMED112 > TMED112. The sequence continues at coordinate 9,019 of CAJWNO010000009.1, read as the reverse complement.
AATATTCTTAAAAACACATCTGATGTCTTGAGCGCTCTTGGTTTAGAGGCTGAAATCAGTGAAAAAGATCCTGGCATTTTTATAGATGAAAGAAAAGTTGCTTCTATCGGAATGAGAATTAAGAAAAACTATTCTTATCATGGTCTTAGCATTAATTTGAATACAGATTTAGCAACATTTAATACAATTAAGCCTTGCGGATTAGATGTACAGGCTTGTAATCTAGAAGAATATATAGATATTAATGATTTAGATTTGCAAGAAAAGCTTTTAGAGAGCTTTAAATCCATGTTAAAAAAATGAGAGATTTAATACCAACAGTAAAAATTACAAATCATGCCGGAGTAAAGTCAATTAAAGATGGCATGAAAAGCAATTCATATGCGCATGTTGAAAGAGAAAAAAAACCTAGCTGGATAAGGATGACAGCAAATCAGGCAAATAAAAATTACACATTAATTAAAGATAAGGTAAAAAATTTAAATCTAAGCACGGTTTGTGAGGAAGCTAAATGTCCTAATCTTTCAGAATGCTGGTCAAGAGGAACTGCAACTTTCATGTTGATGGGAGATACTTGCACTAGAGCCTGTCAATTCTGTTCTGTTAATACTGGTAATCCAAAAGGATGGCTTGATAAAGAAGAGCCAAATAAGATTGCTCAAACAATTTCCTTAATGGATCTGAAGTATATTGTTCTAACCTGTGTAAATAGAGATGACATAGCAGATGGTGGAGCGCAGCACTTTGCAAATACTGTTAATGCAATCAAAAAATTAAGCCCTAAAACAGAAGTAGAGGTCTTAACATCAGACTTTAATGGAGTCTATGAGTCTATCGAGACAGTAGTAACATCACCAATAAAAGTATTTGCACAAAATATTGAAACCGTTGAAAGGTTAACTCACCCAATCAGAGATCCTCGAGCTGGGTATAAAAAGACTCTTGAAGTATTAAGGACAGCTAAAGAAATAAATCCGGACATGATTACTAAATCAAGCATTATTCTCGGATTGGGGGAAACTGAGGAAGAAATTTATCAAACCTTTAAAGACTTAAGAGAGCATAACGTAGATATTGTTACATTGGGACAATATCTTAGACCAACACTAAACCATCACCCAATTGATAGGTGGGTAAAGCCTGAAGAATTTGATCTTTACAGAAAAGTGGGTCTAAAATATGGTTTTCTTGAGGTAGTTTCTGGTCCAATGGCTAGGTCAAGCTACCGAGCAGAAAGAGCCTTAGATTTTAATAACGCAGGAATAAAAATATGATTGTAATTTCACCAGCAAAAAGATTAACAAACAATAGTAGCGATAGTTCATTACCAACAACTGTGCCAGCTTTCAAAAAAGAAGCAGATTTGCTCGCTAAGCAATTGTCAAAAATGAATATTGCAGAGCTTGGCTCAATGATGAAAGTTAGCGAAAGCATAGCAGAGCTAAATAATTTGCGTTACAAAAACTGGGATAAGAATATTGGTACAGAGAAAAGAGCAATTTTTCAATTTGAGGGAGATGTTTTTAAGCATCTAAGCGCTCAAGATCTAACTGAGAATGAAATTAATTATATGAACGATAAATTAAGAATATTGTCAGGTATTTATGGCTTACTAAAACCATCTGACCACATGAATCCGTATCGACTTGAGATGGGAACAAAGCATAATTTTAATGGTGCAGCTAATTTATATGAATTCTGGGGTGACAAGATAGCAAAAAGACTTATGCAAGAGCTTGGAGACGATTTGTTATTCAATCTAGCATCAGAAGAATACTTTGCCTCAGTAAGCAAACATCTATCTAAAGAAAAAGTCATTAATTTTAAATTCTTAACCAAGACTAATAACAAAGAAAGAGTAGTTGGAGTTATTGCTAAACGTGCAAGAGGAGAGATGGCCAAGTTTTTAATTCAAAATAAAGTTGAATCAACTGACAAAATTGAGAAATTTTCAGCTATGAACTTTAAGTTTAGAAGTTTTGAAAATAATTGCTTTACCTTTGTTAGCTCTTAGGCTCTTGCTGAATTAAATCATCAACAATTTCCAAAAGCTCATCCACCATTTGAAAGGTTTCATGAAAAGAAAAAACTACTTCTCTTTCTCTGCTTAGAAGAACTAAGCCCTCTCTAAGTTTCTTAAGTTTTTCTGCGTTGCTCATATAAGGTCTTTATTCTAATGAACTTTCAGTGCAAAGCAATGTCAAAAAATGTTGAAAATAAGTAAAAAATAGTGGTAATATAGCCCTCCATTTGTATAAAGATAAACAATGGTTATAATGTGTTATAATAATTTATTATGAGTTACGCACTAGCATTAGCAAATCCTGGCTCAGATATAGATAAATATCTGTCTCAGGTCTACTCAATACCTGTTCTCACTAGAGAAGAGGAGCTTGAACTCACCCGTGAATTCTACGATACCGAAGATGTAAAAGTTGCACACAAGCTTGTTATATCTCATCTAAGATTCGTGGTGCATATTGCAAAATCTTACGCTGGCTATGGGCTCCCACTCGCCGATATTATTCAAGAAGGAAACCTAGGCTTATTAAAAGCTGTTAAGAAGTTCGATCCTGATAAAGGAGTGCGATTGGTTTCATTTGCAGTTCATTGGATTAAAGCTGAGATTCATGAGTTTATTTTGAAAAACTGGAGAATAGTTAAAATCGCTACAACTAAAGCACAAAGAAAATTATTTTTTAACCTGAGAAGCAAAAAGAAAAGTACAGGCTGGTTATCAGATAAAGAAGCTAAACAAATTGCTGATGATCTTGATGTCTCCTACAAAGAAGTCATGCATATGGAGAATAGGCTTAATTCTGCAGATGCTCCTTTTGATATGCCAACTGATGAAGATGATGATGAAAAAGCATTTTCACCAAGCCAATATCTTGAAGACAATTCATTTAACCCACAAGATCTTGCAGAAAAAGCTAACTATGAGAGCGTTAATCATACGGCACTAATGAAAAACATTTCAGGCCTAGACAGAAGAGCTCAAGACATAATTAGAGCAAGATGGTTAGATGATCACAAGCTTACTCTTAATGAGCTAGCTGACAAATATTCAGTATCGGCTGAAAGAATCAGACAAATTGAAGCCTCTGCTTTTAAGAAGTTAAAGACCTCTTTAGTTAACGTCTAACAAAACCACTTATCTAATCCCATTTATGGAATACAATTATTCCAATAATGATTAAAACTTTTAGCTCTAGAGCAGGGAGACTCTCACCAACCAATAAAGATTTCCTAAATATAGAATCAGAGTGTTTGCTTAAGCTTGGGCAGCAGCCTGAAACATCGAAGCCAATTGTGATTGATATAGGTTTCGGTGATGCCCAATCTTTTTCAAAAGATGTTGTCGCAAACAATGGCTTTTGTTTTATAGGGATTGAGCCTTATAAAAAAGGTTTTGCTAGAGCCATTGAATTTTATGAATGCAATAAGCCTGACAACCTCTATCTACACAATGGTGATGCAAGAGAGTATTTAGAATCTATAAGCTTCGAATTCTCTTTTGTGAGAATCCATTTCCCAGATCCCTGGCCAAAAAAAAGGCATGTTAAAAGAAGACTTATAAACCATGAATTTTTAAAATTCATACATACCAAGATAGCACCCAAAGGAAAACTGGAAATAATTACTGATTCAGAGGTTTATCAAAATCACATAAAAGAAATTTTAGATAAACAAAGTTTATTTGAAGCCATAGATGAATTTGAAATAACTTACGAAATCTCAACATTCCATAAGAAAGGCTTAGACAAGAAGCATGCAATTGAAAGATACGTACTATTAAAAAATTAAGATAAATATTCAAACATTAAAATCTCTAACACTCTTTCTGCTAATTGAAATGCGAAAAAAGCTATCAATGGTGACAAGTCAAAACCTGCTGTTGGAGGAATGATATTTCTAAAAATAGAAACAGTTGTTTCGTAAACCTCTTGAATTAGAGAAGTTAAAGAGTTGTAAAAATTCATACCAAATGCGTAAAACCAACTCAACACAACTCCTGCAATTACAACAAATTTCAACAAGCCAATAAGTATTTTTGTAGTTTGAAAAATAGAGAAATTGAATATTGTTCCAAGATCATAACCAGGCAACAAAATATAGAAAGAAACAAAGTTTATTAATAGAGCTGCAAACAACAAGCCCACATTTATTTTTTTGTAATAAACATTAAAAATAAACAGTAGAGGGAACAGTAAGATCTTTATGATCCTAGCTATTTTGTTATAAGAATCAGCTTTTGAAAGATCAATTAAAAATAGAATTAATATGAGATAGACAACAATGGTTTTGATTGTCATTAACATGCCAAAAAAAATTGCAGGATCGTTCATTTATTTCTGCTCCCAAAAAGAGATGTGCCTATTCTTATCATATTGCTACCATTCGTAAGCGCAATATCATAATCATTCGACATGCCCATTGATAAATATTCAATATCTTCATTTATTTGTTTTATGGATCGAAAAAAATCATTTGCAAAGGCAAATTGATTATTAATTTCCATCTCTGCAAGCCCGCCTTCAGCAATAACCATCAAGCCTTTTATTTTGACAGCACAATCTTTTGGATGGTTTTCGATAATATTATTTATTTCTGATTTACTGAAACCAGACTTGGATGCTTCATTGCCTAGTTTAAGTTGTAATAAAATATTTTTTTCCAACTTATCGCTCATATTGATGAGCTTGTCATAAATCTTTTTTCGCCCAATAGATTGCACTAAATCTGCATAATTAACTATGTCTTTGAGTTTGTTGCTTTGAATGTTTCCTAAGAAATGCCACACAATATCTGATGGCAACTTATTTTTTTTCTCCACGAGCTCTTGCAAAAAATTTTCTCCAAAGTCTCTTTGACCAGCTTCATATAAAATTTGAATTTTTTTTACTTCTTGGCCCTTTGAGACTGCTATTAACTTTTGATCTGAGTCTAGGTTTTTTGATATTTTTTGAAAATTATCAAGATTCATTTTGAATTTTTTTACAGGTCCTTTTTTCTAGTGAATCCATATTCAATCTTCTAAGGTTTTCTCTAGCATTGTTTGTTTGTGATCTGTTTTCAAAAGGCCCAACTACAACTATGTAGTTATATCCATTCTGACTAGTTACATTTTCAATAACAGGCACATAACCAATCTTTTCTAGCTCTTTGTATTGGCTTTGTGCAGCGTTAAAAGTTCTAAAACTCCCAGACTGTGCAAAGTACTCGCATATCTCATCTGATCTTTCTGCAATTACTTCAATCTCATCAAAACGACTTTCTTCAAGAATAGTTTGAAATTCGTAATCTATATCCTCAACGCTGAAACTATTAAGGTCTAAAAAATCTTTGTTATCTTTGAGGAAAAATATTGAGAATGTAGAAACTAAAAAAGAAATTAAAATTGCCAAACTTACTGTTGGGATGGCCTTTATTGGAAATTTTTTATTTTTAAAAGAAAAATTAGACATGTCACATTTTTTCTAAAGGCGTTACATTCAGTGTGTTAAAACTATTTTTTAGTATTTGTTTTGTCAAAACTGTAATCAGGAGCCTTGAGTTAGAAATTACCTCATTGTCAGTAATAACTGGACTTTTTTCATAAAATGAATGAAACGCTGCTGAAAATTCTTTAATGAAATGCACTAGAGAATGAGGCGATCTTTCCAAAGCATACTCTTTTATAAAAACCGGATAATTTATAGCTTTTGAAACAATTTCATAGCACGATGCAATCTCATTAGCGTCTATTTCTTTATTTGGATCATAGCTCGCTTTAGACAAAATAGAACAACATCTTACATAAGCATATTGAGCGTAAAAGTATGGATTATTTTTGCTTTCATCTTTTGCAAGATCCATATCGAAGTCCATTGTATGGTCAGATTTTTTTTCCAAAAAGAAGAATTTAATTACATCAGGCCCGAGTTCTTCTCTTAGATCACTTAATGAATAAAATTCACCTCGTCTGGTTGACATGATTTTCTTTATGCCGTCTTCATAGAGGTTTACTAATTGGTATAAAAGAAATTCAATTTCTTGATTATCTTTTTTCATGACATTGAAGGCAGAAGTAAGTCTTGGTATGTAGCCATGATGATCTGCTCCAAAGATATTTATGTAATGATCGTAATTTCTATCAATCTTATTCTTGTGATAACCCACATCCGTTAAGTAGTAGGTTGGCTCACCGTTTTCACGAAGCAGAACCCTATCCTTATCATCACCAAAAGCAGTTGTGTTAAACCATTTAGCACCATCTTTTTCAAATGTATGCCCCTTTTCATCTATAATTTTTAAAGACTTAGAAAGATCAGAATCAGAAGCATTTGCTTTGCCTAAAGAACTCTCTTTGAACCAGTTATCATGAATGATTCCAAAACTATGCAAATCCGATTTTATGATTTCTAAAATTTTATCTACTGAAAATTCTCTAGCTTTCACCCAAAGCTCATAAAAGGATTCTTGAAGGTAAGATGCTATTGAGTCTAATCTAATATCTTTGTCTTCATCTAGTTTTCCTAAATTAATCTCTTTGTCTAAGTCTCCAAACCCATCTTTAAATTCAGATGCAAGGCTTTTTATATAATCTCCTTCATATGTACCTTCGCTTATGAAGTCTTCTACATAGGCATTAAGAATGATGCTGCTTGTAAGTATAGATATCTGCCTTCCTGCATCATTAACGTAGTATTCTTTTGTTACTTTAAAACCAATGTTTTCTAAAAGGTTGGCAAGTGCCATACCCAAAACAGCTCCTCTGCCGTGCCCAACATGTAAGGGTCCAGTTGGATTAGAAGAGACAAATTCAAGCAGAACCTTGCCTGATGAATCGTTAGATTTGCCCCAGCTATCTCCAGCTTTGAGTACGTTTTTAAGAAGTTCATATTTTTGCTCAGCTGATATGAAAATATTTATAAAGCCTGGCCCTTCTACTTTAATTTCTGTAATTCTCTTATCAGCAATTAATGATTTAATTATTTCTGCTAACTCCCTAGGACTTTTACCAAAAATTTTTGAGAGCTTGAGGCAACAACTGGAAGCATAGTCACCTCTTGTATTATCTGGACTAATTTCAAAAATAATTTGTTTCTCTATTTCAGGATTTATTTGAACAGAGTGTTCTTTTGCAACTTCACTGACAACTGATTTTAGAATTTCATTTAATTCTTTTAAGATCATTCTTTGCTTCGCCCCACATAAGTACCATCTCTGGTATCAACTTTTATATGCTCTCCCTCATTTATGAAAATTGGAACTTGAATTTCTATCCCAGATGATAGAGTTGCAGGTTTTAATGTATTTGAAACTGTATCCCCTTTTAGTCCTGGTTCTGTTTTTGTCACTATTTTTGTTACAAATGTTGGAGGCTCAACATTGAGTACATCACCGTCCCAAAACAGAATCTTGCATTCTTCTTCGCCATCCAACCAAGATTTTATTTCCCCCAACTTTTCTTCTGATATTTCAATCTGCTCATAAGTGCTCTGATCCATAAATATAAAATTCTGACCTTCTGCATATAAAAATTGAAAATCTTTTTCAATAATATCCGCACCCTCAACAGATTCACCTGACTTAAAAGTTCTTTCCCAGACCTTTTGAGTTCTTAAGTTATAAAGCTTCGTGCGCATAACTGCTTGTCCTTTTCCTGGCTTGTGGAATTCATATGAAATAATTGAACACGGTTCTTTTTCGATTAATATCTTTAAACCTGGCTTAAATTGATTTGTTGAATATTTCATTCTTAATTACGCTTGCTCTTTTTTTATAGGCTAGTTTTTATGTATGATACTTATATCAAAACAAACTATGGCTAAGACTATTTTACAACCTTTAATGTTTCTTGCTATCTCAGTAGTTACATTTGTTGTCTGCTATTTGCTGGCACTTATTGTTTCAGGCGGGACTATCGAAGCAGATGGAATGTCATTAATTATGATGGCAATGTTTCTATCATTTGCGATTCATTGGCTATTATTCATACCTTCGTACATTTTCCAGACTGAAAAATTTTATGATTTGACAGGAACACTTACCTATATAGCTGTTTTATCTTTTGTTGTTTTTATAAAACAAACAGCAGTACATGAAGTCTTAGATCTCAGATCAATATTGTTGTACTCCTGCATCATGATTTGGACAGTTCGACTAGGAAGTTTTCTATTTTGGCGTGTGCTTAAAGATGGAAGTGATAAGAGATTTAAAACAATCTTGCCAAGTTTTAGCCAGTTATTCATGACCTGGACCCTATCTGCTGCTTGGGTATTCATTCAAGCACTAGCAGCAATAGTAGCTCTTGCATCTGTTATACAGGTTGAAATAGGAGTTATTGGATGGCTGGGTTTTGCACTATTTGTTTTTGGTTTTGGGTTCGAAGTATTAGCTGATCATCAAAAAACAAAATTCAAAGCCAATCCAGCAAACGAAGGAAAATTTATAACAGGCGGTCTATGGGATCTCTCAAGACATCCAAATTACTTTGGAGAAATAGTGCTGTGGGTAGGCATAACATTGATGGCAGTGCCAGTTATGTCAGGCCTTCAATATGTATCTTTAATCTCCCCAGTCTTTGGTTTTCTGCTTATTTATTACGTTAGTGGCGTTCGAATGCTTGAGGATAGATCTAATAAAAAATGGGGTGAAAACCCTGAATATCAGCAATATAAAAGAAATACGCCGGTATTCTTCCCAAAACTCTTTTAAAACGGCATTTTTAGTTCAAAAATAGTTGTAAAATAAAGGTTGTAATATGAGAAAAATTTGATAGTTTTAACAGTCAAGTTTTTAAAAAAGGGTAAAGGATCATGAAAAGATACATATATATATTATCCCTATTAGCTGTTTTTGCTTATGCAGATACCGCTGATATTGATCAGATACTAGAGGAAAACGAAGATAACATCTCTCTGTCTGAAAAGTCTCAAGAAAAAGTTGATGGATTATCAACTGAAAAAGATTCACTCCTAGCTGAGTGGAAAGTAGTCGTAAAGCAAGTAGAAGGTTTAAAAATCTATAATGC
>CAJWNO010000008.1 GCA_913044115.1 uncultured Gammaproteobacteria bacterium | reverse complement strand
AGTCCGGGCCGTGTCTCAGTCCCGATGTGGCTGGTCATCCTCTCAAACCAGCTAAAGATCGTCGCCTTGGTAAGCCATTACCTTACCAACAAGCTAATCTTGCATAGGCTCATCCGATGGTGAGAGCCGAAGCCCTCTTTACTCCGTAGAGATTATGCGGTATTAATTCGAGTTTCCTCGAGCTATCCCCCGCCATTGGGTAGATTCCTATGTATTACTCACCCGTCCGCCACTTTACTCACATCCGAAGATGCTTTCTCGTTCGACTTGCATGTATGAGGCTTGCCGCCAGCGTTCAATCTGAGCCATGATCAAACTCTTCAAATAAACTGTTATCCATCTAAAAAGATGGAAATTTTTGTTTCACTTTTGACAGTGAAATTTTTTTGGGCACTCACACGAGTGACTAAATTGTTCTCAATTAGATCGACCCCATCTTTGTGGGGAATGACAAAGTATAGACCTTTCGAGAAAAAAAGAAAGACTTTTTTTAATTAATTTTGATGTTTTAAAACCAGGCTATAGTTAAGTTACGAAGCGGGTTTGCATTATCTCGTCTCCAAGAAAAAAAATGGTCTATTTCAGTATAAGAACAAGGTGAAAAATTATTACTGATTTCTATGCCATATTGGTGTAATTCACGCACAGTATATTGCCTTAAATTCATATAAATTTTGCCTTCTTGCTCCTCAATAAATTCAGAAATATCCTTATTTTCCTGGGCAAATGCTTCAATAAAGTCTTCTTTAACCTCGAAATGTGCTTTACAAATATGAGGACCGATATATGCATGAGTTAATGAACCAAAAGGATTATTCTCAATGGTTTTTGGGATAATTCCTCTTTTTAAGCCCTTCCAGCCACAGTGTAAACCAGCTAATACCTGCTTTTCCTCGTCCCATAAAATAAGAGGAATACAGTCAGCAGTTTTTATAGCGTAAGCACAGTTAGCATTTGAAGATATATAACCATCAAAAGCATTATCTTCTGAACCACTGATGCCTTTGATATTTGTGCCATGCTCTTGATTAAAATCCTCAAAAGAATCGACTCCAAAATATTTTTTCATAAACTCCTCTCTGGCAAGAGGGTCAAGTTCAGAAAAGTTTTTATCTCCTTTGAGAGAAATTATTATATTTGGGCTTTGTGAGACTTCCAGAAAATTAAAGCCATTAATTTCTATAACATTCATTTCTCTAGCTTATTACAAGTTTTAACTAGATCTTTGGGCAATTTAGAAACAAAGTTTAATTCATCATTCATAAACTTGAATGACAAGTTGTAAGCATGCAACGCCTGCCTATCTAGATCATTTATTATCTTTAGTTCGTCTTCTTGAGCATCCTTCCAGATTTTGATGTGATTGTAGGACTTATCTCCTGCAATTGGATAACCAATATGTTTTAAATGAACTCTGATTTGATGTGTTCTGCCAGTTTCAAGCTCGATATCTAAAAGCGAAAAATTTTTATAGCGCTCTTTAATTTTGAAATGGGTAATAGCATTTCTGCCTCCATCTTTGACGCAAAATAACAGTCTATTTTTCGGATGTCTTCCTATAGGCAAATCAATTGTTTTACCAGATATCGGGTTACCATGCACTAGAGCATAATAGTTCCTCCTCACTTGCTTCGTTTGAATCAATTCCGTCAATATAGTGTGAGATTTTATTGTCTTAGCTAACACCATTAAACCACTAGTATCTTTATCTAACCGGTGCACTACCCCATACCTTGGCAAATCTCTTTGTTTTGGTCTTATGTGAAGCAAACCATTTATAAGTGTTGAGTTTTTTTGACCAGCTCCAGGATGCACTGTTAAACCAGCCTGTTTGTTAATAACCATGATGTCATCGTTTTCAAAAACAATATCGAGAGGTATATCTTGTGGCTCATCATCTCCTTCTGTTTTGATTTCAAAAGAGATATCAACTTCATCATTTGTTTTTAAAAGATGATTCCTTTTTACAGTTTCGCCGTTCACAAGAACTTTTCCATCCAAGATTAATTGTTGAACTATTCCTCGTGAAATTGAATCTAAGTTATTGGCTAAGAAAATATCAACCCGGTTATTTGAATTCTCTTCGTCAACTTGAAATCTTTTTGATATCATTGGGTTTTAGTTTAATGCATATAAATAATTTTCATGAAAAATAAGTTTTTTATTCTAGTTATATCAGTGATGATTCTAATGAGTTGCGCAAGCAATGATCAGGAAGAATCTGAACCTGCTGAAGTCATATTGTATAGAATGGCTCAAGATAGAATTAATGCTAAAAACTATATGGGCGCAGTTGAATCGCTTGCAAGAATTGAAAGATTTTACCCCTTTGGTGTTTATGCAGAACAAGCCAGAGCAGATCTTATTTATGCGCACTATATGACAGGTGATTATGATCAAGCATACGCAGCATCGGAAAAGTTCATAAGACTTTATCCGAGAAATACTAATATTGATTACGCTTATTTCATGAAAGGCATGACTGGTTATTATGCTGATGAAGGGTTACTAGGGACTTTGTTTTCTCTGAGTCTTGCAAAAAGAGACACATCAGGTGCAATGCAATCATATGCTGACTTAACAGAATTCTTAATCAGATATCCTGAAAGCGAATACATTGATGCCGCTAGAGAAAGGCTTATCTTTTTAAGAAATTTAATTGCAAGCAGTGAGCTTGATGGTGCTGACTATTATATGAAGAGAGGTGCATACCTAGCTGCTCTGAATCGAGCTAATTATGTCCTAAAAAATATTCCAAACTCAACTGAAACCCAAAGAGCCTTAGACATTATGAAAAGATCATTCATTGAATTAGGCTATGACGATTACGCAGAAAAAATTTCAAGCGTAGAAGTCACCAACTAAGATGAACTTTCTAATATTTGGGGTTCTCGCCCCATTTGCATATTTTCTTATACGATTTTTTATCAAACGCATGGTGATAAACTTTATTCAAAATGCAAAGAGAAATTCAAACGTGAAGAACATGTCAAAATGTGAGAAATGTGAGATGTTTTTTCAAGAAGATGAAATTAATCTTGTTGATGGAAAAAGCATCTGTAATAAACCTGCATGTAATAAGTAATGCCAAATATAAAAATAGTATCAGGGACGTTGGGCGGAAGAGTAATTAAGACTATCAATAACCCAAACCTCAAGCCAACTCCATCAAGAATTAGAGAGCAAATATTCTCATGGCTAAGACCATTAGAAATCAACTGTCATTGTCTGGATTTATTTGCTGGGTCTGGCTCACTTGGGATTGAGGCATTATCAAATGGTGCAAAAAGTGTTGTGTTCATAGAACAAAATCAAGACCTATATAATTCCTTATATAAGAATTGCCAAGAACTAGACATTCTTGAAAGTGTTCGTCTTTTTAAACAAAGTGCAGAGAATTACATTAGAAGAACAAAAGATGAAAGGTTCGATTTAATATTTCTCGACCCTCCTTATAATAAAGATTACATTAATAAGCTTCTTTTTAAGATAATTGATAGCTTTTGTAAAAAAGGAACTCTGATATACATCGAAGAATCTAATTTTGATTTTTCAGAATTTGATGATTCTCTTACACTACTTAAAGAAACTTCATCGGGTAATTCATATGGAAGACTTTTCGAGGTAAAAATTTGAAAATTGCAACAAGATCATCAAAGCTCGCTTTGGCTCAGGTTCAAATTTTCAAAGATGCGCTTAATAACCAAAAGCTAGATTTTGAAATAAAAACACAAATCACAGAAGGTGATAGAAAAAGTGCAGAAGGTAAAAATTTATTTGATAAGGCGCATTTTGTTGAAGACATTGAAGACAGTCTGCTTTCAAAAGAGGCTGACATTGCTGTTCATTCACTTAAAGACATGGCTTCCACTGATCGAGATGGACTTGAGATCTTTGCTGCCATTCCTCACCCTTCAAGAGGAGATGTCTTAGTATATAAAGATAGTAGTGCTATTAAAGATCTAACTAAAATACACATTGGTACATCTAGCCTTCGCAGAAAAAGGCAATGTAAATTCTTTCTAAATAACAAAAATTGTTCTGAAATAAGAGGCAATGTCGATACGCGATTAGAAAAATTACATCAAGACAAATATGATGCAATTATCTTGGCTAAAGCAGGCATTGAGAGACTAGATATTCAAGAAAATTACATAGATTTAGATTTTTTACCTGCTATCGGACAAGGCATTATTGCAATTCAATGTCGTACAGATGATTTCGAGACTAAAAATAAACTAACTGGTATAAGAGATGAGCAGCTAATGAAAGTTATCGAATTAGAAAGATATGTTGTGAGAGAGTTAGGAGCAACATGTAGTTCAGCTCTTTCAATTCAAGCAAATGTAACTAACGAAGATTTTAATATTGATCTTGAAATATATGGTAGAGATTCATTAATCAATAAGACAGTTACAGGAAAATATGAAAATCATAGAGCAACAATAAATGAATTTATAAATGAAATAATTGTAGAAAGAGGCCTTGAATTACTAAATGAGAATAATTGATACAAGACCTTTCGCTGAAAGGCGCTCTGAAAGCATTTCAAATGTACCTCTCTACGATGTAAAAGCACTAGATCATATAATCAATTTAGAGAATTATCGAAACATAATATTTCAAAGCGCTCACGCTGTGAAAAATTTTGGACGATTGAAAGAGTTAAATAACAAACGAATTCTTGCTATTGGGCCGGCTACTAGTAAAGAGCTCAAAAAAAGTGGGTACATAGCTGAGCAGCCTAAAGAAGAATTTAATTCAAAAGGCGTTATAAGCCATTTAATTAAAACAGGTGTTGAAGGAAATACTCTTGTAGTTAAAGGAAAGGGAGGGCTTTCAGAGATTTCAGATTACCTAAATTCAGCAAGCTTTAAAACAGATGAAGTTGATTGCTATGTAAGGGAGCCTTACGCCAGCTATGATCAACTTAAGAAAGACTTTATAAACTGCGATGCGGTAATTTTTACAAGTGTTTTATCTGTTGAAATTTTCTTTCAACACATATTCCAAAGGAAGAAAAAAATTGTTTTTTTACCAATATCTTCTCGTATTAAAGATGCCATAGAGTCATATGGACATAATGCAACTGTTATAAACTACTTTTCTAAGAATTTAGACGAAGAAATAAATTCTATTTTGCTTTAGTCTTCGTCATAGAAGCGAAAAATTCTTCGTTTGTTTTAGTGTTTTTCAGTTTTGATATTAGGAATTCAGTGGCAGCAACTTCTTCTTGCTCGCTCAAAACTTTTCTTAACATATGCACTCTGGTAAGTTCATCTTTATCAACAAGTAGATCTTCTCTTCTGGTCCCAGATCTTAAAATGTTGATTGCAGGGAACACTCTTCGCTCAGCAATTTTTCTTTCAAGGTGAACTTCCATATTACCTGTACCTTTAAATTCCTCATAAATTACATCATCCATTTTGGAACCAGTTTCAACTAATGCAGTTGCAACAATTGTTAAGCTTCCACCCTCTTCAATGTTTCTAGCAGCACCATAGAATCTTTTTGGTCGTTCTAATGCATTTGAATCAACACCACCTGAAAGGATTTTTCCACTAGCTGGCTGCACTGTATTGTACGCTCTACCTAAACGAGTGATTGAGTCTAATAAGATAACCACATCCTTCTTGTGCTCAACTAATCTCTTTGCTTTCTCAATTACCAAGTCAGCAACTTGCACATGTCTTTGGGGCGATTCATCAAAGGTACTAGCAACAACTTCTGCATCAACAGTTCTCTGCATATCCGTAACCTCTTCAGGTCTTTCATCAATTAGTAGAACTATTACATGCGTTTCAGGATTGTTCTTAGTTATTGACTGAGCTAAATTTTGAAGCAATAAAGTTTTACCAGCTTTTGGAGGTGAAACAATTAGCCCTCTTTGACCTTTTCCTATAGGAGCAACTAAATCAATTATCCTTGGTGAGATATCTTCAGAACTACCTGAACCAGTTTCTAGTCTAAATCTATTATCTGGAAACAATGGAGTTAAGTTTTCAAAAGCTATCTTTTCTTGGGTCTTAGATGGCTCATTATCATTAATGGACTCAACCTGAACTAGTGCAAAATATCTTTCTTGTTCTCTTGGGGGCCTAATATTCCCTACAACAAAATCTCCTGTTCTTAAATTAAATTTACGTATTTGGCTTGGCGATACATAGACATCATCAGGCCCTGCTAAATATGAACCCCAAGGTGATCTTAAGAATCCGAATCCGTCCGGCAAAGTTTCTAGGATTCCTCCACCTAAAAGCTCCTTAACGTCTTTTGAAATTGTTTTTAGTATGTTGAAAATGATATCTGCTTTCTTTTGCCTAGAGACATGCTTTAGACCATGTTTCTCTGCAATTTCTAAAAGTTCTTTAGTTGTTTTTTGTTTTAGTTCTAATGCGTTCATAAATAAAAAAAATTGAAATTTGGTGGGAATGAATTATCCGAATACTAATACTAATGTATTTATAGACGATTTAGAAGTTTCTTGTTACTAAATCTTCTAGCTCTTCAAGGCTAACAGCTCCTATTAAACTATCAACCATCTCCCCATTTTTAAATACCATCAATGAAGGAATACTCCTAACATTGTATTGCAGTGCAAGCTCCCTATTTGAGTCAACATCGACTTTGCAAACTGAAAGATTCTCAGAATACTTATCAGCTAACTCTTCTAGTGTTGGCGCGATCTGTTTACACGGCCCACACCACTCTGCCCAGAAATCAACAAGCACAAGCTTTGATTGTTCTAGTACTTCTGAAGAAAATGTTTCGTTATTTACTGATATTGTCATAGTTTTCTGCAACCCATCGAGCGTAGTAAGTTATCACTGAGGATGAGCCTGCTCTGAAAAGACTAATTAAAGTCTCTGGGATAACATTATGTTTAAATAATTTTTTGTCAATACCCATTTGCAGCATTGAGTACTCACCACTAACCTGGTAAGCGAATAATGGTGCGTCTATATTGCTTGATATTTCTCTTATAACATCTAAGTATGGCAGCCCTGGTTTAACCATAAGAATGTCAGCACCTTCATCTAGATCAAGCTTCGCTTCTTTAAGTGCCTCATTAAGATTCCTTTTATCCATCTGATATGAATCTTTTGAAATACCTTCAACTTGTTGAGAGCCAACAGCGTCTCTAAATGGACCATAGAATGAAGATGAATACTTAGCTGAGTAACTCAGAATAATTGTGTCTTTCAAATTAGCTTCTTCCAATTTTTTTCTAATTTTTCCAACCCTGCCATCCATCATATCTGAAGGAGCGATGATGTCAGAACCAGCACTAGCTAAGTTAACTGACATTTCTTCCAAAGCTTTTAGGGTTTTATCATTATCTACATCTTTATTTTCAATTATCCCATCATGCCCAGTAGTCGTGTATGGATCTAATGCAACATCTGTTACCAAAACTACCTCATTAAATCTAGCTTTTATCTCTGATACTAATTTGCACATGAAGTTATCAGGATTTAAAGCCTCCGTGCCATCATTATCCTTTTTTGTTTGCGATATATTAGGGAATAAAGCGATAGTATTGATGCCAAGTTTTTGAAGTTCGTCAATTTCGAAAAATAATGAATCTCTAGAATGAATAAATTGACCAGGCATAGTTGTGATAGATTGCTTTTCAGGGTTGCTGTCCGAAACAAATAATGGTTGTATAAGTTTCGATTTATGTAGCTTGGTTTCAGAAACAAGATTTCTAATCGTCTTATTCTTTCTTAGCCTCCGAGGCCTGACATTTGGGAAAAGATTGTTTAACATAATTACCTATAGGCCAATTAGTATAGCCTAATAAGTAATTTTCAATTAAATTCTTAAAGTTTATGCACAAAAAAACTTAAATATTAATTTTTTTATGCATTTAAAATGTAGCTAAAATCATTGAAAATACATCTAAATTCGTTTAAAGTCTGAAAAATGAAAATATTAGTAATAAATGGTGTCAATCTAAATATGCTTGGCAAAAGAGAAACAGAGCTTTATGGTTCTGAGTCTTTAAATGACTTAGAAAAAAAACTTTCCGAGCTTAATTATGATGTTGAATTGGAATTTTTTCAGAGTAACTCAGAAGAAGAGATAATCAATAAGATTCATACTCAGAAAGAGGAAAACTATCATTGTGGTATCTTCAATTTTGGCGCTCATACGCACACTAATATTTCAATTAGAGATGCAATACTTGCGGTAAATTTTCCCTTTTATGAAGTCCACATATCTAATGTGTTTGCAAGAGAAGAATTTAGACATACATCATTTTTTAGCGATATAGCTCTTGGCTGTATTGTAGGCTTAGGTTTTGATGGTTATGAGTTTGCATTAACAAAAATAGTACGAGGTAAAAATGGATCTTAGAAAAATTAAAAAATTAATAGAGATGCTTCAAGAATCAGATCTGAATGAGATTGAAGTTAAAGAAGGAGAGGAAAGCGTAAGAATCAATAGAAAAAAAGAGAGTATTGTCCATACTTCTGTTTCTCCAAGTATTGTGCCTAGCCCAGTTGCTCAGAACAATCCGCCCACAACTGAAGAAACCACTGAATCAGAAATCTCTGATGATAATAGCAAGATAGTTTCTCCTATGGTTGGAACTTTTTACAGAAAACCATCTCCTGATAAAGAGCCTTTCATTGAAGTTGGTCAAGTGATAAAAAAAGGACAAACAGTTTGCATAATTGAGGCAATGAAAATGATGAACCAGGTTAAGTCAGAATTCGATGGCAAAGTTATTGCAATTAATGTTGGTGATGGTGAGCCTGTAGAATTTGGTCAAGAGTTAATTTCAATTGAAGAATCCTAAAAAAATCTTAATTGCTAACAGAGGTGTTATTGCAATTAGGGCACTCAGAGCAGCAAAGGAGCTTGGTTACCAAGTAGCTTCTGTCTATTCCACTATTGATAAAGACCAGAAACATCTAAAACTTTCAGATGAGGCAATATGTATTGGGCCAGCTGCATCAAAAGATAGTTACCTTAATGAAGCTGCAATTATTGCTGCCGCAGAACTTGTTGGTGCAGATGCAATATATCCTGGTTATGGTTTTCTTGCAGAAAATTCATCTTTTGCCGAGAAATGTAACCAAAGTGGCTTCAAGTTTGTTGGGCCAGATCCCAAAGTTATTGAGATAATGGGCGATAAAATTAAAGCGAAGGAACTTATTGAATCTTTAGGAGTTCCAATTGTGCCTGGTTATACAGGAAATATCCAATCACAGGACCAGATTGAAAATATAGTTGATGAAATTGGCTATCCAGTAATTGTTAAGGCTTCTGCAGGTGGTGGAGGTAAAGGCATGAGAGTAGTTGAAAAGAAGAAGGATCTTTGGGATTGTGTTATTAGTGCACAAAATGAAGCTCAACTAGCTTTTGGAAATGGTGAAGTATTTATTGAAAAATATTTACAAAAACCAAGACATATTGAAGTACAAGTTTTTGGAGATGGTAAAGGAAAAGTCGTGCATCTTTACTCTAGAGATTGTTCATTGCAGCGAAGATATCAAAAAATAGTTGAAGAAGCTCCAGCTATAAACTTACCCCAAGATAAGCTAAATGAAATACAGAACATTTGTGTGAAGGCTTGTTCAGAGCTTAAGTACGAGGGTGCTGGAACACTTGAATTCCTATATGAAAATAATGAATTCTATTTCATTGAAATGAATACCCGGATTCAAGTTGAACATACAGTAACTGAAATGATAACGGGTGTAGACTTGGTCCAGGCACAACTCTCTCTAGCATTAGAAGATAGGTTTGATTTGGAGCAAGATAAATTAAAGATAAATGGCCATGCTATGCAATGCCGTATCAACGCTGAAGATCCAGAAACTTTTATCCCGTCGCCAGGAAAAATATCTAATGTTCATAGACCAGGCGGGTATCATGTTAGATTTGAATCACAGATTTATAGTGGGTATGAAGTACCCTCTAATTATGATTCATTAATCGCAGAAGTTATCGTCAAGGATGGTGACAGAGAAAATACGATTAATAAAATGCGAATGGCTTTGACTGAATTAGTTGTTGAGGGAATAAAAACAAACCAGCCGCTTCATTTAAAGATTTTAGATGATAATGGCTTTAAAAATGTTGACTACTATATTAAGTATTTAGAAGAAGAGTTAATCAAATGAAGGAAACTTATAATTTCAATCAAATAGAATCTATTGTTCAAAAAAAATGGAAAACCAACAATACATTTGCAGCTAATATAGACACCTCTAAGCCAAAATACTATTGCCTATCAATGTTGCCCTATCCTTCTGGCAATCTTCACATGGGCCATGTAAGAAATTATTCAATTGGTGATGCGGTATCTAGGTACAAAAAATTAAAAGGATTCAATGTTTTGCAGCCAATGGGTTGGGACGCATTTGGATTACCTGCTGAAAATGCTGCCATCAATAAAAAAGTGCACCCACAAGATTGGACCGAAGAAAATATTGAACATATGAAACATCAGCTAAACTCATTGGGTTTTGGCTATGATTGGAACAAAGAAATAAATACTTCTGACCAGTCCTACTATAAATTTGAACAAGAATTATTCCTGAAATTCTATGAAAAGGGTTTGGCATATAGGAAAAAATCTCTTGTCAATTGGGACCCTGTAGATAAAACAGTACTTGCAAATGAACAGGTTATTGATGGCAAAGGGTGGAGAACTGGAGCCGATGTCGAGCTAAAAGAGATTGAAACCTGGTTTTTAAAAATTACTGATTATGCAGATGAGCTTGAAGAAGGTTTAGAAAACATTGACTGGCCCGAAAATGTCAAAAATATGCAAAAAAATTGGATTGGGAAATCTAAAGGCACAGAAATTGAGTTTGAGACTGATAAAAATTTTACCCTTAAGGCTTTTACTACGCGACCAGATACAATTCATGGCGTAACTTTTTTTGGTATATCGCCTAACCATCCAATTGTAAAAGAGCTAATGCAAGACGATGTTGGTATTGAAGATTTTATAGAAGAAACTAAGCAAATCTCATCAGCTGAGGCTGACCAAGCAAAAGCAGATAAAGTAGGGTATAAAACCAACCTAAATATTATTCATCCAATTTCGAAACAAAAAATAAATGTTTGGATTATCAATTATGTACTGATGGATTACGGAACTGGAGCAATTATGGGTGTTCCAGGGCATGATGAAAGAGATTTTGAGTTTGCAAAAAAATACGATATTGCCATAAAGCGTGTAATTGATTCCGAAGCAGAACTACCTTTTTCTGGATCAGGCCCTCTTGTAAATTCAGAAGATTTAAATGGATTAATGCCTGATGAAGCATTCGACAAGATTTCAAATATTCTGGCAGAAAGTAATGATGCCAAGATTTTATATCAATACCGGTTAAGGGACTGGGGCATAAGTAGACAGAGGTATTGGGGTTGCCCAATACCTATGGAATATAAAGATGGAGAAGCTAGACCAGCAAGTACACTACCTGTCTTATTACCAGTAAATAAAGATGGGACATATGAACCGCTACATCAAAATGAATCGTTTCGGTACCCAGAACCAGGCATTGAAAGAGAAACCGATACATTTGATACATTCATGGAGTCATCCTGGTATTTTGCTAGGTACATGTCAGCTCAAAATAATAAAAAAGTTTTTGATGAGAATACCAACTACTGGCTACCAGTTGATTTATATATTGGTGGGGTAGAACATGCGATTCTTCACTTACTTTACTCACGTTTTTTCTTCAAAGTTCTAAGAGATCTTGGTTTGGTTGAGGGAGATGAGCCTTTTAAAAAATTACTTACACAAGGCATGGTCCTTAAAGATGGGGCTAAGATGTCAAAATCAAAAGGCAATACCGTTGATCCAAAGGAATACATTGAAAATTATGGTGCAGATTCCATCAGAACTTTTATGATCTTTGCTAGCCCACCAGAACAATCTTTGGAATGGTCAGATAATGGCTTGGAAGGCTGCCACAAATTTTTGAAACGTTTATGGGCTCTTTCTTATAGAATCAAAAGCCTTAAAGACGAAGATTTCGGTGAGTCAAAAGACATATTAATTGACGAATGCAAAGATTTATTTATAAAAATAAATGATGACTATGATAAAAGACTAAATCTAAATACCGTTGTTTCCTCTTGTATGGAAATTCTAAACAATATAAATAAAAAATTTACTGCTAAAGGTATTGAAGCATCTAAAGAAGACTTAATGACAGTTTATGATTTCTTACTCGTTGCCCTATCTCCAATTGCACCACATATAACAGAGAACCTATACCAAGAAGTACTAGGAAAAGAATTGCAAGAAGCAAAGTGGCCTGATAAAAAGTTTTTTGAAAAGAATGAAAGTGAAATTAAATATTTAATTCAAGTAAATGGAAAAGTTAGAGCAAATATAATGATTGATTCTGCTTTGAGTGAAGAAGAAGTAAAACAACTGTCAAAAGAACATGAAAATGTATCAAGACATCTTGAAAACAAGGATATAATTAAAGTGATATTTATAAAAAATAAGCTTATTAACTTTGTACATTCGTAATCTAACAATTTTATTTTTCCTTGCATCGTGTTCTGTGACAACAATCAATTCAGACAATATAAGTTTTGATGATTCTTTTGGTAATTTAGAGAAATATGAATTAAAAAAGTGCCTGAAGAGCGTAACTGAAGAAATAAATTTCAGAGATTTATCTTTTACATTTGCGGCTGAAAATATTAATAGCCAGGGGCTTGAGTTTAATACTAAATACGTTGGAAAGTTAATTCTGGAACTCCCAAACCAAAGTAAAGAGTTGCCTTTGATGGCTATGCGCATGCAAACCACTAACTATATATCTAGCAATATGGCTGATGAAGAGAAAAAAAGACTTAAGACACTAATAATTTCCGACATCTGTAAAAATATAATCAATCATGCCAAGTAAACAACTTAAGGCTATAAAATTTTTTTCATCCTCATCTCTTAATTCAAACAAATTCATTATTTTTGGCGATGAATATGTTTTGTCCTATAGAACAAAAAAACACTGTCTTAAAGACCTAGATATTAACTTGCTTGAAAAAAGTTATATTGATATGACAGACGATAATTTCAACGAGAGCCTAGATCAATGCTTGATGTCTAATAGCCTTTTTAATGAAAAAAAAGTTGTATTCATAAGCTTAGCTAAAAATAGATTGAATAAAGAGCTCAATGAGAGATTTGCAAAAATTATAAATTACCAAACAGACAACCTTTTGATTATAGAAATTAGTAATTTATCAAAGAAAATAATTGAACGTGACATAATAAGCAAGCACGATGGGGACGCAGTTTTCATTGATTGTTCACCACCTTATGATTCTGAGATTGAATCCTATCTTAAAGAAAATTTACCTGATTTTTTAAATAAAAGTGAAAACATAAAGATTCTTCTTGAGATGTATGAAGGAAACTTTTCATCTTTATTAAATGACTTAGAAATTTTAAAGATACTTGAAATAGAGAATGAAAAAGCGGCAATGGAAGTATTTACAAATAATGGAGATAAGAATAATTTTAAGCTTATAGAACATATGAGCAAGAATGAGTCTGAATCTGCTCTTTCAATTATTGACTCAATGAAAAAGAAGGACAGAAATTCAGTGCCACTATTAATTTGGATCCTAGCCAGAGATATTAATGCCATAAAATTTATTAAGGACGGCAAAAATTTAAAGCCTTTAGGTATTTGGGATAATCAAATTAGCATGTACCGAAAAATATCAGATAGAACATCAAAACAATCATTAGAAAAATCTATTAATAAGCTAGATTCTATTGATAAATGTTTCAAAGGTGTCTTACAGGGTGATCCTTGGAATGGCATTAAAAGTATTGTTTTGGAACTATCTTCTTAATTGAAAAGAGATTTTATCCAGTTCCAAAGTATTGCAATTAGTCTTTGAAAAAATCCTAGTTCTTCAACTGAGTCTAGGTAAACTAGTTCTGTTTCAACAATAACATTATTCTCATCATCAATGACTCTTAGTGTGCCTGCGCTATCATAAGCAGTAATTGGAGCTAGAATCTGAGAACCCGCTGAAACTTCAAAACTTAAGTTATCTCTTTTATCTTTCTGAAGTGTAAGAATGATATCTTCTTTAAGACCAATTGATACATAATCACTTTTGCCAGCTACAACTCTCAAGTCTTTAATTGGCTCTGACTCTGAAAATAGCTTTTCAGTTGTAAAGTACCTGAAACCATAGTCCATAAGTGCTGAAACATCATTGAACCTTTTATCATCTTCACTACCTAACACTACAGCCACCAATCGCATGTCACCTCTAACTGCAGAGCCTACTAGACAATATCCAGCTGCTTGTGTGTATCCTGTTTTTGCACCATCAAAAATATCGCTTCGCCACAATAATCTATTTCTATTTTGTTGTTTTATTCCAGCAAAAGTGAAAGATTTCTGTGAATATAATTTGTAATGCTCTGGAAACTCATTAATTAATGCACTTGTTAATAATGCTAGATCATAAGCTGATGTAACATTAAGTGGATCAGGCAGGCCTGTAGCATTATTAAAAGAAGTATTTTCCATTCCAAGTTCAGATGCATAACCATTCATTAGGTAAGCAAAGTTTTCTTCACTGCCTGCAGCATGCTCAGCGAGAGCAACACTTGCATCATTTCCAGATTGAATAATCATTCCCTTAATTAGGTCAGAAACTTTAACCTTCTTACCTTCTTGAATAAACATTCTAGACCCTTCTGTTTTCCATGCTTTTACTGAGATTTTAGGAGCATCTTCTAAGCTAATGAAATCTTCTTTGATATAATCGGCAACAACATAACTTGTCATCAATTTGGTAAGGCTTGCAGGTTCCACTGGCTCATCAGCATTAAAGCTTACTAATATTTTTTTTGTATTTGGTTCATAAAGAATATAGCTCCCTACCCCAAGATCTGGCGGGTTAGGAATTGCAGCTCCAGCCACTAGACTGAAAGCCAATGCTAAGTAAATTTTAATTTTATTCATCAAATCTCTTCGAAATCTCTACGGCAAGCTGGTGAACTGCTAATGCATACTTGCTACTTCGGTTATATTTAGTTATTACCCGGAAATTGTCAAACCCTAAATATAACTTTGTTTTGCCTTGTTCATAAACTAATAAAGGGGAGATCTTTTCTTCAAAGACTTTTTCTATCTCAAAACCCTCATTATCTAAATCAGTGGTAGTAATTTTTGTTCTAAAATTATTGAGATTGAACGGCAGTTCTAATGCAGAAATATCTTCATCATTAAGTTCTTGATATTTTTTACTAACATCTACTTCTGAAACTGCATTTGAGTTTTCTTTCCAGCCATTTCCCTTTAAGTAGTTTGCTACACTAGCAATACCATCTTTTCGAGAATTATACATATCAACAGCGCCATCATTGTCATAATCGACTCCGTAAAAGTTATAGCTTGAAGGAATAAATTGTCCGAGACCTAAAGCTCCTGA
Organism: uncultured Gammaproteobacteria bacterium; assembly: GCA_913044115.1. Lineage (GTDB taxonomy): Bacteria > Pseudomonadota > Gammaproteobacteria > Magnimaribacterales > TMED112 > TMED112. The sequence continues at coordinate 14,246 of CAJWNO010000008.1, read as the reverse complement.
CCATGAGCTTTTAATTGCCTTTGGATCAAAATTATATTTTTTTGAAAGAATGAATAATTGAATTAGTTCTTTCTGCCAAAAAGTATTTTTTGGTTCAAAAGCTCTTGTAAAAATTGTGTCAAGAGGATTATATGTACCCAGATAGCTGCCATAATTTGTTTCACATCCAATAATTGAAGCAATATAAAACTTTGAGACCCCAAATTCATTCTCTACTTTTTCAAGAATATCGAAATTATTTTTCACAAATTTCACTCCATTATTTATTCTCGAGCTAGTCACATATCGATTTCTATATCTATCCCAAGTTGCCTTAACTTCTGGTTGATTCTGTCTTGCAGTCTCTGCTTTTTTTGATGGGACAGCCTGGACTAAGTAGCTTTTAACTTCTTCTTCGGTTAAATCAGATGTTTCAGTAGCGAATTTTATAAAAGCTTTTATATCTTCCCTTTCTAGAACATTAGAATTTACATTAAAACTTAGCAAAACTATAAGAAGGAACCGAATCATTTTAAAAAACCTCTAGATGTAAATATTAATCCAAGCATTATTGAAAAGCATAACAAAGATGAGCCTCCCTTAGTAAAAAAAGGTAATGGAAGTCCGACTACAGGGATCATTCCACTCACCATTAGAATATTAAGCAAAAAACTAAAACCGATAACTAATGTGCAATATGTGCCTATAAAGTAAGGTGATAAATCACTTGTTAACCTCTTTTCAGTCATTGTTAAAAGTGTGGTCAAGACAATGAAACCTGCCAACATTAGAAGAATTAGAAAGACGCCTAGAAAACCAAATTGTTCTGCGTAGATAGAAAAAATAAAGTCTGTATCAGCTTCAGGGAGAAAATTAAATTCATTTTGTTTGCTGTTTAAAAATCCTTCTCCTGTAAATCCGCCAGAACCAATACTTATTTCTGATTGAAGTATGTTCCATTTTTCAGATAAATCTTGATCAGAAGAAAACCAACTAGTAATTCTACCTTTTTGATAAGAAGTTAAGCCAAAACTATAAATTATTGGTGAAAGAAGTATTCCAAAAACCCCCATCCCAATAAAATAAAAGCGGTGTGCACCGCATATAAAAAGAAACATTAGGCCCAACAAAATATAAACTATGCCTGTGCCTAAATCGGGTTGAATGATTATTGGCATTGCCGATAAAAACAAAACTCCTAATAAGAATAATGTTCTAAATCTTGTAAATCTGAAGTTATAAAATCGTAAATATTGAATAGCAAATAAGGCAAAAGTGATCTTCATAAATTCAGATGGCTGTAAACTTAAAAATCCAAAATCTAACCACCGCTTAGAACCATTAATTTCATTACCAAATATTTCGACACTCAATACCATCAAAATATTTGCTAAAAAAAGAATCCAGCCGAAAGAAAGAATCCTATTCAGATTTATCTGGTTGAATATCAAAGCAACAATTAGAATGACAAAGATATTTATCAACAAAAATCTTAAGAAATAATTTATATCAATAGATGTAACAGAATAAATTGTTAAAGAACCCATCAAAACAATTACTGCAAGGGAGAATAAAATAATAGAGTTTCTTAAATTAAATATCATCTAATAACTCCTCTAAAACTTGTTTAGCAATTGGTCCTGCAACCCTGCCACCACTTTCGCCATTCTCAACTATTACCGCTATTGAATACTTTGGATTATCGTAAGGGGCAAAACCGATAAAAATTGCATGGTCTCTAAGAAGCTCATTACTTCTAACTTCGTCATACTCTTCTCTAGAATTTATATCTACAACCTGAGCTGTTCCACTTTTACCAGCCAACTTTAAATCGCCAGCATTAATCCTAAATCCAGTGCCATTTGGTGAATAGATCACGTCAGTGAGTGATTGATGCAACCTGCTCCAATCTTCATCTGTTAAGTTTTCAGCTAAATTAAGCATGTTATCTTTTTTAGTAACCATGAAGGGAAGTTGATAGTTACCTTTTTTTGCCAATATTCCAGATATTAATGATAGATGCAGGGGTGTAGTGAGCATGTATCCCTGTCCAACACCAAGATTAATAAAATCACCTTTAAAAAGCTCTTTGCCAAAATTTTTGTATTTCCATGCATCATTAATTAAGGGGCTGAATTGATGTGGATAGCAATCCTCACAGAGCTTCGATCCAAAACTAGATGACTTTAGAAAGTCTACAAATAAGTCTTTTTCGTATCTTATCGATAGATTCATAAAAAAAGGGTTTGAGCTCTCAACTAAAGCCTTTCTTAAATCTGTAAGTCCATGACCGCCTTCTCTCCATGCATTAAAAACTCTTTCCTCCTCCTCAAACCTAAAGAACCCATCATCAAAAATAGTCTCTTCCCAGTCGGTATAACCATTATTCAGAGCAAATACAGTCAATAACGGTTTGATAGTCGATGCAGGTGGATATAAACCCATAAATGCTCTATTAAAAAGTGGCCTTGATGGATCATTCAATAGATCCTGATACTGTAAAGAAGATATATCTCTTAGGTCATTAGCACTAATGGATGGAGTGCTAATTGCGACCGGAATACTAAAATCACTCAAATCAATAACTACCACTGAGCCTTTTCTATCATTCATTAACTCATAAGCTAGCTTTTGTGCTTCGAAATCTATTGAGATATAGAGCTCTTGGCCTTCTTGAAAAGGATCCACATCAGTAGTTACCCTCTTATCTCCTCTAGCATTTCTTTGAAAATATTTTTTTCCATGTTGGCCTTGTAGTTCTTTTTCATAGACTCTTTCAATACCAGATTTACCTACTTTTCTCCAAAGCCTAGAGTCATACTCATCAATTTTTGGAGAGAAATAATTAATATCAGTATTATTGATATAGCCCATGTGGCCCAGTACATGAAAAATTGATGGATGGTTATTGTATTCTCTTTCGTAACCCTCAATTACCGAAAAACCTCTGAGGTCCGATCCCCTTACAAGGTACTTTGCTAAGTCTTGCTGAGAGATTTTATCTATAACTATTTCTGATTTTCTATACCTCAAAGAGTTCGAGACAAGATCTTTTAAATCATTTAATTGGATTTGATCTGAAAAAATAGTCGACAGTATTTCAATGGACTCTTCACTTGGTTTTTGCTCTATATCCACTGCTAATGAAAATATTTTTCTATCTTCTGCTAGAACTACTCCATCACGCGATAATATTCTGCCTCTTTTTGGGTAGATATACTCAAAAGCATTAATATTCTGTTCTCTTAAGGCCTTTAGTTCATTTCCTTGAATAATTTGTAGGTAAAAAAAACGGCCTAAAACCAAGAATAAAATGATCAGGAATACAGTTAGAAGAATATTTGTTCTAGTTCTATAAGTATGTATCTTATTGTCTTTCAATTTTGGTGGTATGGATGGTTATTAAATATACAATTGGCTCTATAAATCTGTTCTAAGAGCATTACACGGAAAACTTCGTGAGAAAACTCCATATCTGAGAAAGAAATTATGCCTTTAGCTTCTTTTTTTATTTTTTCAGACAAACCAAATGCGCCACCTATTACCAATTTAATTTTTTGATTAGATTTATAAAGAGTTTTTGAGAATTCTTCGGACGACATCTTGAGCCCTGTCTTATCAAAACAAATATATTCGTTTTTTCCTACCTTATCTAATAGCAAGCTGCTCTCATACTCAATTTGTTGCTGCATGGATGTAAATTTCTTTTTAACTGGCAAACTGATTACCTCTATGTCCATATTTTTTTTTATGTTTTTTAAAAAATGGTTCTCAAAACTTTCAGCATTTTTAGTTTTATTCGATTGGATGTATAAAAGAGAGATTTTCATCTAGCTTTTCGGTCCCATAAAGACTCTAGGTCATAATGTTCTCTTGAATCTTCAGACATAATATTAATTATTACTTCGCCAGCATCTATAAGAATCCAATCTTTAGACTCAGTTCCTTCCGTGCCAAGTATTTGTACCTTTTTGCTCTTTAAGTTTTCAATTACCTTATCTGCAATAGACTGAATATGTCTGCCAGAAGTTCCAGAAGCTACCAAAATAAATGAAGTAAAAGAAGAAATTTTTTCTACTTCAAAAGAGCAGATGTTAATTGCCTTGAGCTCATCCAATGAGTCTTTACATGTTTTAACGATTTCTTTTGAGGACTTTAGTTTTGGTGCCATTTAATGAAATTATAATCATTTAATTAGCTTATCGATAATAAGCTGTTGAAAACCTTGAAAATTTTTATTTCCACACATAAGAATTATTTTTTTTGTCTTATTTTTTTTGCAAATACTTTCCAGATCGCTTAGTTCTAATTCTTTTGCATCATCTTTAAATTTTTTCTTCTGTTCTTCATTTGCATTAATTACATAAGCTTTATTCTTTGAAAAAATTTCAACCAATTTCTGATCATGGATACCATTTCTCATTGAATTTGAGCCAAGCTCGACAATTAGCTCAACTTCCTCATTTTCTTTTTTGGCAATAGATAATGTTTCTTTGATTGCGGTAGGGTGATGTGCGAAATCATCTATAACTTTAAAAAAATCGTCTTCAAAGATTGTTTCATATCTTCGTTTCACTCCCCCATAGCTTTCAAGAGCTTGAAGAATTGCAGCTTTTGGCAATATGTCCTCTAAAACGCTGAGTGTTAAGAGTTTATTTTCATAATGAATATCATTTGCATCAAAATTGAGTTGAATTATCTCTGTCTTTAGTTTGGATTTATTTAAATGCTCTATAAATGATTGTCTAACTTTTTTTGCATTTATTAAAACTTTAGATTGAATTGGCATGCTTTCAATAAGCTCAAAAAAGTTCTTTTCTATCATCTCGATATTTGCATAGATATCAGCATGATCAAACTCGATATTATTTATTAATAGAACGCTTGGTTTGTAGTGAAAAAATTTTGGTTTCTTGTCAAAAAAGCTAGTGTCATATTCATCTGCCTCAATAATAAATAATTCAGAAGGCGATATGTTCCATGACTTTTGCAGTGTATTTGGAATGCCAGCTATTAGGTAATTAGGATCCAAATTATTTTGTATTAAGACGTGAGAAATCATCGAAGTTACTGAAGTTTTACCATGCGTACCAGAAACTGCTATAACTTTTTTACTAGAAAGCACATTCTCATAAAGCCATTTTGGTCCAGATATAATTTCTTTTTTATTTTCTTGTATCTTCTGTAATAATTTATTTTCTCGAGATATTGCATTCCCAATTATGTATAAATCAGCATCCATATAATTGCTTTCCTCATAACCTTCTGAAAAATTTATTCCTAGCGCTCTCAATTCATCAGACATGGGTGGATAAACTTTATTATCACAGCCATAAACTTCGTGATTAAGCTCACGAGCAATTTGGGCCAAGTTGCCCATAAAGGTCCCAGAAATTCCTAGAAAAAAAATTTTCATGCTTTTAGTTGTGTTAAATGGAGTATAAGATAACTGTGATGAAAAATGCATTCTATGCGCAATCTGGTGGCGTTACTTCTGTTATAAATTGTTCTGCTTACGGCTTGATTTCCAAGTTCCAAAAAGACTTTTCTACAGCAAATATATATGCCTCAAAAAATGGGATTGTAGGACTTCTTGAAAATCAACTTTATGACTTAAGTAAAACCACTAAACCGATAGAAAACTTATTAGAAATGCCAGGAGGTGCTTTTGGCTCATGCAGGTATAAATTACCAGATCTAAATGATGAGAAGTTCTATAAAGACTTATTTGAACGGCTTGATAAATTATTTATTGGTTATTTTTTCTATAACGGCGGCAATGACTCAGCTGATACATGTCTTAAAGTAGCAAAGGCTGCAGAAAAATTTGGTTATGATCTTAAAGCAATAGCTGTACCAAAAACAATTGATAATGATTTAGCAGTTACAGATAATTGTCCTGGTTTTGGCTCAGTCGCAAAATATGTAGCTATATCAGCAAAAGAAGCATCCATGGATATCAAATCTATGTGTAAGACTTCAACCAAGGTATTTGTTCTGGAAGTAATGGGTAGGCATGCAGGCTGGATAGCAGCTGCTGGTGAATTAGCAAACAATGAAGAAGAAACTTTCGTACATAAAATACTATTACCTGAAGTTAGGTTTGATGAAGAAAAGTTCTTAGCTGGAGTAGAAGACGATGTAAATAAATATGGCTATTCTGTCATTGTTGCTTCTGAGGGGCTTAAAAATATGCATGGTGAACTGTATGCTGCCTCTGCTGAAAAAGACTCCTTTGGTCATAGTCAGCTCGGTGGACTAGCTCCAAAAATTGCTTCTTTAGTTACTAATAATTTAGGGTTTAAAAACCATTGGTCCGTTGCAGATTATCTACAAAGAAGTGCTAGACATATTTCGTCATTAACAGATATTGAACAAGCTATAGCTGTGGGTAAAGCAGCTGTTAAACTGGCTGCAGAAGGCCAATCTGGCGTTATGCCAGTAATAAAAAGAATAAGCAATAACCCGTATGAATGGGAAATATCTGTGGGTGATTTAAAAGATATAGCTAATGAGGAAAAGACTGTTCCATCAAATTATATAACTGAAGATGGCTTTAGAATAACTTCTGCTGGTCAAGAGTATTTAAGACCACTTATTGTCGGGGAAAGTTTTCCAAAATTTTCTGATGGAATACCAATCTACGAAAATCTTGATTTACATCTAAGAGAAATTTAATTCGCTAACCTTGTTTTTTAATAAATCAATTAGTTCCTCAACATCATCCTCATTTAAAAATGAACCAATCTCTAGTTTTTGGTTGCCGCTAGTTATAAATAGTCTTTTTTTAGTTTTATAGTCTACGACCGAGAACTTACTTAGAAATCTATCAAAAGCAAACTCATTTCTGCCTTTCTTAAATTTTACAAATAACTTATCTAGATATATCTCCTCAGATTGGTTTACCCAGTTCCTATTAATTCGAAGAACAGTAATCAAAGCAATAATCTCAAGCCCAGCAAATGGCAAGATCATTGTTGCCCCTAAAATAAAAAAACCGATGCCAAATGTTAGGCATAATAATGATAAGAATCCAAAGAAAATAAAATTCTGACTCACTGAAGATGACTTATTGGGTTTTAGTATTAAAGACAGAGAATCTTTATTGGTTTTTTTTATGATCATATAGATATCTTATCTGGTGTTTATTTCTCTAGAAAAAAGATTTTCGTTGTTTAAATTGCACTAATATTGCAGAATACTGTCTAATTTAGAAGAATGAAAAATTATATCAAGCTTATGTTAATCATGCTCTCATTTGAGGTTTTCTCAAATGATTTGCTTTCCATTTATAAAGAAGCTTTAGAAAAAGATCCTGAATTTAATTCGAAAAAAGCTGATTTAGCAATATCAAAAGAATTCCTGAATCAGTCAAGATCTAATCTCATGCCTCAAGTAAGAGTAAATGCTGGCACTAATTGGAATGAGTACTACCAGGATAGACAATTACAAAATGACTACAATACTTTTTCATATGGATTAAATGTAAGCCAACCGCTTTTTAGATTAGATAAATGGTTTGCTAATAAACAAGCAAAAGAAAATGTTGAGGCAGCAGAAGCACAATTTGCCTATCAGCAACAGAATCTAATTATTAGAGTTACTAGTGCATATTTTAAAGTTTTATCTGCGAAGGCTAACTTAGAGGCAAAAATTGCTACAGAGAAAGCTCTTAAAAATCAGTACGAAGCAGTCTTACAAAGATTTAATACTGGTTCTGTTTCAAGAATTGAATTAGCTGAGGCAAAAGCTGCGCTCAATAGAGCAGAATCAGACAAAGTTCAGGCTGAAGGAAATGTAGATATAAGTTTTGAAGAACTAAATTCTATAGTTGGGCGACAAGTAAAGCTTATTACACCTTTAAATACATCTCTAGAATTTAAAGCCCCAAGAACAGATATAGATAATGAAGTGACTAAAGGTTTGAGTGCAAATTACTTAATCTTAGAAGCTAAAAATAGGGTTGAAGCTGCAGATGCAAACACAAAATCAAAAACCTCAAACTATTTGCCAAAGATTGACTTAAGTGCAAATGCTAATAGAAGAACGTCAAAACAATACACTTTTGATGGCGTAGACTCAAACATTGATCTTCCATTTTCTATACCTGAAGAAACTGAAAATAGAATTTATTCTATTCAATTCTCTATGCCACTTTTTACTTCAGGGCTCAATAACTCACAAAGAAGACAAGCACTACTACAAGAAGTTAAAACAGAAGAGCAGTTAATTCTGATTGAGAGAGGTATTGTTCAAGAAATTCGATCATTATATACCGCATTGAGAACAGCAGAATTAAATATTTCTTCACTTAAGTCAGCTGTTGAGAGCTCCAAAGATGCTCTGGAAGCTACAAGAGTTGGTTACGAATTAAATTCTCGAAATCTTATAGATCTACTTCAAGCAGAGAGAAATTATTCTGAATCGATAAATAATCTCTCACAGGCAACATATGGTTTCATAGTTACCTCTTTACAGTACAAAAGAGCTGTAGGAAATCTCGCGCCAGGCGATGTTATAGAACTCAATAAACAATTTAAATAAGTGCCTGAGCTACCAGAAGTAGAAACAACAAAACGAGGGGTCGAACCCTATCTAAAGAATCAAACTATTAGTTTCATTACGACTAGAAATAAAAATTTAAGAATCCCATTTAACTCAGGGCTTAAAAACAAAATAATTAAATCCAAAATAAAGAATATTTCCAGACGAGCAAAATATATAACATTAGATTTTGCCAATGGCTATTCAGTGGTAATTCATTTAGGCATGACTGGAAATTTGAGAGTTTCAAAACAAACTAATTTTTTAAAACATGATCACATAATTTTTGGCCTCAGCTCAAAGAATCATTTAATTTTTAATGATGTTCGAAGATTTGGTCTTATACAAATTTATAAAACCAATGAAGGATTCTATTTGCTTAACAACAATGGTCCAGATCCTTTTGAGAAAAAAGCTACAAAAGACTATCTTTACAAAAAAATTAAAAATTCTAGTGCATCGATAAAATCAATATTACTCAATCACACAATAATCTCAGGAATTGGAAATATATATGCTTCAGAAATATTATTCAAAACAAAAATTTCCCCTCTTAAAGAAGGTAAAGATATCACAGAGAATCAGTGTAATGAAATTCTAAAAGCAAGCAGATTAATCCTTAAAAAAGCGATAAAATCTGGCGGAACAACGCTAAATGACTACTTTAATGCAGAAGCAAAACCGGGTTATTTCAAGATTCAATTGAATGTATATGACAGAGGTGGGCAGCGATGTAAGAGCTGCAAATCAAAAATAATTAGGATTGTTCAGAGCAACAGAAGTACTTTTTTTTGCAATAAATGTCAGAAAACTTAATTCTTTAATTTGCGCTTTAACATTTCTTCTATATCAGGATGAACAAATTTTGCTATATCTCCATCATAGCTAGCTAATTCTTTTACCATGCTCGATGATATGAAAGAAAGTTTTTCATTGGGTGTAAAAAATACACTCTCTATTTCAGAATTCTGAGAACGATTTATACTTGCGATTTGAAATTCATACTCAAAATCTGAAACTGCTCGCAATCCCCTGATTATCGCTTTGGCATTGAGTTCTTTTGCTAAGTCTACAGTCAGTTTTGAGTCTAGACCTACACAATCAATATTTTCCTGGTCAGAGAATAATTCACTAATCATGCTCACTCTGTCTTCTAATGAAAATAAATATTTTTTTGAAGAGTTTTTCACAACCGCAATTGTTACTTTATCGAAAATCTTCAATGCTCTATTTAAGATGTCATTGTGTCCGTTTGTAAATGGATCAAATGATCCTGGGTAGATTGCAGATTTCATATATCTAAACTTACATAATTTATCATTCACTGTAAAACCATTACTAAGCACTATCAAATGGATTAATTAAGCTTTTTTTATATTGAAAATTTTGGGTTCGTATCTAAAATTAAATATAGGCACATTATTTAAGGAAAGGTAAAAATGAATGACGAAACTAAATGTCCGGTAATACACGGATCTAATACAAAAACAGCTGGCAGCCACTCGAATGTTAATTGGTGGCCACAACAATTAAACCTAAACATTCTGCATCAACATGACACCAAAACTAACCCTATGGATGGTGATTTTGATTACAAAGAAGAGTTCAGCAAAATTGACTATAAGGCTTTAAAGCAAGACCTTTATGATCTGATGACTGATTCGCAAGACTGGTGGCCTGCCGATTATGGTCATTATGGTCCTTTTTTTGTGCGACTAACATGGCATGCGGCCGGAACTTATAGAATAGGTGATGGTAGAGGTGGTGCTGGAACAGGTGCGCAAAGATTTTCTCCTCTCAATTCTTGGCCAGACAATGGGAATTTAGATAAAGCCCGAAGACTGCTTTGGCCAATTAAACAGAAGTATGGCAAACAGCTGAGTTGGGCAGATTTGCTTGTATTAGCAGGAAATGCTGCGATTGAATCAATGGGTGGAAAAACATTTGGATTTGGCGGAGGAAGACCTGATATTTGGCATCCAGAAGAAGACATATATTGGGGTCCTGAGGAAGAGATGCTTGGCAATAATAGGTATGTAGGTGAGAGACTATTAAATAATCCCCTAGCTGCCGTTCAAATGGGACTTATTTATGTGAATCCACAAGGACCAGATGGAAATCCTGACCCAAAGAAAAGTGCACATGATATAAGAGAGACATTTGGCAGAATGGCTATGAATGATTATGAAACAGTAGCACTCATAGCAGGAGGCCATACTTTTGGTAAATCGCATGGTGCTGGTGATGATGGACTTGTTGGTGTCGGTCCAGAAGATGCACCTATGGAACAACAACAATTTGGTTGGAAAAGTGGCTATGGTAAAGGAAAAGGCAGAGATACGATAACAAGTGGTCTCGAAGGGCCTTGGACAAAAAATCCAGCACAATGGGATAACGGCTATTTTGAAAATCTTTTCAAATACGAGTATGAACTAGTTAAAAGTCCGGCTGGTGCATTTCAATGGCATCCGATTGACCTAGAAGAGGAAAATCATGCGCCTGACGTGGAAGACTCAAATATCAAAGTAACAACAATGATGTTGACCTCAGATTTAGCGCTCAGAGAAGATCCTGAATACAGAAAAATTTCATTGCATTTTAAGGACAATCCTGAAGAATTTGCTGATGCATTCGCAAGAGCATGGTTTAAGCTTCTGCATAGGGACATGGGCCCTAAGGTCAGGTACTTGGGACCTGAAGTGCCAGAGGAAGATTTAATTTGGCAAGATCCTGTACCACAAGGCAACAAAAACTATGATATTGAGAAAGCTAAACAACTTATTACTGAAGCAGACCTGACTATTCAAGAAATGGTTGAAACTGCATGGGCAAGTGCTTCAACGTTTAGAAACTCTGACCTGCGTGGTGGCGCTAACGGTGCAAGAATAAGATTTGAACCAATGAAGAGCTGGCAATCAAATAATAAGGATCAGCTTAATAAGGTGCTAGATGCTTTAACAAAAGTTTCTGATGAAGTTGGTGCGTCATTAGCAGATATGATTGTGTTAGCTGGTAATGTTGCAATTGAACAAGCAAGTGGTGCTGATGTTCCCTTTACCCCAGGTAGAGGCGATGCAACTGAGGAACAAACTGATGCAGAATCCTTTGCAGTTTTAGAACCATTGGCAGATGGTTTTAGAAACTATCAAAAAACTGAATATTCAGTAAGCCCAGAAGAAATGCTTGTAGATAAATCTCAATTACTAGGTCTTACTGCACATGAAATGACAGTGCTAGTTGGAGGGATGAGATCACTTGGTATCACGAGAGATAATTTAGGAAACTTTTCTGAAGATACTAACACTCTTGATAACGAATTCTTTAAGAAACTTCTTGATATGAATGTAGCTTGGAGACCAGATGGCAATAATTCTTATGAAGGTGTAGATAAAGTTTCAGGTGAAGTCATTAGGACAGCTTCAAGAGTTGATCTAGTATTTGGTTCTAATTCACAGCTCAGGTCTTTAGCAGAAGTATATGCCTCAGATGATGCTGGAGATAAATTTAAAAATGACTTTATTGCTGCTTGGAATAAAGTAATGAATGCAGATAGGTTCGATATTTAAATTAACCTTATTTTTTATAAAAGGGCTTCATTTTGGAGCCCTTTTTTTATCTTAAAAATATAGATAGGCTGGCATGCTTTTATCTTTTCAAATATGCTGGTTATATGAAGAATAATTTTACTTTTTTTGTTAAGCCAGCAATCCTAAAAGCGGCTTTTTTTATCTTTTCATTCTTTTCTTTTCAATCATCTCAAATCATTGCAGAAGAGAATATAAATTTATTTGATCCAATGGATGTCTTTGAGCTTGAATGGGCTTCTGAACCGCAAGTATCTCCAGATGGCCAAACAATAGTATATGTGAGACGTTCGAATGATGTGATGAAGGATCGTGTTAAATCAAATCTTTGGCGTATTCAAAAAAATGGAGAAGGTCATAGACCATTGCATTCAGGTTTAAGCAATTCTTATTCTCCGCGCTGGTCACCGGATAATAAAAAAATTGCTTTTGTCTCCAGTAGTTCTGGTTCTACACAAATTCATATGCATTGGGTGGGATCAGGTGAAACAGCTGCCATAACTCAACTGCAAGCATCCCCTTCGAGCCTTTCTTGGTCACCTGATGGCAAATGGTTGGCATTCACAATGAATGTAAAAGGAGAAAATATTTCATTTGTAGAGCAAAGAGATAAACCAAAAGGAGCTTCATGGGCAAAGAAGCCAATTGTAGTAACAACCACTAGATATCAATATGACGGTCGAGGTATTGTTGAACCATCTTATCGACATATATTTGTAGTACCAGCTGATGGAGGTTCTGCACGTCAATTAACAAACGGTAATTTCAATCACTATGGTGCTCTTTCATGGTCAGCAGACAGTAACAGCATCTACTTTTCTGCTCATAGATCACCAAACTGGGAACTAATTAGCGGTGAAGCTAATATCTATAAGGTAGATGTATCAAATAAAAAGTTAACCCAGATTACAGATCAAGAGGGCGAAGAGAGATCGCCAGCGATATCTCCTGATGGCGAAATGATGGCTTTTTATGTGAAAGAAAGGCGTCCACTTGCCTATACTCCAAGCAGAATTGCTGTAATGAATCTTAATACTGGAACAGTTCAGGTTATATCAAATGACTTGGATGATGATGCTGATAGTCTTTACTGGTCCGAAGATAATGCATCGATATATTTTGCTTTTGATCAAAGAGGTGAAAGAAAACTTAGACAAATCGATTTAATTGGAAATTTAACTGATATTGCAGGCAGCGTTGGAGGCACCACAATTGGAAGGCCTTACATATCAGGAGACTTTCATACTAGTAATGGGGTTATTGCATTCACATATGGAAAGACAGACAGACCTGCTGATATAGCTATTGTTGAGAATAGAAAAACTAGAGTTCTAACACAGTTAAATGAAGATATTCTGGGACATCGCAAGTTAGGCAAAGTTAATGAAATCACTTATAAATCTTCTTTTGACAATCAAGAAATCCAGGGCTGGTATATTACCCCCCCTAATTTTGATCCAAGTAAGAAATACCCTTTAATCTTAGAGATTCATGGAGGACCTCATCTAGCTTATGGTCCGCACTTTTCAGCAGAACTTCAAATAATGGCTTCTGCTGGTTACATTGTTTTTTACGATAACTACAGAGGCAGCTCTTCTTATGGAGAAGATTTTGCTCTTTTACTTCAATATAAGTACTCAAGCCCGGAGGATTTTGCTGACCATATGTCAGGCATTGATGCACTTATTAGTAAAGGTATAGTTGATGACAAAAACCTTTTTATTGCTGGAGGAAGTGCCGGAGGTATAGCAACTGCATATGCTGTAGGCCTTACTGATAGATTTAATGCTGCCGTCTCTTCAAAGCCAGTTATAAACTGGTTAAGTAAACCATTGACTGCTGATTCGATGGTGGGGCAAATATATCATCAGTTTCCAGGACCGCCATGGGAACACCTTGAACATTATTGGGAACGTTCTCCACTATCATTGGTTGGTAACGTGACAACGCCTACTATGCTTATAACTGGTGAAGAAGATAGAAGAACTCCAATATCTGAAACAGAACAATTCTATCAAGCCCTAAGACTAAAGGGTGTAGATAGTGCAATGATTAGAATTCCAAACACTTCCCATGGTATAGCTAGCAGACCTTCAAACTTAATAACAAAGGTTGATCACATTCTTGCCTGGTTTGAGA
>CAJWNO010000007.1 GCA_913044115.1 uncultured Gammaproteobacteria bacterium | reverse complement strand
CTGCTCTTGAAAGTCTAATTACTACCATATTTTGCTGTATAATATTTGAAAATGGAATTTTACACCTTTTCTTGCGAAGATTCACAACTTATTTCTTATTTTCTTGATTAATTTTATTTATTACATAAATGGATAATTTTGGCTTGCTTCTAATAATCATAATGATTGTGCTGATTTTCATATCGGCTTTCTTTTCTGGTTCTGAAACGTCTATCACAGCAATGAATCAAATTAAGCTTGATAATGCTGCAGAAAAAGGCCAAAAATCGGCTAAAAGAGTTAATGCGCTAAGAAATAAGATAGACGAAGTATTAGGAGTTATTTTAATAGGTAATAACTTAGTGAATATCTCTGCGTCTGCTTTGCTTACATATTTTGTAATTAAAGAGTTTGGAGATGAATATGTTTGGGTTGGGACACTCTTATTGACAGTGTTAATTATAATTTTTGCTGAAATAGCTCCTAAAAATTTTGCTGCAAAAAAACCTGAAGCCATTGCATATCCTGCAAGCATAATCCTTCAATTTCTTACTAATTATTTTGGTTGGCTTTCAAGAATACTTAACTTTTTTAGCTCTTGGATTACCGGTGTAAAGGGTGGTGAAAATTATTTTGCGAAAAGCTTAAATAGAGAAGAGCTCAAATCGGTACTGGATAAAGATACGGAACAAGTTGATGAAGAGGAGATGGAAGCCATGAGATCATTATTAGATCTAAAAGAGCTAACAGTCCAAGATATTCTAATACCAATGAATCAAGTTATTGTTTTAAGACTTGAAGAAATTGAAAAATTTGAAAACGATGAGAGGAATAGATTTTATCCTGTATATGGAGATCAGGAATCCGACATTATAGGCTTTATCCATTCAAAAGAGATAGAACAGCTTGAAGATTTTAAGACAAACCTAACAGACTTTCTTATTGAACCCTATTTTGTTCCAGAAAGTACTCAATTATTTGCTCAACTTAAAAACTTTCAAAAAAATGGCGCTGAAGTAGCAATGGTAGTCGATGAATATGGAGAAGTTACTGGTCTGGTAACTTTGGAAGACCTTATTGAACAAATTGTAGGACAATTTAATGGAGAAGAGGAAGAAGATGATTATGAAGTCTTAGACAGTAATACCGTGCTCGCAGATGGCTCAACTATAATCAGAGAGTTAAACAAAAAGTTAGATTGGGACCTACCAGAGGAAGGAGCAAAAACTTTAAATGGACTTATTATTGATCACCTTGATCAAATCCCAACAAAAAATATATGCATCCAACTAAATTCCTATAAAATTGAGACATCTAAAATTGAGCTGAATAAAGTTAAGCAAGCAAGAATAACGAGAACGTCTTAAGCAAATCTAAGCAAATAACCAATAATAGTAGTTAGGACTAATCCTGATATCAAAAGTTTTTTAGCAGAGTCCATCCAGTTTCTATTTTTTCCAAAAATTAAATTTAATTCCACAACAAGTATTAGACTCAAACTTATCCATAGAGATATTGAAGACCAACCAGGCCCAATACTTCCATCGAGTTCAAGAAGAGGGTTCAGCACATTTTTAGCTTGAGCAGAATAAAGCATTAAAGCTAGCAAAGGTACTGAGAATAACGTATTTGTTCTGATTGCTAAATCATATCTAGACTCACACTTAACCCAATCAGAAGTTTGAGCAATAATTCTTTTTTGCTTTCTCCAAATAATAGCCCAGGTATTTAAGAACATTATTGTTATTAACAATGAGGCTAAAGAAGTACCAATGTTGTATGCAAATTCAATGCTTGATAAAAAGCTCATTAAATACACCGAGAGAGAAAACGATATCAAAGAAGACCACCTCATATACCACATTACATTTGCTTGTATATCCAACATGTAAGATTTCTTTTCGCTTAAGCTTGCTTTTAAAAGGTATTCTTGCGAGATAAGACTTGAATAAAAAGTTAAACCAATCCAGATTACTGTTGCAACAAAGAAAATGAATATGACTATTTCGTTATATAAACTTAATGTTGAATCCATTTTAAAATTTAAATACTACTTTCCCAATGATGTTTTTTGTTTTTAAAATTTTTGATGTAATCATTGAAGGATAGTCACTGTTATCTGATTCTACTTGGAATTTTCCACGATCTATCCAGCTTACCCTCTTTATAAATTTTTTATCCAGATTGTCTCTAAAAACAATCACATCATTTTTTTTAATGTTTTTTGATTTGACTGAAAGAACGTACTGTCTAGGCTTAAAGCTAGGCATCATGCTTCTACCGCTAACTTGAAAAAAGCTTAACATTTATTTTTTTGGAACAACTATGTCCACGTGAGGTAGGTTGTTTGAAGTAACAGTTTCAACCTCTACATCCTTTGATAGCCAAAACATTTCTGCAAATTTGTTCACCTTATCTAAAAGATCTTCGCCATTTGCTCTTGCTAATTCTTGTTTACATTTTGATGCTGCCATCATTATTGAATGAGCTAAATCGTGAACATCTGGAAATTTTTCTATTTGGGGTTGTTTAAAGTAATCTCCCCAGATTGTAGTTATCTCATCCTTAACCTTATGAGCATGTTCTTCTTTTTGTTCAACTAGTCTTGATAGTTTAGCCAAATCTGCCTTTGATGAAGGGTTTTCAGGCATTTCTTCAATTAAATCAATTAATCTTAAAACACTAATGGCCGCATATTGTGCCATGTAAGGGTCGTAAACTTTACAAGGTATATCACAATGAGCATTTACATAATCTATCTTAATCATTTTTTATTCTCCTTAATTTAATTAATTTTCTTGAATTCATAACAACAAATAAAGCGATCAACATAGCAATAAAAAATTCATAACCATGAAGATGTATAAGGCCTGAACTATGAGCAAACATAAGGTTTGGGTAGGCCAATAATAATGCGAAACTAAAAATAATTTTCATTATTTAAGTCTAATTTAAAGTGAAAAAAAAAGGGAGCTTAAAGCTCCCTTTTCTAACAGTATTTTTTGAATTACATCATGCCACCCATGTCAGGCATACCGCCTGGAGGCATACCTGCTGGAGCAGGATCTTTTGATGGAAGTTCAGAGACCATACATTCTGTAGTAATCATCATTCCACCTATTGAACCTGCAGCTTGCAATGCAGTTCTTGTAACTTTTGCAGGATCCAATATACCCATTTTAAGCATGTCGCCATACTCTCCTGTTGCGGCATTAAATCCGTTTGAACCTTTAGAATTTTTTACATTTTCAGCAACTACTGATGATTCTTCGCCAGCATTGCTTGCTATTGTTTTCAAAGGATACTCAAATGCTCTTAGAGCAATGTTTATACCAGCTTGCTGATCTTCATTTGCTCCCTTAAGATTTTGTACTTTTTGAAGTGCTCTCATTAAAGCTACGCCTCCACCTGGAACAACGCCCTCTTCAACTGCTGCTCTAGTTGAATGTAGTGCATCTTCAACTCGCGCTTTCTTTTCTTTCATCTCTACTTCAGAACCAGCGCCAACTTTAATAACAGCAACTCCGCCCGCAAGCTTTGCAACTCGCTCTTGAAGTTTTTCTCTGTCATAGTCTGAAGTTGTTTCTTCAATTTGAGTTCTGATTTGCTGAACTCTTCCAGAAATGGTGGATTTTGAACCAGCACCATCGACTATTGTTGTATTTTCCTTGTCCAATACTACTTTTTTGGCTGTTCCAAGATCCTCGATAGTTGTAGTTTCAAGTGAAAGTCCTACTTCCTCTGAAATTACTCTTCCACCAGTTAAGACTGCTATATCTTCAAGCATTGCTTTTCTTCTATCACCAAACCCAGGTGCCTTACATGCTGCAACTTTCACTATTCCTCGCATGTTATTGACTACTAGTGTTGCTAGAGCCTCGCCTTCAACATCTTCAGCAATAATCATTAGTGCTTTTCCAGATTTAGCTACCCCTTCTAACAAAGGAATCAAATCTTTGATGTTTGATATTTTTTTATCAAAAAGAAGAACGAATGGATCTTCTAAGACAACATTCATTTTATCTTGGTTATTAATGAAATAAGGTGAAAGATAACCTCTATCAAATTGCATTCCCTCTACAACATCTAGTTCATTATCTATACCAGAACCTTCCTCAACGGTTATTACACCTTCTTTACCAACTTTATCCATTGCTTCCGCGATAATTTCACCAACTGCAGTGTCACCATTGGCTGAGATAGAACCAACTTGAGCTATTGCAGAACTATCTTTGCATGGAGTTGATAGCTTCTTAACTTCTTCAACTGCAGATGAAATAGCTTTATCTATTCCTCTTTTGAGATCCATTGGGTTCATTCCTGCCGCAACAGATTTTAATCCCTCATTAACGATCGCTTGTGCTAATACAGTTGCTGTAGTGGTACCATCACCAGCCTGATCGCTTGTTTGTGATGCAACTTCTTTAACCATTTGTGCGCCCATATTTTCAAACTTGTCTTCAAGCTCAACTTCTTTTGCAACAGAAACACCATCTTTTGTTACTGTTGGTGCACCAAATGACTTATCTAAGATTACATTTCTTCCTTTTGGTCCTAATGTGACTTTTACTGCGTCTGCAAGAACATTTACACCTTGTAAAAGTTTTACTCTTGCGCTTTCTCCGAATTTTACATCTTTAGCTGCCATAATATCTCCTACTTAATTACTCCATAAATTTCGCTTTCGTTAAGAATTAGAAATTCTTCGCCATCTATTTTTACTGTGTTGCCACCATATTGTCCGAAAACAACGTGATCTCCTACTTTTAAATCTACTGGGTTGCTTTTGCCATCCTCAGTCTTTTTTCCAGGTCCTACTGCAACTACTTCGCCTTGTTGAGGCTTTTCAGTAGCTGATCCAGGAAGAACTATTCCCCCTGCAGATGTTGTTTCCTCATCTTGTCTTTTAACGACTACTCTGTCTTGTAAAGGTCTTATTTTCATTTTTAGGTTATCCTCCAATAACTAACAATTATTTAGGTATTCAAGATATTTTTTTCAAGGTTTTATGTCTCGTTATGTAAATTAGAAAACCTCCTAAAATACCTAAAGAATTGGCTATTATATCCATATACTCAAAATACCTCAAACCTAATTTTCCTTGTATTATTTCAATAAATACTCCCATTAAAAAAATAATTATTAGCAAGTAAGAAACCTTAGTTATTTTACTAGCTTCAAGGACAAGAGTCGCAAGACAAAAATATGCAATGAAATGAAGTATTTTATCGTTAATCATAGACTCTCTAGAAGGATCAATTTCAATTAACGAAAAGATGAAAATAGTCATAGCAAAAGCTATAGCAAGGATTCTAAGGTTATTTTGAAGATTAAATGTAAATCCCTTTGTTAATAGATATGAAAGACATACTGAAGGAATCCCCATCAACCCCATGACTAGGAAGAAATTATAGAATCCTACACCCTCGGTTATGAAACCAGACGTTCCTTTCATAAGCGTGCCTGGAATTATGACTAAAGAGGCTAAAAATGCATACTGGATTGCTGTATATCGTCTATTAACTTGATCAACTAGAAAAGTTATAAAACAAACAGCCGTGAATGCTTGAGCAATCGTATCCAAAAAATTAATAAAAATAAAATTAAAGAAAGTTGGAAAAATAAATAAATACGAAAAAAGCATATTTGTGCTAACTACAAGAAGAGCACCAATAAACATAGTTAAATGTATTTTTAAACTTTTAATTGACCAGAGAGCTATTCCAGATCCAACAAATGTAGCAAGGAAGTTGTAATAGCTTTTTTGCTCTAGATAAGCAGGATTATTCAAACCAACATCGGTGTATAAGGCTGCTGCCATGGGTCCAAGCACTATATCTGAAATTTTATAAAGACCAACCAGTAATAGTAGGATAAAAATATTATCTTTTCGCAGAAGATCTTGGAATGCTGAAAAGAAATGTTTCGAAGTTGATTCTTTCGTTTCACCTTCGTCTACTCTCATACTCAAAACAGTAACCAAAGGAAGACAAAACATTAAAATTGCCAAGTAAATATAAACTGCTTGCCAATTATCTGCGCCAATAATTCCATAGACCTGTGCACCAATTAAAAAAGCACCAACCTTATAGCCAATTTGATAAACCGTAGCCAAATTCTCTGCTTTAAAAAACTTATCGTACTCAACTCTATAAGCATCTAGAGCAATGTCTTGTACAGATGAGAAAAAATAAATTAAACAAGCAACGACAACAACGTATAAAAGGTCATTTTGTGGGTTAAGCACGGATAGACATAACAATAAGATGCCTAATAATATCTGTGAAATAAATATCCAAGATCTTCTCAAGCCTAAAAGATTATAAATAATCGGTAATTTAATTTTATTTATAAATGGGGACCATAAAAAATTTAATGCCACTATGATTGAGGAAACAGTTACCAAACCCAAGGTTTGTTTAGTTACTCCTGCTGAAAGAAGCCATAAACCAAAAGGAATGCCTAGTGCAAAGCTGGGCATAGCTGCTGATATGCCAAAAAATATGAAGTTGAATTGTGTTTTTCTCAGTTTTTCAATCATTTATTTTTTCCCAATTGAAATACGGGCCTGGATCATCTTTGCGACCTGCAGCAATTTCGCTATGTGCAACAATTTTTTTGATTGGGTATTTACTCTTTAATAAATTAATTATGTCACTCAATACAAGGTATTGCTTATCGGTGTAGCTTTCTTTAACTGTCCCCTCAAGTTCTATCCCTATGGAAAACTTATTGCAATCTTCTCTGCCTTCAAATATTGATTGTCCAGCGTGCCATGCACATCTATCGAATGGCACAAATTGAAGCAATGTGCCATCCCTATTGATTAGAAGATGAGATGAAACCTTAAGATTTTCTAAGGTTTCAAAACTTGGATGAATACTGAAATCAAGCCTATTCAAAAATAAATCTTTTGGGTAATTATTATTATATTCGCCCTCAGGTAGGCTTATGCAGTGAATTACTACCAATTCTATATCGTCATACCTTTCTGAACTGTTTGGTGACAATTCAACCTCAGCTCCAACGATAAGATTATTTTCAATCTTGAGGCTCATTGTATGATTTTAAACCTTCGAAGCTAACAATACGACAGTGAATTAGTCTGCTAGTTCTTTAGGAAGTTTGAAAGTCATGCTTTCGTTATTTTCAGATAAATTTCTTACAGTCTTATAGCCAAGTGGAAATAGAAAAGAAATTACTTCTTGAACTATTTCTTCTGGTGCTGAAGCACCTGCGGTAATACCTACAGAAGTTGCATGCTTTAATTCTTCAATATTGATGTCAGATTTATCATCAATAAGGAATGATTTTGTTCCACATTTTTCAGCTAATTCTTTTAACCTGTTGGAGTTAGAGCTAGTTTTAGAGCCAATAACCAACACTATTTCACATTCAAGAGATAGCTGTTTCACCGCATCCTGTCTGTTTTGTGTGGCATAACAAATATCGTCGGCACTTGGTCCAATTATTTGAGGGTACTTCACTTGAAGAGCTTCAATAAGGCCTTTCGTCTCATCCACTGATAAAGTTGTTTGAGTTACATAAGCAATTTCAGAAGAATTTATCTCTAATTTATTTATATCTTCATAATCTTCTACTAAATATATATTTGTATCTGAATCTGCAGGATGACGGCCTAAAGTGCCTATAACTTCTGGATGGCCTTTGTGCCCTATGAGGACAATATCTCGACCTTTGCGTGCATGTCTTTGAACTTCAAGATGAACTTTAGTAACTAAAGGACATGTTGCATCAAAATACATAAATTTTCTATTTTTCGCCTCATCCTCAACTGATTTACTTACCCCATGAGCGCTAAATATTGCCACTGCATTATCAGGAATTTCATCTATTTCTTTGACGAATTTAACTCCTTTTTTTTCTAAATCCTCGACAACTTTTTTATTGTGGACCACTTGATGTCGCACAAAAACTGGTTCATCAAATTTTTCCAAGGATTTTTCAACTATATCGATCGCACGATCAACTCCTGCACAAAATCCTCTTGGGTTAGCTAAGACAATTTCTTTAGACATTTTTTCCATTTTTTAACCAGGTTAGAACAATTATTATGGCACCTAATGTTATAAAAAAGTCTGCAAGATTAAAAACAAATAATGAGTTTGTTCCAATCCTTAAGTGAAGATAATCTGTAACAGAGCCAAAAAATAATCTTTCTAAAAAGTTTCCAAAACCTCCTGAAAGCACAAATATAAGACCAAGCTTTTGATGTTTATCTTCTGTACCAAAAAAGGTGTAGCCCAAAAATACCAAGGCAGCAAATATAGTAAGCGTTAAAAATAATTGTGTTAGCCCGCCAGAAGAGCTAAACAAACTTAATGCAATACCAGTATTTTTCGTGAGATAAAAATCCAAAAAATATGGAATCAAAGTTATAGATTCAATATTAGATGTATTAAGGAAAAATTTAACTCCTAGATCAGCTAATAAAACTGCTGCAAATAAGTATAAGTATTTCAATTAAAAGAAACTCCTAATTTCTCCGTCACCATTCATATTAACTTCGCATCTTTGGCAAACGCTTTCATCATTAAGTTTTTCTGATCTATGCCAACATCTCGAGCATTTTTCATGCTGTGATTTTTTCACATTTATTGCTTCAGCGTCCCCTTCTTTAACAACACAACTTGAACTTATAAAGAATTTGGAAAGCTCTTCGCTTAATAATGAAATAAGGTCAAATTCTTGTTTGGGAAGTGTTATGTCTAAATCACAGTCGAGAGCATTTTTTATATTCCCGTTTTGTCTCTCTAATTCAATTGCTTGATAGACCCTAGCTCTAAGTGAGAGAAGGAAATCGAACCTTTCAATATCTTCTTTGGTTGCAAGGTCATCATTTTCAATAAATTCTGTATAAAATACTTCATCACCTTTACCTGGGTTTAAGCTTTCTTCAAATTCATATGCAGTGAAAGGCAATATTGGTGAAATACTTTTAACTAAAATTTTTAAAATTTCGTCTATGCTGTATTGTGCAGACCTTCTTCCTGTCGAATCAGCTTTCATTGTATAAAGACGATCTTTTATAACGTCAAGATACATGCCTCCTAAATCGTTAACGCAAAAATTTAAGACTCTAGAAATTATTTGATGCAAATTATAATTTTTGTAATTTTCTCTTATATCTTCTTGAAGCTTATAAGCCCTTGATAAGATAACCCTATCAAGAAAAAGTAATTCTTCTTTATTAAAATCTTTTTGATAATCGTACAGGTTTGAAACCATGAATCTCATAGTGTTTCTTATTCTTCTGAATCCATCTATAGATCTATTGAAAATATCTTTAGAGAATGCCATCTCGCCTCTAAAATCAGTTGATGCTATCCAATACCGCAGAATATCTGCACCTGAGTCTTTTATTACTTCTTGAGGAGTAACAACATTGCCTATTGACTTAGACATTTTTCTTCCATCCTCATCAACAACGAAGCCATGAGTAAGAACAGATTTATAAGGAGCTGTACCTTTCATAGCTATTGAAGTAAGTAAGGAGGATTGAAACCACCCTCTATGTTGATCGCTACCTTCTAAATACAGATCAGATTGTGTGTTTGGCCCAAATATTTCATCCATGACACAATAATGCGTGATACCTGAATCAAACCAAACATCAAAGATATCTTTTGATTTCTCATAATTTTTATCATCTGTATCAAGGTCCAGACTATTCCATGAATCAATGCCATTGTCCTTGATAGCTTGAGATGCTTTATTAAAAATTTCATCTTGATCTGGGTGTGGTTCACCAGTATCACTTTGATAGAGTAGAGTTATTGGAATACCCCAGTCTCTTTGTCTTGAGATACACCAGTCTGGTCTGTCTTGAAGCATAATTTGCATTCTTTCTTTTCCCCAATCAGGAATAAAATTAACATCTTCAATTGCCCTATTTGCACCTTCTAATAAACCTGATTTAGACATAGAAATAAACCATTGAGGAGTTGCCATAAAAATTAAAGGGGTTTTATGCCTCCAACAGTGTGGGTAGCTATGATGGTAATTTTCTTGATTGAGAAGACTATTACTTTTCTCAAGCTCCTCTATTACTATGGGCTCTACTTTTCGCACATGTGTACCAGAAAATAGTCCTACGTCTTCTTTGTAGCAACCATTCATTGAAATTGGATTTACTATGTCAATTTTTTTCTGGCAACATACATTGAAATCGTCAACACCGTGCGCTGGTGCAGTATGTACAAAACCTGTACCAGTTTCAGTTGTTACGTGATCACCAAACAATACTGGAGTTTCTCTCTTATATAGGGGATGTAAAAGTATATATTCTTCAAGTTCTGCTCCTTTAAAAGACATTTTGAGATCATTAATTTTTTTGTCTTCCCATCTTTCTAAACACTCATCTAAGAGATCTTCCGCTACTAACAAATACTCAGTTTCTGATTCAAGAATTTTGTAATTTATTTCGGGATTACAACAAACTGCCTGATTGCCTGGTATGGTCCAAGGTGTAGTAGTCCAAATTACCACACAAACTTTTTTATCTAATTCCATTCCAAGCGACTTGGCCAACTTATCTGAACTTTGATCATTTAATTCGAACTTAACATCGATAGAGATTGAATCTTTATCAATATATTCAACTTCTGCTTCAGCTAATGAAGATGAGCACTCTAAACACCAATGGACAGGTTTGAAACCCTTTTCTACATGACCATTATGATAAATGCGAGCGAAACCGTTGATTGCTTGTCCCTCAAACGACTTATCTAAACTTGCGTAGCGTTCATCCCAAGCACCGAATACTCCGAGCCTAATAAAATCATCCTTTTGTAAAAGGATTTGCTCTTTAGCAAATTCCCTACACAAATCTCTGAACTCTGATTGACTTATTTCTCTTCTCTTTTTACCAATCTTTTTTTCAACTTGATGTTCAATAGGAAGACCATGGCAATCCCACCCTGGTACGTATGGAGCATCGAAACCTTCTAAAGTTTTTGAACGAATAATGATATCTTTCAGAACCTTGTTCACAGCATGACCAAGATGAATGTTTCCATTTGCATACGGTGGTCCATCATGCAGTAGAAATTTTTCTCTACCTTCTCTTTTTGATCTTATCTTCTTATAAACCTGTCTCTCATCCCATTCTTTTAACATTTCAGGCTCTCTTATATTTAGGTTAGCCTTCATGGGAATGCTTGTTGTTGGCAAGTTTAGTTTTTGATCTTTCTTATCACTCATAAACCTTTACTAGCTCCCTTGCCTTATTTTTGTCTTCATTGATTTGAATCTTGAGTTCTTCAACTGAGTTAAATTTAACTTGATCTCTAATTTTACATAAAAATTCAATGCTCAATGCCTGATCGTAGATATTTTTGTCAAATTCTAGAATATGGGCTTCAAGTGATTGTCGGTAATCATCAAAAGTTGGCTTTGGGCCAAAATTTACTATGCAAAAATAGTTTTCGTTTTCTATTGATGTTTTTCCTAAATAAACACCACTAAAGCAGAAATCAACATTATCAATTTTTATATTGGCAGTTGGAGTAGATATTCTTTTTCCTAGGCTTTTTCCTTTTATCACTTCACCAGATATTACGTAAGGCCTTCCTAGACACCCAGAAGCCTCTTTGAACTTTGCATTGGAAAGATGCTCTCTGATAAGTGTGCTACTAATTTTTGTGCCCTCAGTCTTAAAGTCATCTATAACATTTAATTGAATTTCACTTTCAGCACAAAGTTTTGATAAAAGATCTAAGTTACCCAAACGGTCTTTACCAAATTTAAAATCTTTACCAACAATTAGGTGCCTTACATTCTCATTTACCAAATAATTAATGAAGAATTCATTGGCCGTTTGGCTTCGAAATTTTTCATTAAATTCAATCGATTGGACAACATCTATCTCGAGTTCATCAAAAATTATTTTTTTATCTAACTCAGAAAGTATTCTTTTTTTATTCCATTGAAAAAATTCAAAAGGGTATGGATTAAATGTTAATACCTTAGTTTTTAAATTATTTTTCTTTGCAGCTTCTTTTACATTATCAATTAAATCTTGATGGCCTAAATGTACACCATCAAAATTTCCTATTGTTGCTGAAAAACCTATACTCATATCGCTCTTTGTGAATTCATCCTAAAAATAAAAATTATAGCCAGCAACCATACTGTCATGGCAGCGAATGTCGTTGCTAATGCCAGACCTACATGGCCCCAATCATATGTAAAAATGAATAAATAGTTAAGTATCAAGTTTATTAACAAAGATACTGATCCTAGTAAAAGAACAATCCTAGTTTTTGATGCAGCAAAAAACACGCTATTAAAAAATTTTGAGCTCAATAAAAATGGCAATGCATATGAGTAAGCAATTAGACTAGATGAGGTCATATTCACGTCAAAACTTGTGAATTCTCCTCTAAAAAATAATAGTTGAATAATCTGGTATGAGAGAAGCACATAAAATAATCCAGATAAAAGCCCCAATAAGAATGTTGAAATGAAACCCTTATAAAAGACTTTCATAAACTCTTTTTTATTCTTACTTATAAGCTGTTCAGTTAGGTCTGGTAGAGCAACTAGCGCAATTGCTACGCCAAATAATCCCATCGGAAACTGAATCAACCTATCAGATAAGTACAGCCATGTTGGACTACCTGATATTAAGAAAGAAGCAAAGATTGTATCAATCAATACATTTAGCTGATAAACACCAGCCGCTAATATTGCGGGAAGGAATCTTGCAAAAAATGAATTTAGTATTCTGTTATTGAATTTTTTAGTAAAGCTTGGAAAATAACCCAGCCTACTTGTAACCACCAGATTAAGAAGTAGTTGCAATATACCTGCCACAATAACTGAAGTTCCTATAACTTTTAAGGAAAGATCCTCAGCAAAGAACGCAAAAGTAATTAAGGTTAAATTAAATAATATAGGAGTAGCAGCAACAACTTGGAATTTTTTCTTGGAATTTTGGATTGCCCCAAAAAAAGCTACAAGTGAGATAAGCAAAATATAAGGAAAGACATACGTTAGGAATTCAGTAGCTGCAAGAAATTTTAATTCATCAGAAATGAAACCAGGAGCAAAAATACTCACAAAAATTGACGGAAACAGAATAACAAATAGTACAAAAGCTAAAAGGACCGTAAATAAAATTGTAAAAATTTGATTCAAAAATTCACGTAAATTTTCTTTTGCTTCAATTATGCTAGGCGTTAATGATTGAGCTAAAGCACCTTCTCCAAAAAAACTTCTAAAAACGTTCGGAATTTTAAAAATTACAACAAAAATGTCATGTATAACACTGGCACCTAATATGGATGAGAACAATAAATCTCTTACGTACCCGAAAATCCTAGAAATAAATGTTAAGGCTGAAAAACCAAAGGAAGATTTCCAAAAATTCGAAATTTTCAATTATTTATTCTCTGATTCAAAGTCCATCGATATTGAATTTACACAATACCTTAGACCGGTTTTTTCTACTGGGCCATCTTCAAAAACATGCCCCAAATGACCATTACAACCAGAACATAATATTTCAGTTCGCGGTCTACCAAAAATTGAGTTATCTTCTTTATAAATGATAGCTTCCTCATTTGCTGCTTCATAGAAACTTGGCCATCCGCAGCCAGCATCAAATTTAGTATCTGACTTAAATAACTCCTGATTACAGTTTTTACACCTATAAATTCCATCCTCAAAAAAAGCGTTAAATTTTCCTGTAAATGGTCTTTCAGTGCCTTTATCTCTCAACACAATAAGCTCTTCTTCAGTAAGCGAGTCATTAATTTTTTTCATTATCTAAATTGTACTATTTTTAATTCTCTTCGACTTTAAATCCAAGCATCTTAAGAGCTCTTAGATCAGACTTACAATCACAGTTTTGGATCGATACCTGCGAGTATCCAATCCTGTTGTTGTAATTATCACGAATCTTTTTGAAATCAGAGCAATCAAAATGGTCTAGTTTGGGATTATAGGTATCGAGCATTAAAGATATCGGCAAACCAAATTCTTGTATGTCGCGATCAAAAGTATTTTTGTCAAAACTGATAATCTTATTTTTTAAAGTATTGTTTTTTTCATAAATTGTGACCCCGAGGAAATCAGCTATATTTTCGTATGCCATTTTTGTCATTTGATAACGAGCATACTGAGAGTGTCCAGCTATGTGTGGCGTTCCAAATAAGTTCTTTTCAAAAAAATCTTTATTAATAGAAGGTTCATTTTCATAAACATCAGAAATTAAGTGAATACAATCTTTGTCTCTATTGAACTCTAGAAAATCTTTTTCAGATACAACACCTCCTCTCGATGTGTTGACAACAATTGCCCCCTCTTTGCACATTTCAAATTTTGCAGCACAAAAAAGGTTTTCTGTGAAATGCTCAGACTCTGAGGATTTTGTGAGCGGGACATGTAATGAGATAAGACTATACCCTTCTATGCTTTCATTACTGTTTGTGCATGGCTTATAAGGATCATAAGTACTTACATCAAAACCAAAATATTGAAGAACTTTAAAAATGCCTTCACCGATGTTACCGCAACCAATTATTAGCGCTGGATCATTTTTATTGAGTTTATTTTCTTGCAACATAAGTGCAATACAAGACAAGACATATTCCCTAACAGCTATTGCATTAGCACCTGTTGAAAAAGCATAAGGAATATTCATTTTATCTAAAGCATTCTTATCGATATGATCTTCGCCTGTTGATGCAGAACAAATAAATTTCACAGACTTAGGAATGTTTTTTCCATGCGTTTTATAAGTTGATCTTACAACAACAATAGAATCTTCCTTCACTTTCTCAATATCAAAGTTTTGATCTGAGAAATATTCAATTTTTTCAAGGTGGTCATGAAAAAAGTGTTCAACATATGGAATGTTGCGATCAATTAGAATTTTCATTTTTTTGGCCAAAAAATTGATTTTACCCATCCAAAAAAAGTGTTATTTTCAAGCGTTTTCTTTTCAATAGTAAGCAAGTCATCAAGATACGTAGATGATTCACCAAAAAGTGATTTTCTGGTAATAAAATCTTCTTGATCTAGTTTTTTTACTTCCCGTGCTGGATTGCCAGCATATACAACATTTTCTGGGATCTCTCCGCTTACTACTGAACCTGCTCCAATGATACTGTTTTTACCAATCTTTGTGCCTTTGAGAATAATTGATTTTTCTCCAATCCAAACATTGTCTTCAATAACTACTTCCTTTGGTGTTGCCACATAATCTGTACGATCATAGATGCCATGCCAATCTGAGTCAGTAATAGTTACATCTGAAGCAATCATAGTTGATTCACCAATAGTGATTTTTTTTGCACTTCTAATACTGGTTCCAGGTGATATTAAGATGTATGCCCCAAGAGATATATCTCCATTTATTTTGTCAGTTTCCCAGGTTGATAAATCTATGCGCTTATCCGGTGCCGTAATTAAAGTTGCATAGTCTCCTACTGAAATATTATTACCGAAAATTTTTAAATGTTGAGGGTTAAGGATCATTACATGTTTGCCAAAATTTTTAAATTTAGGTTTTAGAAAATGATGTATGTAGAACGAACTTATCGCATTAAAAAAATGTTTAAGCCAGAACGGTCTTTTTTCTATGTTGATGATTAAGCTCCAAGTCTAATTATAAGCTAGAATAGCTTCCTAGATGTTCAAATTCAATTCGGTTAATTTTTCAAAAGAAGCAAATATTTTTAAAAAGATTGGTCTACCCATACTTGGGAGTCAGTTAGTAATGTATGCAATGACAACCACTGACTATATTATGGCTGGATACTACTCAGCAAATGACCTTGCAGGAGTTGGTTTAGGAGCCTCCATCTTTAATCCCCTATATTTTTTAACGGCAGGGGTAATGTTTGGAATTGCACCTATAATTGCACAACATTTTGGCGCAAAGGAATTCGATCAAATAAAACTTAAAACCAGAAAATTTTTATGGGTTAGCTTAGTAATTGGAGCAATTTTTAGTTTTCTTCTTTTTAATGCTGGAATAATTATTAATCTTTTAGGAACAGAGGAGAATATAAGTAGGGTAAGTCTTGGGTACCTGAAAGCTGTTGCCTTTGGAGCTATACCAATAACCCTTTATCAAGCTTTAAGAAACTATAGTGAAGGCATAACTCAAACAAAAATAGTCTTTATAATAGGTACATTAGGATTCCTTCTTAATATACCTTTGAACTATATTTTTATCTTCCATTTTGGTTTTGGTGGTATTGGTTGTGGTATTGCAACATCAATAATCAGTTTTTTGGGTTTAGGCACAATGTGGTTAGCTACAATAGTCCTTAAACAATATAAACAAGCTTTCATTTATGGAGAATTTGTTCTGCCAGACATTAAAAGTGCTATTGAATTAATTCGAATAGGAGGACCAATTAGTTTTGGGATTTTTGTGGAATTAAGTATGTTTAGTGGTGCAGCTTTGGTCATCTCACTATTTGGAGCTACATCATTAGCAGCTCACACAATTGCAATAAACATTGTTGGTCTCTTATTTATGCTGCCATTATCTCTAGGATTAGCCTCTGCTATTAGGGTTGGGAACTTAATAGGAGAAAAAAGTTTTTCAAAGGCAAACTATGCAGCAAATTTTAGTCTTAGGCTTTCTTTTTTCGTAGCTATATTGAATTTTATTTTAATAATTGTTGGCGGTGAGTTTTTAATAAGCTTATACACTACAGAATTACCTGTAATTGCAAAAGCTATTGGGTTATTAATGCTTGCAGCTATCTTCCAAGTGCCAGATGCTATTGGTTTCTCTGCTATTGGATCTCTCAGAGGCCATAAAGATACTTTCGCAACGATGGTGAATTTAATAATTTCTTATTGGTTCTTTGCTTTACCAATAGGCATATTTTTGGCTTTTAGTAATTATGCAGGAGTACCTAATGAAGCTGAGGGAATTTGGATTGGTATGATTATTGGTATAGCGATAAGTGCTATATTGAATGCTTTGAGACTAAAATATAAAAAGAAGTTACTTAAGAAGCTCTATTAATCTTGAGCCAATTAGATTCAAATCGGTAACAACTGAAACACCAGCACTTTCTAAAGCTTTAAATTTGTCCTGAGCAGTTCCTTTACCGCCTGAAATTATAGCGCCAGCATGACCCATTCGCTTTCCTTTTGGCGCTGTGACTCCTGCTATATATGAAACAACTGGTTTAGTAACGTTTTCTTTTATATATTCAGCAGCTTCCTCTTCAGCATTACCACCAATCTCTCCGACCATAACTATCGATTCTGTTTGGGTATCTCCCTGGAACATTTTTAAACAATCAATAAAAGATGTTCCGTTTATTGGATCACCCCCAATACCAACACAAGTGCTTTGGCCCAAGCCAGCTTCAGTTGTTTGATTTACTGCTTCGTAAGTTAAAGTACCAGACCTTGATACTATTCCAACTGTTCCTTGTTTATGAATTGAGGCTGGCATTATGCCAAGCTTTGCTGCTCCGGGCGTTATTACTCCTGGACAGTTTGGTCCAACGAGTCTTGTTTCAGGAAAACTACTAAGAGTCTCAGTAACTTCTATCATATCTAGAACAGGAACACCCTCAGTTATGCAT
This sequence comes from uncultured Gammaproteobacteria bacterium, assembly GCA_913044115.1. Lineage (GTDB taxonomy): Bacteria > Pseudomonadota > Gammaproteobacteria > Magnimaribacterales > TMED112 > TMED112. The sequence goes on along the minus strand of CAJWNO010000007.1, from coordinate 20,385 downwards.
ATAATGAGCTTAATACCATTTTCTGCTGCCTCAATAATTGCTGCCTTAGAAAATCTTGCAGGAACAAAAATCACCGAAGTATCTGCATCTGTCTTATCAACTGCCTCTTTTACACTGTTAAAAACCGGTAAATTTAAATGTTGTTGGCCGCCTTTGCCAGGTGTTACTCCACCAACAATATTAGTTCCATAAGCAATACATTGTTCAGCATGCATAGTCGCTTGCGAACCTGTAAATCCCTGAAAAATAGCTTTGGTATCTTTATCAATAAGAATGCTCATTTAACTAATTCCACTATTTTTTTTGATGCTTCCATCAAAGAATCTTGTCCAATTACATTTAAACCCGAATTATTGAGAAGAAGTTTACCTTCATCACTCATATTGCCTTGTAGTCTTACCACAATTGGTACATTTACATCTATGTCTGTAATTGCACCGATAATACCTTCGGCAATTAAATCGCACCGGACAATCCCACCAAAGATATTTACTAAAATACCTTTAACATTTTTATCTGAGAGAATTAATTTAAATGCTTCGCCTACTCGTTCTTTTGTAGCAGTTCCTCCGACATCAAGGAAATTTGCAGGCTCACCGTCATAAAGTTTTATAGTATCCATAGTACCCATTGCCAAGCCGGCTCCATTTACCATGCAACCAATATTTCCATCTAAAGCAACATAGCTTAGATCATGTTGTTTAGCCTCATATTCTCTTTGATCTTCTTGTGATGCATCTCTTTTAGCTAGAATTTCTTCTTGTCGATACAAAGCATTTTCATCAACATTTATCTTTGCATCTAAACAATGAAGATCGCCTTTTCTGGTAATAACTAAAGGATTAATTTCTAAAAGACTTAGATCCTTATCCATAAAAAGTTTATAAGTATTCAAAACAATTTTTTCAAATTGTGTTGATTGGTTTGAATTGAAACCTAACTTAGAACTTAAGTTATCTAATTCCTTATCGAAGGCTTGATTATTTTTTTTGAATCTTAGTTTAAGAATTTTTTCAGGATTCGTTTCAGCAACTTCTTCAATATTCATTCCACCTGCCTTTGAAACAATCATTGAGACACATTTATCTGCTCTATCAACAATTAAACTCATATACAGTTCAGATTCTATATCGGTTAATTCATCTATTGTGATTATATTGACTGGAAGTCCTGCTTCGTCGGTTTGGTTAGTTACAATATTTTTTCCTAACCAAGAACTGGCAAAATTTTCAATTTCTTCCTTATTTTTGCAGAGCTTGACGCCTCCAACTTTTCCGCGACCACCTGTATGCGCCTGAACTTTTGCAACACAGCCATTTGAAAAATCAATTGAATCAATTGCACTATCAATATCAGATAGTTCTTTAATCAAGCCACGCTTTGATACCGGCAAGTCATAAGATTCAAATAATTCTTTCGCTTGGAATTCGTGCAGATTCATTAATTGCCTATATGAATTGCTTGTTTATTTACTGCCAATGCAGCTTCATGCAAAGCTTCTGATACAGTCGGATGACTAAACATTGTTAGACCAAAGTCTTCTGAACTAGCTGAAAATTCCATTCCAATTAATCCTTGCTGAAGTATTTCTGAAGCTGAATTTCCAAAAATCTGTACTCCAAGAACTTCATCGGTTTCTTTATCAGCAAGCATTTTGACAAATCCCACAGAATCTCCAGAAGCTAGCGCTCTTCCACTAGCAGAAAATGGAAAGCTTCCTTTTTTGTAATCAATATTGTCTGCTTTAAGATCTTTTTCAGTTTTACCTACCCATGCAATCTCAGGGTGAGTATAGATTACGCTTGGAACTAGATCGTAATTTACTTCCATTCTTTTGCCAGCAATTCTTTCTGCTACCATCACACCTTCTTCCATAGCTTTGTGTGCAAGCATAGGGCCTCTAACAATATCGCCAACAGCATATACGTTATCAATTGATGTCTGACAAAAATCATTGACAGGTATGAATCCTTTTTCGTCTAATGATAAATTAATATTTTCACTCAATAGGTTTTCAGTGAAAGGCCTTCTACCTACCGCCACAATGACTTTTTCGTAATCAACGTTATTGGCTTTACCGTCTATTTCAATCTCGAGGGAAACTCCTTTTCTGGATTTTTTTGAACCTTTCACAAATGCTCCCAAGTGAATATTTAAATTCTGCTTCCTGAACTCTCTTTCAATAAGCCTTGAAACATCATCATCTAGCATTGGAAGTAAGGATTTTTCGGCTTCGTATATATCTACATGCGATCCTAGTCTTGACCATACACTTCCTAATTCCAACCCAATAACACCTGCACCGATAATTGCTAATTTTTTTGGTGTTTTATTAAATTCTAATGCGCCTGAACTTCCTACTACTGTAGTGCCATTCCACGGAACAGATGGAATATTTATTGGTCTTGAGCCTGTTGCAAGAATTATATTTTTTGCTTTAAGAACTTGTTTTTTTCCTTTTGATTTTGTTACTTCAACTTCATTTGCAGATATTAGCTTTCCTTTTCCATGAATAGATTCCACTTTATTGTGCTTAAATAAATGCGCTACTCCACCAGTAAGTTTTGTAACAATCTCATCTTTCCTTTGCATCATTTTGCTTAGATCATATGTTGGCTTAGAGACCTTTATGCCATGATCATTAAAGCTTTCACTTATTTGTTGAAATTTGTAAGAGGAATCAAGTAATGATTTTGATGGGATACAGCCCACATTTAAACAGGTGCCGCCTAATTTAATTTTTCCTGAGTTATCTTCATCAAACTCTACGCATGCTGTTTTTAGACCAAGCTGAGATGCCTTGATTGCTGCAACATAACCCCCTGGTCCGCCGCCAATAACAACTACATCATATTCCATTTAAACTCCAAGTATCATTGATTCTGGTGATTCCAAAATCTCTTTTATTTTTACAAGGAATGATACTGCATCTTTTCCATCTAGCAACCTATGATCATAAGTTAATGCCAAGTACATTACAGGTCTTACCTCAATTTTTCCATTTACTACCATAGGTCTGTCTTGAATTTTATGCATACCAAGAATAGCTGATTGAGGTGGATTCAGTATTGGTGTGGACAAAAGTGAGCCAAAAACACCCCCATTTGAAATTGTGAATGTTCCACCAGTCATGTCCTCAATACCTAATTTTCCATCTCTTGCTTTAATAGAATAATCCCTTATTGCAAGTTCAATCTCTGCAATAGAAAGATTCTGAACATTTCTTACAACAGGAACAACTAAACCTCTATCAGTTGATACAGCTACTCCAATATCTTGAAAACCATGATAAACAATATCTTCTCCATCAATAGAAGCATTAACAATAGGCATCTCTTGTAATGCAATACTAGAAGCTTTGAGAAACATACCCATAAAACCAAGTTTGACTCCAAATTTCTCCTCGAATGTTTCTTTATATTTCGCTCTTAATTCTTTCACCTCAAATAAATCTACTTCATTAAAAGTAGTTAATGATGCAGTCTGAGATTGTGATTCGAGCAATCTTTTTGCGACTACAGATCTTAGTCGTGTCATTGGAACTCTTTTTGAAGATGAAGTTTCCTTAGCAACATCTACTTTACCAGAAACGCTAGGTTCACTTTTAGATTCAGCATTTAAGATATCTTGTTTTGTAATAACGCCTTTTTTAGTTGATGTTTGAATATTTTCAACAGGTACATCTTTCTCATTTAAAAGTTTTTTTGCAGCTGGTCCCATTCTGAAACCTTTAAGATCTTTTTTAGTTTCAGAAGTTTGTTTTTTTGTTACAGGGCTTGGTTTTTTTGCTTCATCAGCTACTGGAACTGGTTCAGGTGTAGGGCTTACTTCCTGCACAACCTCTGGTTCTGGATCAGGCTGAACTTCCTCAATAATTTCTTTAGGCTTACCATCTTTTGCATCATCATAAGTTCCAATAATTTCTGAGCTTTTAATTGTTGAACCCTCATCGATGATAATTTTTCCCATAATTCCATCTGATGGTGCCGTCACTTCAATTACAACTTTATCAGTTTCAATCTCTGCTAAAACCTCATCTTGTTTTATTTCCTGTCCCTCTTTTTTTAACCAATTTGACAAAGTGCCTTCAAATATTGACTCAGGAAATTGAGGTGATTTTATGTCGATTGCCATGATGAATATTCTATAACTCTATAGCCTTACTAACTATCTCTTTTTGACGTTTCTGGTGATATTTTTGAAATCCACCGGCAGGAGCAGACGAAGGATGCCTTGCTACAACATTTAATTTGTATCCTTTCTTAGTTTCATTAAGTACTTTTTCCAATCTATGTCTAATCATTAACCAAGCACCCATATTTTCAGGTTCTTCCTGAACCCAGAGAAAATCCTTACATTTAATATCTTTGGTATAGCTTAATAATTCACCTTCAGGAAATGGATATAATTGTTCAATTCTGACAAGCTGAACATTTTTTGCCTTGGTTTCTTTTATTTCAGCAAGAAGATCAAAATAAATTTTTCCTGAACAAAAAACTACTCTTTTTGTAGCTCCCTCACAATTATCAATGATTATATTTTTGAATGTTCCATTGGTTAAGTCAGAAATTTGAGAGGTGGCCATAGGATTTCTTAACAAGCTTTTAGGAGTCAAAACAACTAAAGGCTTTCTAGTAGGTTTAACAGCCTGCTTCCTGAGCAAATGGAATATTTGAGAAGGAAGAGTTGGGACACAAACTTGTATATTATCGTAAGCACAAAGTTGCAGAAATCTTTCTAGACGACAACTACTGTGTTCTGGGCCTTGGCCTTCATAACCATGAGGTAAAAACATTACCAAACCAGAAAGTCTGTTCCACTTAGTCTCGGCACTAACAATAAATTGATCAATTACTACTTGAGCAACATTAACAAAATCTCCGAATTGAGCTTCCCAAATAACTAAGCCTTCAGGCCAGGTAGATGCATAACCATATTCAAAGCCTAAAACTGCTTCCTCAGATAAAAGGGAATCATAAATTTCAAATTTTTTGTTGTCTTTGTTTAGATTTGATAACGGAACATAACCTATGCCCGTTTTTTGATCCTTAACTACTAAATGTCTATGTGAAAAAGTACCTCTTCGAGAATCTTGTCCAGTCATTCTGACAGGATATCCTTCGCTTAATAAAGAGGCATATGCTGCCATTTCAGCAAAACCCCAATTTATTGGAATTTCTCCTTTTAACATCTTATTTCTTTCTTCGTAAAGCTTTGCTACTTGTTTTTGAAGCTCTAAGCCCTGCTGAATTTTTAAACCAACCTCCATAGAACTTTGTAGAAGGTCATTTGATATTGCAGTAGGGTAAGATTTACTTAAATCAGGGGTTAGATACGGTGACCAATCAAAATGTAAGCCTGTATCAGGAGTAGCTGATAGAGACTCAGCAACGGTTTCACCTTTTTCCATATGAGATCTGTACTCTTTTTTAAATTTATCGAATTGCTCCTCATTTATTGATTTATTCTTATCGAGCTGGTCAAAATATAATTCAGTTACAGTATTTTTTGTTTTAATCTCGCCGTACATTAATGGTTGAGTAGCAAAAGGTTCGTCTGTTTCGTTATGCCCCCTTCTTCTGTAACAAACAAAATCAACAATAATATCTCTGTGAAATGTATCTCTAAATTCAACTGCTAATTTAGCTGCCATTACGCATGCTTCTGGATCATCTCCATTAACGTGTATTATTGGAGCATCAATCATTTTAGCAACATCAGTACAGTACTCTGTTGATCTAGCATCTTCTTTTAGGCTGGTTGTGAAACCAATTTGATTATTAACAACTATATGAACTGTTCCGCCTACTCCGTATGCTCTGGTTTGTGATAGCTGAAGTATCTCCATAACAATGCCCTGTGCAGAAAAAGATGCATCCCCATGCATTAGAATTGGTACTACTTTTTTATACTCATGATCAAGCCTTCTATCTTGTCTTGCTCTGACTGATCCAAGTACGACAGGATTAACAATTTCTAAATGTGATGGGTTTGATCCCAAAGCTAGATGAACTTCTCCACCGCTTGTAAGAATATTTGATGAAAATCCTAAGTGATATTTAACATCACCCGTATGTTCAATGTCTTCTTCAATGTCCTCAGCAAATTCTGTGAATAGTTCGCTAGGTTTTTTGCCCATTACATTTATGAGAACATTCAAGCGGCCCCTATGTGACATCCCCATTACAATCTCTTTTGCTCCTTTTGAGCCGAAGTCTTCAATTAATGTATCCAATAATGGAACTAATGATTCACCACCTTCAAGACCAAACCTTTTTGCCCCCGGATACTTAGATGCAAGAAATTTTTCCAGCCCTTCTGAATCGACTAATCTTTTTAAAATATGCTGCTTTTCAGATATATTAAATTCGTAGGGAGTCTCTTTACCTTCTATTCTTTCTATAAACCAAGATCTTATTTTGCTGTTCATGATATGCATGAATTCGTAGCCAATACTTGAGGTATACGTTTTTTTGACTGATTCTAAAATATCTTGCAGTTTAAGTTTTTTGGAGTTTTGAAAATTTGAAATTGAGAATTCTGAATTTAGATCACTTTTTGATAAATTATGGTATTCAAGCTCTAGATCAGGCACTATTTTATTTTCACGTAAGTGCAATGGGTCAATTTTTGCAACTTGATGGCCTCTCCTTCTATAAGCATTAATCAAATTCTGAACATCGGAAGATTTTGAGCTCTTTGCAGAGGCTATTGAAACTGAGCTTGGTTTTAGGTTTTTAAAACTCTCAATTACTTCATGATGACTAATGTCAGCCTGACCATTTTGAATTGAATCAAAATAATTTTTCCACTCCGGCTTAAGTTTTGATGGATCTTCTATGTAATCTTCGTAAAGTTGTTCTAGATATTGTGAATTTCCCCCGTATTTGAAACTTTCTTCAAACCTCTCCTCTATTGATTTTGCCACTATCCTATTTTTCTCAACTCCTTTTTAATTTCATTGATCGCCTTTGAAGGATTTAAACCTTTTGGACAGACCGATGTACAATTCATTATCCCATGACATCTATAAACACTAAATGCATCGTTTAATTTTTTTAGTCTTTGTTTCTTTTGGTTGTCTCTTGTATCAGCAATAAACCTATATGCCTGTAAGAGTGCTGCTGGACCAACAAATTTTTCTGGATTCCACCAGAATGATGGGCAGCTTGTTGAGCAACAAGCACATAAAACACATTCGTATAAGCCATCTAATTTATCTCTATCATTAGGGCTCTGTAATCTTTCATGACCAGTTGTAACCTCATCTTCGTTATCTAAAAATGGCTTAACTTTTTCGTATTGCTCATAGAAAGGTTTCATATCAACAATTAAATCCTTTATGACTGGTAATCCGGGAAGTGGTCTTACTTCTAGCTTGCCTCTTGTAATTACATCTGAAACTGGGGTTATACATGCTAGACCATTTTTTCCATTCATATTTACACCATCAGAGCCACATACACCTTGTGCACAAGACCTTCTAAAAGTTACCGTTGAATCTTTTTCTTGAGCTAGCCTAATTGCATCTATCACCATCATATTTCCAGTAGCAGGATAATCTACTTCATAATCAGACATGTAAGGTCTCTCGTCTTTTTCTGGATCAAACCTATAAAGACTTAACTGCAATTTCTTTGCCATTAATATACCCTTGCCTTAGGCTTGAATGCATCAACGGTTTTGGGTGAAAGATTAACATCCCTTTTTGAAACAAGATTGTTATTTTTAAAGAATAATGAATGGCATAGCCAATTTTTATCATCTCTATCAGGATAATCCTCTCTAGCATGCGCCCCTCTACTTTCTTTTCTATCTATTGCTGAATAAGCTGTAGCATTTGCTATCTCCAGTAGATTGAAATATTCAAGGACTTCTACTCTTTCTGAATTGAATTGATTTGATTTGTCTATAAGGTGAATGTTCTTTGTTCTTTCAGTTACATCTTCAAGTTTTTCTATACCCTCTTTCATTAACTTTTCATTTCTATACACCCCAAAATGGTTCTGCATTATATTTTGCATTTCAGCCCTCAAGGTAAAAACACTTTCGCCATTTTGTGTAGCTTGAATTCTATTAAACATCTCGAGAGACTCTTCAATATTAGTTTTGGATATATCACTAGAAGTTGATTCAGAGATTTCACTATTAATGTGTCTACCTGCCGCTCTTCCAAAAACAACTAAATCAAGCAATGAGTTACCACCCAATCTATTTGCTCCATGCACTGAAACATTAGCTGCTTCTCCTATTGAATATAATCCTGGAACCACCTCATCCTGTTCATTTTTTGTTGTTAGAACCTGCCCATGCACATTAGTAGGTATTCCTCCCATCATATAATGGCAAGTAGGTACAACTGGTATGGGGGCTTTAATTGGATCAACATCTGCAAATGTCATAGAGATCTCCCTTATCTCTGGAAGCTTTTTCATTATTGCTTCTTCCCCAAGGTGATCGATTTTTAAAAGAACATGATCCTTATGTTCACCACAACCTCTTCCTGCTAATAATTCTTGGACAATACATCGGGAAACTACATCTCTAGATGCTAAATCTTTTGCTTTAGGAGCATAATTAGGCATAAAACGTTCGCCCTCTGAGTTTATTAAGTAACCACCCTCACCTCTGCAACCCTCTGTCATCAAAGAACCATTTCCGTACAAGCCAGTTGGATGAAATTGCCACATTTCCATGTCTTGTAATGGATAACCTTGTCTCAAAACCATACCTAAACCGTCTCCAGTACATATCAATGAAGTTGTGTTTTGTTCATATACTTGGCCAGCACCACCTGTTGCCAATACAACTGAATCACACCTTATAATTGAAACTTCACCAGTTTCCATGTCAAAACAACTTAAGCCTTTGATAACACCTTCGTCGTTTTTAATAAGATCAATAGCAAACCATTCATTTAAAAAATTTGTGCCAGCTTTTAAATTTGCTTGGTAAAGCGTATGTAATAGGGCATGGCCAGTTCTGTCAGCAGCTGCACAAGTTCTTGCAGCTTGACCACCTTCACCAAACTCTTTTGATTGACCACCAAATGGTCTTTGATAGATTCGTCCATTTTCAAACCTAGAAAAAGGCAAGCCCATATGCTCTAATTCGAAAATAGCATCAGGGCCTTCTGAGCACATATACTCAATGGCATTTTGGTCACCAATGTAATCCGAACCTTTAACCGTATCAAACATGTGCCATCTCCAATCGTCGTTAGGATCTGCGCTAGCAATAGCACAAGTTATTCCACCTTGAGCAGCGACCGTATGTGATCTTGTTGGGAATACTTTTGAAACAACAGCAACATCAAGGCCTGATTTAGAAATTTCAAGGGAGGCTCTAAGACCTGAGCCGCCTCCACCAACTATTACTACATCAAATTTTTTTTCTGATACAGTTATTCCACCAATTTCCATTATCAATTATGCTTATATATAATTATAAACGTCATCTATTTAAAGTTCCATTAAATAACTAAATACCACTACATAAGTAAGCACTATTATTACTAAAACTATAAATCCTCGATATGCATATCTAAGTATTTTTGCTAAATAACTCATACCAGGCAAAAACATACCTATTGTGCGTTCTGTAAAATAATCATCTTCAATTGCTTTGAGCCCTTGGAGTGCATGACCAACCATAACTATTAGAAATGCACTTGTGAAAACTTTCATTGTTATTGTGTGAATATCAAAATACCAAATGCTTGCATCATATTGGTATGGTTTAATGAAATAGCTTATTAATATCAAAAGTACGTAACTCAATATAATTAATGAACTAACTCTTTGAGCAATCCACAAAAAGGTTCCCATCTACCAAACCTCCATAATTAAAAAAATCGAAACTAAAAAGGTGAGAATAAAGGCAACTAAAGCGGAAAATTTTGCTTCATGAAATTCATGGCCATGATTAGAGAAATCTGTAATTAAATGTCTTAATCCTGCGAAAATATGATAAGTAATAGCCAGCAATGATATTGAAATTAAGATCTGAACTTCGAAATTAAATCTATCTGGATGCCAATTCATATTTTCATCCACTAAATAGTCAGTTAGGAAGAATAATACGAAGGTTGGTATCGCGATGAAAAAGTTTACTATTCCAGAGAGTCTATGACTTATTGAAGAAATAGCAGTGATAGGCAGCTTTATTAAGAATAAATTTATAAAAGTTGGGCGCCTAGTCATTTTCAGCAGTATTATAGAATATCTTAATGCAATTAAGCGTAGAAAATTAAGATTTGTAGGGATTTTTAGAAGTAATAAATTTTAGTTTTATTGTAATGCCAAGCAAGTCTAATTTTTTTTGGTAAAAATTTACTAAAAATCTTCTATAACTACCCTCAATTTTTTCTAAAGAATTACCATGCAATGTAATAACATGCGGATTTTTTCCTCCCTGGTGTACAAATCTAATTTTGGGTCTAAATTTTCCTTTGAAAGGAATAGATTTGGCATCTAAAGCTTTTCTTAGGATATTGTTTAATTTATTAGTAGTTATGTTCTTTTTAACGTTCTCTAGAACTCTATAAATATTATCAAAAAGGTGCTTAATACCCTCTCTATTTTTTGCTGAAATAAAACAGCATGGCAAACCATTGAGCATTGGATCAGTTTTTAATGACTTTTCTATTTCTAACTTTGTATCTTTATCTAATAAATCCGTCTTATTTATCGCAATTACTATGGCTTTACCATTTTCTCTCGCTCGCTCTATTAATTTTCGGTCTTGGTCAAGAAGGAAGCTAGATGCATCAAGCATGATTATTGATAAATCTGCAATCTGATTAGATTCCAATGACTTTATAACAGAAAATTTTTCTTCTTTTGAGACGGTCTTACTCTTTTTTCTTATCCCGGCCGTATCAATGAATAGATAATTTCTGCCTTTATATGAAATTTTTGTGTCGATGGAATCAATTGTGGTTCCTGGTACATTTGAAACAATCATTTTTTTCTGATTCATAATTGAATTGATTGTTGAAGATTTACCAACATTAGGTTTTCCCATAACACATATTTTTGGAAGAATATTGTCATCTTCCTTCTCATCTTCTTTAATCTTAGAAAAAATTAAATTCTTTAATTCTGAAATGTTTAAGTTATGTTCTGAACTAACTTCAATCTTTTCATCAAACCCAAATTCATCAAATATAGATGTTCCTTCAACAGTCTTAACGTCTATTTTATTTATTACTAAAATAACTTTCTTATTGCTTTTTCGTATGATCGAAGCAATTTCTTTATCGTATGGTGAAATACCAAATTTTTTATCTACGACGAAAAGTATTATTTCTGAAATTTCAATAGCTTCGAATGCTTTTGCTAAAACCATCTCTTCAAAGTTGTCATCTTCAGATGTATAGAATCCACCTGTATCAACTAGGTTGATTGTCTTGTTATCTTTTTTTATTGATGCAGTTTTTATATCTCTTGTTAGACCTTCTTGTTCAGATACAAGAGCAGACTTTGACTTTGCTAGCTTATTAAAAATTGAAGATTTGCCGACATTTGTTCTACCGACAAGTGAAACTGTGGTGCTCATTTAATTTAGATCAAAGCCAGAAACTGACCCATCTTTATCTTGGGCTATCAATTTATCTGAATAGATAGAAATCTGTTGAATGGCTTTTAAGTTTGATTTAGTCAAACCAGCAATCATTCCGTTTTCTGGATTTATTTTATGAATGTATCCCTCAAAATCACCAAAATATATTTGATCATCGTATAAAACCAAATCAGTGATGCTTCGGTTCTTAAATTTCTGACTTCGCCAAATCTCAGTTCCATTTACTGCGTTAAATCCAATGATTTCTTCATCGGTATTTATAGATATTATTGTGTTGTTGTGTAAAACAATTGGTTTCAGTGTGGAATGATCTACAGAGAATATTTTATCTCCTCCTCTAATGTTAAATCTTGTTAGAGAACCATTATAGTTGGCTGCAAAAACGTCTTCGTTTATTGGTATGGCCACTGAATCAGCATCCATTAATTTTTCTAATTCAGTTGATCCTTTTAGTCTCGAAATTGGTTTTTCCCATAACTGAATACCATCCAATGCTCTGACTGCAGCAAGTCTGCCATTTGAAAAACTTGTAAAAATTAAACCCTCAAAAATAACTGGTTTAGCCGTTCCTCTAATTGATAATAGGGGAGCTTGAGCTTTTTTGGACCATTGAGTTTCGCCGTTTTGAAGATCTAGACCATACAGAACATCGGATGATGTCTGAATAAATACTCCTGTTGAAGTAATTAGAATTTCAGAAAGTACAACATCTTCAAGCTCTTTTGTCCATTTTAAATCTCCAGAAATTAGATCATGGGCATAAACAACACCATCTGCATCTGTATAAAGGAAGGTATTGTAACCAACTGAAATTCCAGAAATTATTCTTTTAGTTTCTAAAATAAATGTATTTTCAGTTACTCCGGAATCATAATCTATGAGATTAAGTTGATCATCATTAATTATAAATATGGTTGTACCATTAAGGTCAAAAAATATTTCAGACTCAATGTTTTCGCTAAAAAAATCGAAGTTTATAAGAGAAGTTTCTGCCTTATTTAACCATGATTCTGTCATGAAGCTTTCATAGTTTAAATCTAATTTTACCGGACCATTAGGATCTTCCTGAACTAGACCCAAAGTCTGGCAGGATGCGAGAAATAAAATAGAAATTAATTTTAATAAATGATTCATAACTACTTAATTGGTCTTTTTAAATTAATTAGATTTTTTTGAGACTCATCCATATCAAAACTCAATGCTTTATCGTATTGGATATTTGCCTCATCATCTTCACCAAAGTATTTGTAAAAGTCACCTGCAACATCATGAAATCGTGCGGTGTGAATCATATTTTCCTTAATAAATATGTCACCATTTTCAAAATCGTCTAATTCCATATGAAGTCTTACAATGTTTTCAGAATACTGCTCTAATAGAACTTCCTTAGAGCTTTTTGCAATATTGCTTGAACTAATTTTTACATAAATATCTTTAAATAAAGTTATTGCATTTTGGAAGTCATTTTCGTCAATTGATTTTTTTGCAAGAACAGTTTTTGTAATTACCTCATACCCCAAAGACTCGAAATTCAAATCAAGTTCATCTAATTTTGGCTCTAATTCTGGATCAAGAGCCAAGGTCTCATTGACTTCCTGAAACTTTTTAAATTCGACTTCATTGGCTTTTTCTTTTGAGTAAGCTAAAAAGGAATTAATTCCCAGACCAACCACAATAGCTACAACTGCGCCTATAAAATATCGGTTTTTTAAAAATTCTAAAATTCTATCAACCATTGAAAAACTCCATCAATTCCACTTCATTTAAGGTTGTTTCCTCATCTTGGGTAAGGTTCTTAACTTTAAATATTTTTGTGTTTTGCTCCTCTTGGCCGACTATGATAACAAATTTAAAGCCCAGAGAATTAGCTTTTTTTAGTTGTTTTGAAACATTTGCATTACCAAGGTAATTTTCTATAACTAAAGAACCATTATTTAGTCTTAATTTATTACCAATATCTTGGGCATAGCTTACTGATTTGGCTTCTGCATAGCCTATAAATACATCTTTTGTTTTTCCTTCAAGAGAAATAATTTCGGAAAGTCTATCTATCCCTAAGGCAAAACCAATTGCTGGTAAGTCTTTTCCTCCTAATTCTTTAATAAGGTTATCGTATCTACCTCCACCAATTACCGCATTTTGTGCTCCTAAGCTATCAACGGTATATTCGAAAACAGTACCAGTGTAATAGTCCATCCCTCTCACAAGATTAGTATTTATTTTGTAATCAACTTTGAGTTGATCAAGAGTATCAACCGTCTCAGCAAATAATTGCTTTTCCTCGTCTGTTAAGAAATTTGTTATATCCTTAGCATCTTTAATAACTTTTTGGATATTTTCGTCTTTTGAATCAATGGCTCTTACAGGGTTTCTTTGAAGCCTGGAATAGAGTTTCTCCTCAAAACTATCTTTGTTCTCTTGAAGAAATTCCCTTAGGTAAGTCCTGTAAGAATTTAATGATTCTTCTCCTCCAAGATAATTAATCTCAAGACAAAAATTTATGCCTAGTTTGTCTAGAATAGTTTTACCAACAAGAATTATTTCAACGTCACTTTTTGAAGACCCCTCTCCGATAAGCTCGACCCCGGCCTGAAAGAATTGTCTTTTTCTTCCTTTTTGTGGTCTTTCATATCTAAACATAGGGCCTAAATAAAAATACTTTTTGATTTCTTCGCTCAATAAACCGTTGGTAATTAAGGCTCTTACTAGACCAGCTGTTCCTTCGGGCCTTAAGCACAAAGTCTCTCCATTTCTATCGTCAAATTCATATACTTCTTTTTGAACAATATCTGATGTTTCACCTGCAGACCTTTGAAAAAGTGACTTATTTTCAATTATTGGGGTTCTAAACTCTTGGTAATTAAAGCTTTTAAAAACTTCCATACAGATATTTTCGACGCGGGATATCCTCTCTATATCTAAATCATAGAGATCAGGCATTCCTCTTATCGTTTTTAAGTCTTTCATCCTTTTAATATTGTATTTCTTTTTTGTTCAGCTATTTTAGTAACTTCTTTAATTAGAGCGTTTTCTAGCTCATTAGTTTCAACCTTATATGCTGGCTTTCCGTTCAGGTAAATTAAGTGTTTAGGAGACGCTCCTGTAACACCAACATCTGCCACTTTGGACTCACCTGGCCCATTTACATAACAGCCGATGACAGCAAGAGTAACTTCTTCTTTTAAATAAGAAAGTTCATTTTCAAGCTTATTAACCGTATTTATAACTTTAAAATTCTGCCTAGAGCAACTTGGGCAGGCAACGATTTTTACACCTCTTGACCTAATTTTCAAGGATTTAAGCATTTCCCATGCAACATGAACTTCGTCAACTGGATCTGATGCAAGAGATACTCTTACGGTATCACCTATACCTTTCATTAATAGGCTACCTAATCCAATTGATGACTTTACTGTGCCTGTCTTTAGAGAACCCGATTCAGTTATTCCAAGATGGAGGGGTTGATCTATTAAATCAGAAATCTTCTCATAACTTTCTACAGCCATAAAAATATCTGAAGATTTAATACTTAATTTAAAATTTTCATAATTATTATCTAAAAGGATATTTACGTGTCTCATTGCAGATTCAACTAGAGCATCAGCATTAGGTTCACCATATTTTTTTTGTAGATCTTTTTCTAATGATCCAGCGTTTACACCAATTCTGATAGGGACATCCATATCTCTTGCTGCAGCAATAACTTCTTTAATTTTTTGTTCATTGCCTATATTTCCTGGATTAATTCGAACACAATCAACACCATATTTAAGAACTTGAAGAGCGATCTTATAATCAAAATGTATGTCTGAAACTAATGGAATATTAGTATTACTTTTTATTTCTCTAAAAGATTCAGCAGCATCCATACTAGGCACAGAAACCCTGACAATATCTGCACCTGCTTCTTCTAACTCATTAACTTGATCAACAGTTGCTGAGACATCGGTTGTCTCAGTATTGGTCATTGACTGCACAGAGACTGGTGAACCACCACCAACTGGCACATCTCCTACCCAGATTTTTCTCGTTTTTTTTCTCTGAACAGGTGAAGCTTCCAATTTCTTTAACTAAATATCTCTGTATTATCAAAGAAGTAATTTATCTCTCTTTCGGCGCTTGAAGGAGAATCAGAACCGTGCACTGCATTAGCATCAATGGATTCAGCAAAATCAGCTCTTATAGTTCCAACATCAGCTTCTTTTGGATTTGTATTTCCCATTAATTCTCTATTAAGCATGATTGCATTATCTCCAGCTAGCACTTGCACAACTACAGGACCAGATGTCATGAATTCAATTAATGCATCAAAAAATGGCTTTCCATCATGTTCAGCATAAAAACCCTTAGCTTGATCGACACTTAAATGCATCATCTTAGATGCGACAATCTTCAATCCTGCATCTTCAAATCTTTGTTCGATTTTTCCAATTACATTTTTAGCCACTGCATCAGGCTTAATTATTGATAATGTCATTTCCATTCTAATCTTTCTCCTTAATCCAATTTTGTTGAATAGATTCGAGTATTCTCTCGTTTACTTTTTCTGGGTCGTCGTCAAATTCCTCTAAATTTTGAACGAGTTCACGTAAATCTACGAAGTTTATCCACTGGGGATCTATATCTGGATATCTTTCAGATAATTCAATCGCAATGTCTAGTGTATCTACCCACTTAAGCATAGTTATGTTAACTCAGAAACTTG
Organism: uncultured Gammaproteobacteria bacterium; assembly: GCA_913044115.1. Classification (GTDB taxonomy): domain Bacteria; phylum Pseudomonadota; class Gammaproteobacteria; order Magnimaribacterales; family TMED112; genus TMED112. The sequence continues at coordinate 4,097 of CAJWNO010000007.1, read as the reverse complement.
GTTAATTGTATATTTTGGTATCTCTATAACTGTCATTTCATCCACAGGGTATACTTGGCAACTAAGTCTAGAGTTTGACTCAAGACCCCATGCCTTATCCAATAGATCTTCTTCATCATCTGATGCTTCATTTAAGCTATCAAAACCTTCCTTTACGATTACGTGGCAGGTTGTACAAGCACAAGCCTTTTCGCAGGCATGTTCGAGATTTATGCCATTTCTTAAACAAGCATCAAGTATTGTCTCATTTGGATTCATTTCGATAGTTAGTCCATCTGGACATATAACTTCATGAGGAAGAATTTTTAGCTTTTTTTTTGAGCCGTGTCGGGTTCAGAGTTAAATTCTTCGTCTCTAACAGTAAAGCTTTCACCACAACCACATACCGCACTAGCATTTGGATTTATGAACTTTACTCCCTGATTGAGACCTTCGATTGTGAAATCTACTTGGCTGCCTCTAATAATTTCTACAGAATCAGATGGTATAAAAAATTCTATATCATCAACTTTAATCTTATGATCGGATTTATTTGACCTGCTGGTAAATTCAAAAAAGTAAGCATAACCATTGCAGCCCATTTTTTTCACACCTAATTTCACTTTATTCTCTTTTCCTTGCATTGAAACCATATGCTTAAAGTGCGCAAGGGCTTTGGTGGTAAAATTTAAAAGTTCTGGTTTATGCTTTCTTGGATTCATAATCCGCTATTGCCTTTTTAATGCTGTCTTCAGCGAGGACACTGCAGTGCACTTTGATTGATGGCAACTCTAAAAGATCAGCAATTTCTCTATCTTTAATGTTCTTAGCTTCTTCTAATGTTTTTCCAATAAGCATTTCTATCATTTGTTGGCTTGATGCAATTGCCGAACCGCAACCGTAAGTTTTAAACTTGCAATCAGTAATCACATTCTGATCATTAACTTCTATTTGAAGTCTCATAACATCTCCACAAGCTGGTGCTCCCACCATGCCAGTTCCAACATTCTTTGCATTAACATCCATGCGCCCAACATTGTGAGCTGATGGATTATTTAATGTTTCTTCGAATTTTTGAATTACCTTTCTTGAATACATATCTTATTAATGGGTCACCCACTCCACTTTTTCAAGGTCTACACCATCTTTAAACATATCCCAAAGAGGTGAAAGTTCCCTTAATTGATGGACAACTTTTTTGGTTGTCTCGGCCACCATTTTAACTTCTTTCTCTGTTGTAAATCTACCAAATGAGAATCTAATAGAACTGTGAGCAAGCTCATCAGCTCTTCCGAGGGCTCTAAGAACATAAGAAGGCTCAAGACTTGCTGATGTGCATGCAGAACCTGATGAAACTGCTACATCTTTCAATGCCATTATTAACGATTCTCCCTCTATGTAAGCAAAACTTACATTTGTGATATTTGGAACTTTGTTATCAAAACTACCATTTAGATAGATTTCCTCGATTCCTGAAATTTCTTTCCAGAAAATCTTGGATAATTCTGCTATTTTTTTATTGTCATTAGTCATTTCTTCAGCTGCAATTCTAAAGGCTTCTCCCATACCAACAATCTGATGAGTAGGCAGAGTACCAGCTCTGAAACCTCTTTCATGCCCACCACCATGTATAAGAGCTTCTAGCCTTACTCTTGGTTTTCTTCGAACGTATAAAGCTCCTATTCCTTTGGGGCCATATGTCTTATGACCTGAAAAAGACATCAGATCAACTTCCAAATTAGATAAATCTATAGGTAATTTCCCTGTGCTTTGAGCAGCATCAACATGAAAAATAATTTTATTTTCTCTAGTGAATTTTCCAATTGCCTCAATATCATTTACTGCACCTAGTTCGTTATTAATGTGCATTATTGACAGAAGAATTGTCGAATCTTTAACGTGTTTTTGGATATTTTCAACAGTTATAACCCCATTTTCGTCAGGATCTAAGTAAGTAACTTCAAAACCTTCTCTTTCTAGTTGCCTGCAAGGATCTAATACAGCTTTATGCTCAATTTTTGATGTAATTATATGATTGCCTTTGTCTTTATAAAATCTAGCTGCGCCTTTAATTGCCAGGTTATCAGACTCTGTAGCCCCGGAAGTCCAAACAATTTCTCTTGAATCAGCATTAACAAGATTTGCTACATGTAATCTTGCTTTTTCGACTGCTTCATCTGCTTTCCAGCCAAATTCATGCGAACGGGATGCTGGATTACCAAACGTTCCATCAATTAAAAGGCAGTCTTTCATTTTATCTGCAACTCGTGGGTCCACTGGACATGTAGCTGCATAATCAAAATATACTAGGTTATTTTTCATAAGTTAATTATAAGTTAATGTAGGGTCTTAGACTAATATTTAAATACTAATTCCAAGTTTGTGAGCAACTATTTGATAGGATTCAACAACATCGCCTAAGTCTTTTCTGAATCTATCTTTATCAAGGCTTTCGCCTGTTTCTTTATCCCAAATTCTACAACCATCTGGAGTAAACTCATCGCCTAAGATAATATCTCCTCCACTTCTTCCAAATTCTACTTTGTAATCAACTAAGGTAAGACCAACTTCTGAAAAAATCTTACATAACAAACCATTTATAATGAGAGTCTTTTCTTTCATGATCTCAATTTCATCTGCAGTGCCCCACTTAAAAGCAATAATATGGTTGTCATTAATTAGAGGGTCTCCTAAATCATCATCTTTTAGAAAGAATTCAAATAGTGGTTCCTCAAAAACTAAACCTTGCTTAACTCCAAGTCTTCTGCAAATAGATCCAGTAGCTATGTTTCTCACAACACACTCTACAGGTAACATATCTAACCTTCGTACAAGACTTTCATTTTCTGAAATTGTCTCTATGTGATGTGTCTGAATACCATTGTCCTCTAGGTATTTCATAATATGAGCGTTAAATTTATTGTTTATCTCGCCCTTGCCTTTTAGTGCCTCTTTTTTCTTACCATCAAACGCTGAAGTATCGTCTCTATAAACCATAAGGAGTTTTTCTTGTTGGTCGGTTTCAAACAAAGATTTAGCTTTGCCCTCAGAAAGTAAATTGCCTTTATTTATCATGATAATGATTCATTTATTATATCGACTAGCTCATCAACAGAGACCTCTATATCGGATAGCTTTTTAAACTCTAGAATAGTATTTCCCATTGATTCTGTGAATATAAGCTCATAATCAGCTTCTACTTCATCAGTTTGTTGGCTTGGAAAAAAACTTCTGAAGAATCCAGGTTCTTCATCATCTAATTTAACTTGAATATATTTTAAATCTCTATTTCTATCAGCTATTTTTAAATCCGCTTTTTCCACAGCCCTAGATAAAGCAGACCATGTTCTATCAAAGGGCAGTCTGAATTCAATTCCAATTTCTTTTTGCACATATACAATTCTAGCTTTCTTATTTAGATTAAGGCCCTGAGCTGCAATTGAATTACCTTCATACCCTGGTAAATTTTCAGAGATATATGAGGCTAATTGTTCAAAATAATCTAAATCTAAACTGTTATTATCTTTGTCTAAAAGATATATCTCGGAACTGTTATTTTTTATTCCATGTTCAAGCGTTAGAAATAGTTGTCCTGTTTTTTCCGCAGTAATTTTTCCAGTTGTTGGGTCATCATTCACTAGAACATATTCTGAATCTTCTAGAAAATCTTTGATTAGAGGCCAGGATTTAGATGGTAAAGCTTCAATATATATCCAATATATCTCTCCTAACCTTCTTACTTCTACATTTTCAGATCCTTGGGATGAAAAAATCTTTTTTGGCCTTGGAACTTCACCCTCTTTTATGAAGCTTGGGCTTTTTGGCGGATATGGGAATTCATCTAAAACTTCTAATGACTCAAGCTGTCCATTATCATCCAATTTATCTCCTTCTTCACTATACCTTTCATTTGGATTCTCTCTTTTTTCTAGAAAACAACCGCTCTCAGGACAATACTGTTTTCTACTTTCAGGTATAGTGCAATTTTGCAAGACAAATATTGCTATTAAGACGACACTAAATTTTTTTGAAAGTTTCATAAATTTTTTCCCTGTATTCCACGGAAAGTGGATGTAACGGTAACCTTAGATTATTCTCTAGTAAAGACATTTTTTCAA